>PLMF01000113.1:0-42976 GCA_003142355.1 Bryobacterales bacterium
TACCGGACCTATTTTCTGAATTAGGCCAGGCCCATCTTGGCCAGCAGCGTCTGGAAGCGCGGGTCGCCGCGGATGCCGTCGTAGATAGGCATCCCAGGCATGTACATGACGCCCGGATCACGCGCGTCGATGGCCTTCTCCAGCCACTCGAAGACGCGCTCATCCCCAACTCCCATATACGCCCAAGCCATGCTTAAGGGTGAGAGTGAAGCGGTGCGGGCCGAATCGAGCACGCGCGCAAAACACTGCTGGGCTTCATCGGCGCGGCCCAGTAAACCGTACACCACGCACATTCCGGCCTCAACCACGGGCGCCGCACAGATCTCGGCGGCGAGCCTGCCCTCGGCGACTGCCTCATCGCCTCTTCCTTGGAAAATCAGAGCCGTGCAGAGCATCCAGCGCGGCCACCAGAGAGCCGGTGCAAGCTCCACCGCCGTCCGGCCCTCTTCAGCCGCGCTGTCGTATTCGCGCGCGACGATCAGCGCCAGAGCGAGATGCGTATGCAGGAAGGACGAGAGCGGGTCGAGCGCGACGGCGTGCCTGAGCTCCTCCACGGCCTCGGCGATCCGAAGCCTGGGCCCCAGGAAGTACCAGGCGTGCCGCGCGAGAACAGTGCTGGAACCGGGGCTGAATTCGAAGGCGCGTTCGAATGAGCGCTCGGCGGAAGCCCAATCGTATTCCAGAAAGCAATCCAGAGTTCCCAGAAGTGCGTACGCCTCGCCCAGCCGGTCGTTCAACGACAGCGCTTTGAGAAGGGCTTGCTTGGCCCGCCTGACCTCGGCCGGCGGCAGCAGAAGGAATTGCGCGGCCTCGAAGAGCAATTGAGCGAGCGCCACGTAGGGCAGGGGGAAATGCGGGTCGCGGGCGATGGCCGTCTCAAAGCACTGGCGTGCGCCGGCGATGGCTTCCGGCGTATACCGCATTCCGAGGCACCGCCCCTTGAGCCACAGGCCGTAAGCTTCCAGGTCGTCCGTCATCCGCTCGACCAGGGGAGCCGGCGCCAGGTGGACTTTGAGAGCCAGCGCGATAGAGCGCGCGAGCTCGTCCTGAATGGCGAAGATGTCGGAGAGCTCGCGGTCGTAGGATTCGCTCCAAAGATGGAAGCCGTCGGCGGTGCTGACAAGCTGAGCTGAAACGCGAACGCGATTGTGCTGCGTGCGGATGCTGCCTTCTAGCAGCGCCGCCGCCCCCAGCCGCGCGCCGATCTCGCGCACGTCCTGCTCCTTGGAACGAAACGCGAACGAGGAAGTGCGCGCCGTCACGCGGAGGCCGGGAATGCGCATGAGCGCATTGATGACCTCGTCGGCCAGGCCGTCGCCGAAATACTCGCTCTCCTTGTCCGCGGTGAGGTTCACAAAGGGCAGCACGGCCACCGAGGCGGGCTCCCGATCCTCGGCCGGACTGGTCCGCAACCAGGCGTCCAACTCGAAGGGGAGAGCGTAGACGCGGGGCTTGTCGCCGCCCGGCAACCGGTGCACGGGGAGGTGGCGCTCGCTTTCCCACCGCTGCACCGTCCGCAGATCGCGGCCCAGGTAAGCTGCAATGTCCTTCCAGGAGTCCAGGCGTTCGCCCACGCGGCACCTCCGCGCCGAACCGAGCATGGTAGCAGACGCGGCGAAACGCGGCAATACGCGTCAATCGCGGCCGCCGCGTCCCACCGTCTTGTCCGCAAGCGCCGCCGGTTTTACTGTTGTCTGCGAAAGGAGTTTTCTATGAAACGAGTGATACTGTTAGTCCTGGCGCTGTCCGCGGTGGCGGCGGCACAGACGGCTTGCGACCTGAGTTCGATCGCCGGAACCTATGCCGTGTCGTACATCGGCTGGATGAGCGTGGCACAGCCGGGAGGCACGATGGTGACGCTGCCTGGCACCATCGTCGGTGTGATCTCGATCGGTTTTGATGGCAAGCTGAGCGGTGGCGGCACAACCTCCGCGGCCGGCATGGGGCCGCCGGCGGACTGGGACATTTTCGGAACCGCCACGGTCAACTCCGACTGCACCGGCACGCTGAAAATGACGCCAAAACCGAGAGCCGGCGGACCTGCCGGGACCCAAACCGACCGGTTCGTCTTCAACAGCCACGACAGGTCGCTCCTCACTACCATCGTGGACCTGGCCCAGGGCGGCCAAGTCTTTTACCCGGCCATCAGCGGAACCTGGAAGCAGATTTCCTGGATGCCAAAAACCGCGGCTTGGTGAGGCGCGGTGGGGCGGCGCCGTGCCTGCCAGCCGGGCTGCCCCACTCTACGCGTTCAGGTGCGTGTTGATGCGCTCGATGGCCTCGTCGATCTCGGCCGGGCTCTTGTACCCGATGGTCACCGCATCCATGACGCCAAGGCCCATTACGTATTTGATCGAGGCGTCGCGGTCTTCGGGCGTGGTGAAACGGCCCTCGCCCATGATCTTCATGCCGAGCACGCCGGTGCCCTGGCCGTGAATCTCGCGGATGTGAGTCGTCACCTCCGGGACGTCGCCAGGCGTCTGAGCGTCGCCGCGAATGTTGTCCATCATGGTGCCATTGTGGTTGATGCGCAGCAGGGCCACATCCAGCCACTTGGCGTCCGGACAGGTGCGCAGCGGCACCAAGCCATGGACGGAAGCGCCGTGAGCCAGAACAATCTTCTTCTGCTTGGCTGCGGAGAGCGCATCGCGGGTTGACTCCCTCTCTTGCGCCCAGCCGGCCGTGCGGATGCCGTGCAACAGCACAATGTCGATGTAGTCGGAGCTCAGGGCGGTGCGCAGCTTGTCGATGGAGGCCGCGGGGTCGGGCTGCCGCGGGCCCATCTTGGTCATGAGCCGGTAGGAGTCGCGCGGAATTCCCTTCAAGGCAGCGGCCAGCATCTCGGGCATCCCGACATAGGAATCGGCGGTTTCGAAGAACCGGATGCCGCGGTCGTAGGCGTGCCGGACGAGACGCGTGAACTCGTCCTGCCCGAGCTGCCGCTGGATGCTTCCGCCGCGCGTGCCGGTGCCGAAAGCCAGGCGGGTCACTTTGACCCCGGAGTTGCCCAGCGTCACCCAGTCCGTGGCGGAGCGTTTGGTGGCTGCCGCGGTGAGCGCCCCTCCCGATGCCGCAACCGCCGTAACGGCCACGGTGCTCTTCAAGAAATCGCGTCTGGTAAATTGAGACATCTTCCCTCCAGTTGGTGGATCTGGTGTCTAGTATATCCCGGTTTCTACTTTGCCGCCTGGATCGCGAAATCCCAGGTCTGGATGTTCAGCTTGCCCTCGCTGTACTCGATCACCGCGTATTCGCCCGGCTCGAAGGGCTGCTTGGGCCAGATCTTGTAAAGGCCATCGGCGAGTTGCTTCTGGAAGGTCTCCACCATGGTGGGTTCTTCCACTACCTCCTTGGTGACCGGCATAAAGGTGAGGTTCTCGACGATTCGCACGGCGCCTTTGGAGGTGAGTTTGGCGATGCCGAAGCGCTCGGTCTCGGCAAGCTGGATGTAGAGCTCCTGCTCGGGGTTGGTGAAGACGTTGGGCGAGTGCGCTCCGCTCAATTCCAGGGTGCCCTTGCCAGGGACCATGGGAATGGGCGAGAGGGCTTTCAGAATGGACCGGCCTTTGTTGGTGTGGACGGTGGATTCAGCAACCTTGATGACCCTGGCTTGGTTGCCTTCCAGCCAGTAGACACCGGGATCCTGCGGAATGCGGCTGGTTTCCCTGGCCAAATCGCGTTCCGCTTTTTCCTCTTCGGCCACCGCTTGAGAGTCTATTTCCGACTGGGCCTGGCGTTCGGCGACCTCGGCTTGGGTGCGCTTCAGGTCCACCAGATCCAGGGGGATATCTTCCCACTGGCTTCGCTCGAGGCTGTAAAAGTGCACGTTGTTCGATTGCACTTGGTATTCACGGACAACATGATAGCTGCCATTTTTCAAGTACAACTTGAGGTTTGCCGCCCAGACCGTGAAGACCAGCAACAGAAGCGCCGGCAGGTACTTGCGCATGTGTCTAGAGAATACTGTAGCGCAGTGGGGCAGGTTGGAAACCTGCGGCGGGTTGGCAACCCGCCAGTGGCGCCGGTAACCAACCGGCGCGCAGCTTGCCAAGCTGCCCCACAGCAAGACCACCCGCGCCACCTGCTAAACTTCTTAGTTTCATGAAGCTGTCGATCCTGATGCCGGTCTACAACGAGCGCACCGTTGTGGAACGTTGTATCTCGCAGGTTCTGACGGCCCCCTTGCCTGAGAACATGGAGCGGGAACTGGTGATCGTCGACGACTGCTCGACCGACGGCACGTACGACATTCTCCGGCGCCTGGCTGCAGAATTCCCGCAAATCCGCCTCTTCCGGCATGAACGGAACCGGGGGAAAGGCGCCGCTGTGCGCACCGCAATCCAGGAAGCGTCCGGCGATTTCGCGTTGATCCAGGATGCCGATCTGGAGTACGATCCCTCCGAATATTCGCGTCTTCTTCGGCCGCTGCTGGACGGCCACGCCGACGCCGTCTTCGGGTCCCGGTACATGGCCGGCGAGCAGGCCCGCGTCCTGCCGTTCTGGCATTCCATGATCAATAAGGGCCTCACGCTGATTTCCAACATGTTCTGCAACCTCAACCTCACGGACATGGAAACCTGCTACAAGGTCTTTCGCACGGACCTCCTCAAGAGCATCCCCATCCGCTCCGACCGGTTTGGCTTCGAGCCGGAAATCGTCATGAAGAGCGCCAAGCGGAAGCTGCGTATCTACGAAGTGCCCATCAGCTATCACGGCCGCACCTATGAAGAAGGCAAAAAGATCGGCTGGAAGGACGGGTTAAGAGCGCTCGCCGTTATCTTCAAGTTTTGGCTCATCGACGACCTCTATGCCGCCCCCTATGGCCGCGGCGTTCTCAACAATCTCACCGGCACACCCCAGTATCTGAGCTGGCTTGCGCGCAAGCTCCGGCCGCACATTGGCGATGAAGTCCTGGAGGTGGGCGCGGGAATCGGGAACATCGCCGGAAGGCTCATGGCGAGACGGATGCTCTACATGGCCGCGGAGAAAGATCCGCTGCATCTCCACGCGCTGCGCAACCGCTTTCTGCGCACGCCCAACGTGGCCGTCGAGCGCCTCGACCCCGAAGTTCCGGCGGACCTGGCCGGCCTGGAAGGCCGCTTCGATACCGTGCTTTGCCTGAATGTGCTCGAGTACCTGGACGACCCCGGCCGCGTGCTGGATTCTCTGCGCTCCACCCTGAAGCCGAATGGCGTGCTGGTGGTGCTGGTGCCCTGCGGCCCGCGTTTGTTCGGGACCCTCGATCGAAGCCTGGGGCACAAGCGGCGTTACAGCTCACCGCAAGCGCGCCAATTGCTCGAATCCCATGGCTTCGCGGTGGACACCGCCCGTAGTTTCAACAAAGTCGGCGCGCCGCCATGGTGGGCGTATAGCCGGCTGTTCGGTTCCAGGAATATCAACCGGCTGGTGTTGAAGATTTTCGACAAAACCGTGTGGATCTGGAGGCGGCTGGACGGGCTGATGCCGTGGCCGGGTCTCTCTCTCATCATCGTGGCGCGCAAACGGGGCGGCATAAGTGGGAATGCAAGCTGAATCCGAAATCATCCGCTTCAACCGGTTGTTGGCGGGGTTCGCCGGCAAACGAATTCTCGTCGTCGGCGATCTCATGCTCGACGAGTTTATTTGGGGAAGGGTGTCGCGCATTTCGCCCGAAGCGCCCGTTCCCGTGGTCGACGTCACGGGGGAATCGTACTATCCCGGAGGCGCCGCTAATGTGGCGCGCAATGTCCGGGAGTTCACCGATCAGGTCGCCGTCATGGGTGTCACGGGGGTGGACTCTCATGGGCGGCAGTTGCTGGATCTGTTGCAAGATTCCGGCATCGATACGTCCGGGATTCAACAGGATGCCGCCTTTTCCACCACCGTGAAGACCCGGATTATCGCCCGCAACCAGCAAGTGGTGCGCGTGGACCGTGAACGCAGGACGCCGCTGACTCCCCAACAGACTGAACGTGCCAGGAACCACCTGGACGGCATGGTCGCGGGCCTGGATGCGATCATCGTCGCCGACTACGGCAAAGGCTTTCTGACCCAGCCGCTGGCGGATCATATCTGCCGGACGGCGCACGCGCACCGCAAGATCCTGACCGTGGACCCGCATCCTTACACTTCGCTTTCCTGGCCNNTCCTGATCACCCTGGGAGAGCACGGCATGTTGCTGTTCCAAAACGGTTCTCAGCCGTACCCGACTCCGACCCGCGCCCAGGATGTATTCGATGTTTCCGGCGCCGGCGATACGGCGCTTGCGGTTTTCACTCTGGGGCTTGCCGCCGGAGCCACTCCCGCCGAAGCCGCCGAACTGGCCAACTGCGCCAGCGGCATCGTGGTGGGCAAGCTGGGTACCGCCACCGTGACAGCCGCCGAGCTCCAGGCGGGCTTTGCCCAGGTATGACCCCAGGATCCGGTGCTGCTTTGTGGGACAGGCGCTTTCGCCTGTCAACCCACTTCTTCACAGCTTCCGACGCGCGCGGCTCCGATCCGAGCCACGACCGTGAGGGAGTGGTTCCCCGCAAAGGCACGAAACCACGCGGTCGGGGAGCCAGGGCGGTATTCTTCGACCGCGACGGCACCCTCATGGAAGAGGTCCATTATTGTGGCGATCCCGCCAGAGTCCGGGTCTTCCCGGGGGTTCCGGAGGCCTTGCGAAAGTTGAAGCAGGCTGGCCTCCTCACCTTCGTCATTACCAACCAGAGTGGCATCGCGCGCGGCCTGATTACCGAAGCGCAATACCACGCCGTTCAAGACGAACTGCTGCGCCAGGTCGGGGCGGGCCTGATCGACGTGACTTACTTCTGTGCCGATCCGCCGGATGTGCCCTCCACCCGGCGCAAGCCCGAGCCGGGCATGGTATTGGAAGCGGCGTCAGCCTATGACATCGACCTGGCGCGGTCGTATTTCATCGGCGACAAGAGCGCCGACATCGAATGCGGCCAGCGTGCCGGCACGCGCACCATCCTGGTCCTGACCGGCTACGGAGCGGAGCAGGATTGCCGCCCCGACTTCACCGCGCACGACCTGGCCGAGGCCGTCCAAATCGTGCTCAGCCCGCATTCACGCGGCGGCCCGCCAGCAGGGAGTTGATCCCCGCTGCCCGCCCATGGAGGCCCGGGGACAAGTGAGCCGAAGGACTTGTCTCTCAGATCAGAGGGGGCTCAGCCGGCTCGCGACGGCTGGCGCACATCTACGGGTTGCACGTTTGTTCGTCCATCCGACTGGAAGGGGGTCACAAGAGTGATCTCCCACAACGCCGTTTGGACCAATTGAGCTGAAGAATCGCTCTGGGGAGCATAGGTCCGCATTTGGCAGGTTCAGGCAGTGGATGCGGGACCATCTGCGCTGGTTGGTGTGGCGGGGTTCCTCCACTCGTTGTAGCACGAAATCAGAATCGGACTCCATAATTGCGAGGTATCTGAGCGCTCCAGAACGCCGCGAATCACGCTCGATCTCGCAAGGGAGTTGTGGAAGAAATCAACCCAAACATTTGACTCGTTGCGCTTACCTCGCTGTGCGGGTTCGGGGGGCTCCGCGAGGATGACCTCAAACGCGTTCAGGCAAAGATAGGCAAACGCTTCGAGCTTGGCCTGAAAGACTCCCGACTTGGCGCACTTGGCGTCGAAATCGGCGTCTGTACGCACAGGGTGCTCATCGTAGATTGACCAGAGCCAAGGATCAGATATAAGTTGCCGGTTTATTTCGAGCAACATCTTTTGCGCCTCCAGATTCAGCGAACGATCCGCCATTCGCCTGGAGAGCCGAAAATTAAGCCAAAAGCACACGCCGGACAGCGCCGCCGCGACTACTGAGATCAGGGGTCCGATGATGTCTTTCAATCCAGGCTGGGCCAGCATTTCACTATTCTATCGTCAAGCCAACGCACAACGTGTCTCCAGTGTCGGCCTGTGGGGGGCATGGCGGCCTCGTGCCGATTCCGCCTTGCGGCCGCAAGCGCCGGAGCGAAGCGCCAGGTGCGGACTCATTTCCCCGCACACGCCGCCCATAGCAGCCGTCCACTGACAACGTGGTCCCGGGTCCCGTTGCACCCGGGTTGCACCGCTTTTGCCATGCCGCCCGCCAGGCTGTTCTACAATTGGAAAGGAAGAGGCCGCAATGTCACACTGGGAGCCAGAAGCCTACAAGGAGTATCAATGGATCGTAGCCGATCCCCAACTCCTTGGCGGGAAGCTGGCAATTCGCGGTACCCGGCTGGCCGTTTCTCTCATCCTCGAATGCCTGGCTAGCGGCATGTCTGTCGATGACATCGACCAGTCTTTCGATTGCGCCTTTCCGCGTCAGGCCTTACCTGAAGTTCTGAAGGTCGCCTCCGAGTTTACCGACTCCTTCCATGTGGCTGCTTGACGCCAACATAGACGTGCATCTCGTATCCGTTCTGGCCGGTTTCAAGATTCCCTGCGATACCGCTGGGAAGCGCGGGTGGAAGGCCCTATCCAATGGCGACCTTGTGAGAGCGGCCGTGGACGCAGGCTTCCGCTGCCTGCTCACTCGGGACCAACTCTTTGGCGAGTCCGCCTCCCGCGCGCTGAGGCGTTTCCCACAGTTCGCGGTCGTAGTGGTGAACGTCCCGCAGCGGCCTTGGCCCCAATATCGAGAAGAATTCCTTGCCCTATGGAGAGAACGGCGGATTGAGCCAATGGCCGGCCAGTTGATTCAGTGGCCATGAGGCAACATGCGCGTCACGACTTCAGCCGCACCCGCATCAGCGCGCGAGAGCCCGCGTATTTCCGGATCTCGACCGTAGCGCCATCGTCGACAACTTTAGAGATCAGCCAGCCCGGCCGAAGCGTGTTCTGATAGACGAAAAACTCCCGGCCTGGGCTGGCGAAACTCCGGTACTCCACGACATCGACCGATGACCAGTCCCGCAGCACCCGGATGCCACCGTCGATGGTATCGAAGCCCATGTACTGGAGCGCTGCCTGGTTGTCCGCCAGGAACAGCAGCCGCGATTTCAGCGGTTCGGGCGCGTAATGCCACATCTGCAAGAACAACTGGCCGTCCGAGACCGCCACTGGCCCTTGCTCGAGGGCCTCTCGCAAGAGGGGTTCGCCGTCAAACGGATTTCGGCTCGGCGGGATCTCCATGGACGAATAGCCGAAGCCCACGGTCACAGCCGCCATCAGCAAGAATCCGGGCAGCGCCCGCCCCCCGAAAAAATGGGCGGCGACCATGGGGGCAAGGAACGAGAAGCCGGCCAGCGCAATCAGCGCATAACGCATCGCGAACATGTGCGTGACCAGAAGCGCTCCCGCCACCGCGGCCACCGGGATTGCGAGAAACAGCACCCCGGCAGCGAGCTCGTGGTCCGCCAGTGGGGGAACAGCGCTGGGAGCGGTATCCGGTTTCCGGCGGCTCAGAACGATCGAGAGCGCCAACAAGGCCAGCAGCAGCGTCAGGAAACCGGAGGCGTGCTGGAGGCCGCTCTCCCAAAACTCGATCGCCTGTTCGGGGTAGGGGACGGCCCAGGTATGCGCGAATCCTTTCACCACGCCGACCACGGTGGAGATCCGCCAGAGGATCGGCGCCACGCCGGCGGCGAACGCCGCCCATATTCCCCAATCGATCTTTCTGCTGCGGTAGAGCCGAACCGCTTCTCCCCCGGCCAGGGGCAGGTACAGCAGCGCCGCGTAGTAGTGGCAAAGGAGGGCGGCTGCCAGGCTGAGAGCCAGTCCGGGCAGAGCCAGAAAACGTTTCGAGCGCTCTGCTGCCGCTTGCCACGCCACCAGCGCCAAACCGCAAAATGCCAGTTCCGGGCCATACGCGCGCGCCTCCGCCGAATAGTAATAGGTCTCGAGGACCGTGGGAAGCAACAGCGCCGCAAGCGCATAGTAGATGCCCACGCGCCTCGACGTGAACCGAAACAGGCACAAACAGAACACCCAAAAACCAAGGATCGCCGGTATCCGGACGGAAATCTCTCCGTCGCCGAACCACCGTACGCACAAATGGGCCATGAGGTGCGGCAGCGGGGGAGCCGCATCGCACGCAAGCGCGGCCTTCCAGGCCGTGGACAGGTTCGGCGAATTCGCGATCACCAGCGTGATCACCTCGTCGTACCAGAACGGTTTGCCGCGGGCATGCAGCCCGGCTCCCAAAAGGTAGAGGATGGTGAACGCGCACAGAATCAGGTGCTGGCGCTTCTCGATCCGGACCGCTAGATGGCGCGCGTCGTTTTCCAGCGAGGACTCTGGAGAGGACATGTGCCCCTGCTACCAGATGCGAAGAGGGACGTCTCCAGGCGAGTACCCCACGCCCACCCGCACATCGTATATGACCCGGTTGTAGAGATCGAAGTTGGCGCTGGTGTACTTACGGGCGCCGACGGACACCACCCCATGCACGTTATGCACGATCTGGCGGCTGGCGGACAATGTTCCGCTGGCGCCGCCGTAAGTGCCGAGGACATTCCCAATCGACTCGGCGGACTGGTACCCCCCGGAGACGCCGAAACTCCATCGGCGCAGCCCGGTATAATTGTATCCCGCCATGGCGGTGGTCGTGACGGAAGTCAGAAACAGACCATTGCCGGGCGTAATACCCCGCCCTCCGGAAACGTACGCGACCCCCTTGGGAAACGTCCGCGACAGCCGGCCGGTCCCGATCACGAAATGGTCGATCCGGTCGAGCACCACGGTTCCCTCCGGGGTTCCGATCAGGGCCGCAATCGCAGGATCAATGGGCACGTTTTGGATAAACTTTGTCTCGGCTCTCGCCATCCCGCCCTCTGCGGAGAACTCCAGCCAGCGGCTAATCCGCGTGGAAAATACGCCGGACACGGTATGCATGTCCGTGCTGCTGAGCACATGGATAAAGTCGAAGTGGGTGTAACTGTAATTGGCGCCAATGGTGGTACGGCGAGTCAAACGGTATTGCACATCGGCGTGAGCGGTGGCGCCGGTAACCCCGTAGAGCGCAGTCGAGCTTTGGCGAACCAGAAAACCGTCGCCGCCCAAACTGAAAGAAAGCCGCGCGCTCTTCTGAAAGACCAAATTGGCCTGCGTGCTCAGATACTCCGTGCGGTTATCGAAGAAGTCCGACGTGGGAGCATAAGTCGTGGAGGGATCGAAGGGCACGGTCTGCGAAAGCCCCGGAAGACCGAAACTTCGCGAGAACAAGCCGGCGCTTTCGTTCAACGTCAGGGACACATGGCGCGAGACCCGCTGCACAATCCCCAGCATCACGGATTGATCGGTTGAATCGTAGCTGGTGGCGTGCGCGTAACGCCGGATGGAGCCGCGGTAGTCCAAGCCGATCTTGGTGTGCTTCCAGCTATGCACGCCACTGATGCCTGCCGTGACTTCCAGGCCCATACTCGATTCATTCCCCAACTGGCCCTGCGAATTCACCGCCACGCCGGAAAGTCCGGTGTCATAGACCCCGCTCAATTCGACGAATGGCCGAAAATCGATCTGTGGCGACGCCATGGCCGCGGGCGCCTCGCCGCGCGAGAGTATGGCGGGGCCTGCGTATTGCGCAAATACCGGCATGGCCCAAGCCAATACCGCGAGCACTCGTCCGGGATTCAAAGAGTTTTCCTCCATCTGCCTCCGGCCATAACCGGCCGCAGGCCGTAACTCAAAGTCTGACGCGATACTCTCGGGTGTGTCAAGCTGCGCATCCTGTTCCTTTCACCCGCCACTGCCGGTCCCCCGATTCGCCAGCGCGCGCGCAATGCGCTCGCAGGCATGGCCGTCGCCGTAGGGGTTGTGAACACGGGTCATGCGCGTGTATTCGTCCTGGTCCTCGAGCAGGCGGGTGGCTTCCGCCACGATGCGATCCACGTCCGTGCCCACCAGTTTCACCGTGCCGGCCTCCAGCGCTTCAGGGCGTTCGGTCTTTTCACGCAAGACCAGCACCGGCTTGCCCAGCGAGGGCGCTTCTTCCTGGATGCCGCCGGAGTCCGTTATGATCAGCCGGCAACGGCGCATCAGATCCACGAACGCCGTGTAGGGCAGGGGATCGAGCAGCACCACGTTGGAAAGGCCGGCCAGTATTCGGTGCGCGGGGCCGAGCACGTTGGGATTACGGTGGACCGGGTAGACGATCTGGACGTCGGGGCGCGACGCCACCAGCGAGAGCGCAAGCATGACCCGGTCGAATCCCGGCCCGAAATTCTCGCGGCGATGGCTGGTGACCAGCACCAGCCGCTTGCCCGGATCCATCCATGGCCATTCGGGCGCGCGCAGGCCGCCCCGGTCCAGCGCATCGCGAACGTACAGCACGGCATCGATGCCGGTGTTGCCCGTGACGAAGATTCTTTCACGGGCGACACCCTCGCCGACGAGCGCCGCCTCGGCCCTGGCCGTGGGGGCAAAGTGCCATGTCGCGATCCGCGAAGTCAGAACGCGGTTCATTTCCTCCGGGAATGGCTGCATCATGTCGCCGGTGCGCAGCCCAGCTTCGACATGCGCCACGGCAATCTGCTGGTAGAAAGCCCCCACCGCTCCCGCCAGCGTAGTGGTCGTGTCGCCTTGAACCACGACCAGGTCCGGATGCTCGGTTTCCATGACGGGTTCGATCGCGGCCAGAATGTGCGCCGTGAGGCCGGCCAGCGTTTGGCCCGGCTTCATCAGATCGAGATCGTAGTCGGGGGTCACGGAAAAAGCCGCGAGAACCTGGTCCAGCATGTCGCGGTGCTGCGCCGTCACGCAGACTTTCACCGCAAATTCATCTGGCCGGGCGCGCAACCGGTGAACCAGCGGACACAGCTTGATGGCCTCCGGGCGCGTTCCGAAGATGCAGAGAATGCGGATCATCGGCGCCGCACTTTCACCCGGGTGGGCCGCCACCAAGTCTCGGGTGGAACCACGAACACCCCGATGGCAAAAGCGACGGCAAGCAGAACCGCGGCCAGCATCAGGAACTTACCAAGAGCGGAAAGCCGCCATCGGGCAAACAGCGCAGCTTGACTACGGTCCGCCCGGGCATGCAAGTATCATACTCGATCCGATTGAGGATTGGGTACTTCCGGGCTCTTTGCCGTGGTAGGCGATTGCCCCCGTCCGAACTGATCGAGAGCCTGGCCGAGGGCCAGCAGCCCCGGGGTAAGGGCCGGCGCTGAATCCGCGGGCCGGTCTGCAGCCCGCTGTTTGGCAAGGGCTTTCCAGCCTGTTTTGGGGGCCTCCTCGGGGCGGCGGACAATGTACTCCAGGACACCCAGGGAGACCAGGAAGAGCAAGAAAGTCATCGCGCAACACCCTCTCTGGCGGAGTCCGCCGTTGATCCGTACCGCGTACCAGCGACAGACTGCACCGTTGCTATTATCGGCCGTGTTACCGGTTTCCTTTAGACCGTCCCCGGACGTCCCAAGACGGGGTGCCGGATCGCCATGCCTATGTTCGACGGAAGTTGTTCATTCGAAAGCGGTTTTCCTCAATTCGAGGCCGCATCGCTGCCTGATCGGCAACCCGCTAGGGCCATAACTAAAGCCAACATCAGTTCCAGAACCAAATACGGGATAGAGTACGGCGTATATCTCCTGAATAATGAGCCTCTGAGCGCTCGGTAGGCGCGCGCGCCGGATTTCCGGGGAGGTTCACGTCAGTGAAAGTGGTCATCTTGTGCGGCGGTTTGGGAACGCGTCTCCGTGAGGAGACCGAATTCCGGCCGAAACCGATGGTGGAAATCGGGGGGCGGCCCATCCTCTGGCACATCATGAAGATGTACGCGCACCACGGCTTTCGCGATTTCGTGCTGTGCCTGGGGTATCGCGGCAACACCATCAAAGACTACTTCCTGAATTACGAGGCCATGAACAACGACTTCACCATGTGCCTCGGCCAGCGTTCCCAGATCCGCTATCACGGCCATCACAACGAACAGGACTTCAACGTGACGCTGGCCGACACGGGCCTGGAATCCATGACCGGCGGGCGCGTTCGCAGAATCCAAAGGTACATCGACGGCGACACCTTCCTGCTCACCTACGGCGACGGCGTGAGCGATGTCGACATCCGCCGCCTGCTCGAGTTTCACCGCCGCCACGGGCGCATCGCCACCGTGACCAGCGTATCGCCGATCTCGCGGTTCGGCGGCCTGGAGTTGTCGGCCGGCGGACAGGTACTCAAGTTTGCCGAGAAGCCCCAGACCGATGCCTGGATGAGCGCGGGATTCTTCGTCTTCCAGAAGGAGTTTTTCGAGTATCTGGGCGGCGATGACTGCATTCTGGAGCGCGAGCCGCTGGAGCAACTGGCGAACGAAGGGCAGCTCATGGCATACCAGCACGACGGCTTCTTCTACCCCATGGACACCTATCGCGAATACCAGCACCTGAACGATCTGTGGAACCGGAAAGCGGCGCCCTGGAAGCTGTGGGACGATGCGCCGGCCCGGTTGCCGCGCCTGGTGAGCAGCCGGTGAAGAAGATGGCTGCGCTCGCATACTGGCGGGATCGGCCGGTGCTTGTAACCGGCGCCACCGGCCTGGTGGGCTCGTGGCTCACCCGGCGGCTCTGGGAAGTCGGCGCCGATGTGGTCTGCCTGGTGCGCGATTGGGTTCCGCAGAGCGAACTGGTCCGGTCCCGGGTGCTGGAGCAGGTGAAGGTGGTGCGCGGCGATGTCTGCGACCGCGACGCCATCGAACGGACCGTGGGCGAATACGAAATCGACACCGTATTTCACCTCGCCGCCCAAACCATCGTGGGGATTGCCAACCGCAACCCGGTTTCGACCTTCGAAAGCAATATTCGGGGCACGTGGAACCTGCTGGAGGCCTGCCGCCGCTCGCCGGGCGTCCAGTCCATCGTGGTGGCCTCTTCCGATAAGGCGTATGGCGAGCAAAACCAACTGCCGTATTCGGAAGATGCCCCGCTTGCGGGCCGGCACCCCTATGATGCCAGCAAGTCGTGCGCGGACCTGATCGCGCACACCTACGCGGAAACCTACGATCTGCCGGTGGCCATTACGCGCTGCGGAAACTTTTTTGGCGGCGGCGACCTGAATTGGAACCGCATCGTGCCCGGAACCATTCGTTCCGTTCTGCGCGGCGAGCCGCCGGCGATTCGTTCCGACGGCCATTTTGTCCGCGACTATTTCTATGTGGAGGATGGGGCCGCCGCCTACATGCTGCTGGCCGAAGAACTCCACTGCCGGAAAGAGCTGCGCGGCCTGGCTTTTAATTTTTCCAACGAAACCCAGGTCACCGTGCTGGAGCTGGTCAAGCGGATTCTGCGCGCCATGGATTCGGACTTGGCGCCCGAAGTTCTCAATGAGGCCTCGCACGAAATCCGGCGGCAGTATTTGAGCGCGAAACGGGCGCGCCGCATGTTGAAGTGGTCGCCGTTGTTCACTCTGGAGGAAGGCCTGGGCCGCACAATTCCCTGGTACCGGGAGCTGTTCGCATGAGGTCCAAGCAGGCGTTGAAGGAACACATCCTCGCCCTGGTCGCGGAATACCACCAGGTGGCTCACGAGAAGCCCGCGTTCGTGCCGGGCGAGACCCGCATTCCGTACTCCGGGCGGGTCTACGACGCGCGCGAGATGATGCTGCTAACCGACTCGGCGTTGGACTTCTGGCTCACCGCCGGGCCGTATGCCGATCGCTTCGAGAGGCGCATGCGCCAGTTTCTCGGATGCCGCGATTTCCTGCTGGTCAACTCGGGGTCTTCGGCCAACCTGCTGATGTTGAGCACGCTCTGCGCACCAGGTGTGGCGAACCACCTTCAGCCGGGCGACGAGGTTGTCACGCCCGCGGTCACGTTCCCGACCACCGTCGCTCCCATCGTCCAGAACCGCCTGGTTCCGGTGTTTGTGGATTGCGAGATGGGCACCTACAACATCAATCCCCGCCTGGTGGAAGATGCCGTTGGCCCCCGCACGCGCGCCATCTTCGTGCCGCACACGCTCGGTAATCCGTGCGACATGGAGACCATCGCCGAAATCGCGCGGCGGCGCGGGCTATGGCTTCTGGAAGACTGCTGCGACGCGCTCGGCGCCACCTTCAACGGCCAGCTCGCCGGCACCTTCGGAGAGATGGCCTCGTTGAGCTTCTATCCCGCCCATCACATCACCATGGGAGAGGGCGGAGGCGTCGTCATAAACGCTCCCGGCCTGCCGAAGACCGTCCGCTCGCTCCGCGACTGGGGCCGCGATTGCTGGTGCGACCCAGGCAGGTCCGGCACCTGCGGCAGCCGCTTTGAGTGGCAGACCGGCGAATTGCCCCACGGCTACGATCACAAGTACATCTACTCCAACATCGGCTACAACCTGAAGGTGACGGACCTGCAAGCCGCCATCGGGCTGGCCCAGACGGAGAAACTCGACGCTTTCATCGAGGCCCGGCGGCAGAATTTCCAGCGCCTGTATCAGGGCCTCAAACCCTACGAAGATTATCTGATTCTGCCCCGGATCGACCCGCGTGCCAACCCCTCCCCATTCGGTTTCCCCATCACCGTCCGGCCGGGTGTGGACCGCGGCCGCATGGTTCGCCATCTCGAGGACGCGCGCATCGAAACGCGCCTGGTTTTCGGCGGGAACATCGTCCGCCAGCCCGGATTCCTCCACATCGAGAAGCGCGTGCACGGCGATCTCTCCGCCTCCGACATCATCATGCGCGACACGTTCTTTATCGGCGTCTACCCCGGCCTCACCGCCGAGATGCTCGACTATGTCCTCGAAGTATTCCGGGGCTTTTTCCGTGGAACCGGCCAGCCGACCTCTCAGGTCCTCTGCGCCATGGCGTGAGAGCGTTATGGAAAACCTCCTCCGGCTGGATCTCGACCACATCCTCTCTCGCACCGAGACCCTGTGGCCGGATGCCCGGGGCGAGCGCATCTTCCTCACCGGCGGTACGGGGTTCGTCGGGACATGGCTGATGGAGAGCCTGCTGTGGGCCAATCGCCGCCTCAACCTGAGGATCTCGGCCACCGTGCTCACCCGCAACCCGGCGGCATTTGAACGCCGCTCCCCGCACCTGGCCTGCGACCCCGCCGTCACCCTGATCGCGGGCGACGCCACCAGCTTCGCTTTCCCCGAGGGAACTTTTCCGTTGATCGTGCATGCCGCCACCGACGCCGGGCACCCCGCATCGGTCTTCGCCTGCGACGTCGCCGCCACCGGGCGCGTCCTGGAATTCGCACGCCGCCGCGGCGTCCGGCGCCTTCTCTTCACCAGCTCCGGCGCTGTGTATGGCAGACAGCCCGCTGGCATGACCCACATCCCCGAGGATTATCCCGGCGCGCCCCTCACCACCGATGTCACTTCCGCCTATGCCCAGGCCAAGCGCGCCTCCGAGTTCCTCTGCTTCAGCGCAGGGCAGGCCCGCGGCTTCGACGTGAGCGTGGCGCGCCTGTTCGCCTTCGCCGGCCCTTATCTCCCCCTGGATGCCAACTTCGCCGTGGGCAACTTCATCCGCGACGTTCTGGCCGGGGGCCCCGTCCGGATTACCGGCGACGGCGCCCCTTACCGCTCATACCTGTACGCCGCCGACCTGGCCATCTGGCTATGGACCATTCTGCTGCGCGGCCAAGCCAGCCGGGCCTACAACGTCGGCTCTGAAGAGGCCATCACTATCGCCGCTTTGGCTGCGCGGGTCACCTCCGCACTCGATTCGAAGAGTGCGATTTCGGTGGCGCAGCAGCCTCCACCAGGTGTACCGGCACAGCGCTACATCCCCAGCACCGTCCGCGCCCGCACGGAGTTGGGCTTAGACCAAACCGTCTCGCTGGATGAAGCCATCCGGCGAACCGCGGCTTGGAGTCATTCCGAGCCGCGAACGTCAGAGAGCGGTTGCGCTATCAGTGCCGGAGGTCTCCGGTGATTCGTCTCGCCGACTACATCTTCCGCCGCCTGGCGGACTGGGGCGCCACGGATACTTTCCTGCTCACCGGCGGCGGCGCCATGCACCTCAATGACGCCCTGGGCCGCGAGCCGCGCCTGCGCTACACCTGCATGCATCATGAGCAGGCCTGCGCCATGGCCGCCGAATCCTATGCGCGTGTCAGCGGCCGGCCGGCCATTGTCAGCGTGACCTCGGGTCCCGGCTCGATCAACGCGTTGAACGGTGTATTCGGCGCATGGACGGACTCCATTCCCATGCTGGTGATTTCCGGCCAGGTCAAGCGGGAAACCTGCATCGCGGCGTACAACGGCCGCTGCGCCGGCCTACGCCAGCTCGGCGATCAGGAAGTGGATATCGTCCGCATGGCCAAGGGCATCACCAAGTATGCGGAGATCGTCCTCGACCCCAGCTCCATCCGTTACCACCTCGAACGCGCCTGGTACCTGGCCGCTCACGGCCGCCCCGGGCCGTGCTGGCTGGACATTCCCGTGGATGTGCAAGCCGCTCTGGTTGACGAAGAGTCCCTCCCCGCCTACGACCCCCAGGAAGACCGCATCGAATTCGATGAGGCCCAACTGCGCCGCCTCTGTGCGGAGACGCTCGACCGCATTCGCCAGGCCCGCCGGCCGGTTTTGATGGTGGGCAGCGGAGTCCGGGTGGCCGCCGCCCAGGATCTCTTCCTCAACTTCATCGGCCGCCTGGGCATTCCCGTTACCACCGCCTGGACCGCGCACGACCTCGTGCCCACCGATCATCCGCTGTACTGCGGCCGTCCCGGAACCGTGGGCGATCGGCCCGGCAACTTCGCCGTGCAAAACGCGGACCTGCTGTTGATCCTGGGCTGCCGTCTACATGTGCGGCAGATCAGCTACAACTGGAAATCTTTCGCCCCCCACGCCTACAAGATCCAGGTCGATATCGATGCCGCGGAGCTCACCAAGCCCACCGTGCGCCCCGATTTGCCGATCCATGCCGACGTGCGCCGCTTTCTGGAAATCGCCAACGGGTTGCTGGATGGCGGCCAGCCCTCGCCCCAGCATGCCCAGTGGCTCTTGTGGAACAAGCAGCGGGTCGAGCGCTACCCCGTGGTCGAGGCCCGCCACCGCACCGCCGATGCGCCCTTGAACCCTTACCACTTTATCGACCAGCTCTACGAGAAGTTGGAAGAAGGGGACGTGGTGGTGTGCGGCGACGGCGCAGCTTGCGTGGTTCCCTTCCAGGCGGGGCGCATCCAGCCCGGCCAGCGCCTCTTCACCAACGCCGGCAGCGCCTCCATGGGCTACGATCTTCCCGCCGCCGTGGGCGCCGCCATCGCCCATCGCGGCCGCCGCGTCGTCTGCCTGGCCGGCGATGGCAGCGTCCAACTCAACATCCAGGAACTCCAGACCATCGTGCATCATCGGTTGCCGGTCAAAATCTTCGTGATGAACAACGGTGGATATCTTTCCATACGCACCACTCAGAGCTCTTTTTTTCAAGGCAACTTCATAGGAGAAAGCCCCCGCAGCGGCGTTTCTTTCCCCGACATGGTGCGCATCGCCGAAGCCTACGGCATCCCCGCGCGCCGCATCGTCCGGAACCAGTGTGGCGGCGATATCGAGGCGGCACTGACAGCTTCCGGCCCCTTCCTTTGCGAGGTAATGCTGGACCCCGCTCAAGAGTTCGAACCTCGCCTGATCTCGCGAATTCTCCCCGACGGGCGCATGGTTTCATCGCCGCTCGAAGACCTCTATCCCTTCCTCGACCCGGAGGAACTGCGCGCCAATATGCTGGAGCAGGAAGCCTAGCGTCATGCCGGAGCGAACCGCACTCATTACCGGCGCCTCCCGTGGAATTGGCCGCGCCATTGCCTCGCAGTACTGCAACAGCGGGTACCGCGTGCTGGCGCCTACCCGCGCGGAGCTGGATCTCAGTTCGCGCGAATCGATCGCCAGTTTCGTTTCCGATCCCAACAACTCGGCGGTTGATGTGCTCATCAACAACGCTGCGGAAAATCCAATTGCGTCCATCGAGTCGCTGCCCCTGGACACCTTTCAGCGTTGCCTCGATGTCAATCTCTCCGCGCCGCTCCAGTTGATACAGGCGGTGGCCCCGCACATGCGCGCTCAAGGGTGGGGCCGTATCGTGAATCTGAGCTCCTGTTACGCCACTGTTTCCCGCCAGGGGCGCGCTGCCTATGGTGCCGCTAAGGCGGGCTTGAATTCTCTCACTCGCACGGCCTGCCTGGAGCTTGCTTCCAGCAGGGTGCTGGTCAATTCCATCTGCCCCGGCTTTGTCTCCACCGAATTAACCTGCCGCAACAATTCGCCACAACAGATCGAAGCCATTTGCAGCGACATCCCCCTCGGCCGGCTGGCCTCCCCCGAGGAGATCGCATCTTTCGTGTACTTCCTGGGTAGCGAAGCCAATACCTACATTACGGGCCAGACACTGATCATCGACGGCGGTTTCCTATGTCAATAACGAACATCACTGAGGATCTCACCATCCAATCCGGGCAAGGCGCATACCGGGCGCGGTTCCACCAATCCATCGCCGGCGCCATTGCCCCCTTGGCGCGCGTCCCCAAGGGAGCCGTCATCGTCGACGCCAATGTCGATGCGCTCTACTCGGCGGATCTGGCCCCGCTGAAAAACGCCCTCCCCTATCGCACCGTGCCCGCGCTCGAGACCGAAAAGACTCTCGCTGGTGTCGAGCGCACGCTGCATTTCCTGCAGGATCACAAGGGAAACAAAGAAACCAGGCTGATCGCCATCGGCGGCGGAATCATTCAGGATATCGCCACCTTTTCCTCTCACCTCTATTACCGCGGTATCCCGTTCATCTTTCTGCCGACCACGCTGCTGAGCATGGCGGATAGTTGCATCGGCGCAAAATGCGGAATCAATTTCGGGCGCTTTAAGAACCAGCTTGGTGTCTTCCAGTCACCCGAGTCGGTGGAGATCTGTGAGACTTTCTTGGCTACGCTGTCCGACGGCGACATCGCCTCCGGCTACGGAGAAATCGTCAAACTGGCGCTCACCGGCTCGGAAGAGCTGTACGCCCGGGTAGAGCGGGCCGTGAGCATGGGCGGGTTCCGCAATCCGGAATCTCCGGAGATCATCGCAGCCTCGCTCGCCGTCAAGAAGGAAGTCATTGAAGAAGACGAGTACGAGCGCGATCTACGACGGATTTTGAATTACGGCCACACCTTTGGCCATGCGCTCGAGTCCATTACCGGCCATGCGGTGCCTCATGGCATTGCCGTCGCCTGGGGCATGGATCTGGCTAACTTCATCGCTTGGCGCCGCGGCCAACTTGCCGCCGCCGTGTTTGAGCGCGTTCACAAATTCCTCGCGGCGCACTTCACGATGCCGATGGACCGGCCAATTACGGCAGCGGCGCTCATCGAAGCGTCCCGCCGCGACAAGAAGAATGTCCGCGGGAAACTCACCATGGCGCTGCTGGAACGGCCCGGGCGCCTGGTGATTGAGTATGTGGATTACGACAGCGCGCTGGAAGCCGCGGTCGGCCAGTTTCTGGAACTGAATCATGCTTTTTTTGGGAATTGACGCGGGGGCAACCTATCTGAAGGGCGCCGTCCTCGACGCGGAGAATTCGCGTGTGGAACGGGTCATTCGGACTTCGTTCCCGTCATTTCTCAGCGCCCGTGAGGGACTCCGCGAGGTGGCCCCAGGGGAGGTTCTGGACCGCGCCGAGTGGCTCTTGGACGAGCTCTATTCCGCCGCCCCGGATGCCTCCGGCCTCTTCGTCTGCGGGCAGATGCACGGCATGGTGTTGGCCACCGGAGAGGGCGCCGCTCTCTCGAACTTCATCTCCTGGCAGGACGGCCGGGCGGCCCAACCGATGCCGGGATCCGGCGGTTCTTACTTTGATGCCCTGGCGTCGCGAACGGATGCCCGTGCGCGGCAGGATGCCGGGAACGAACTGAGGCCCGGCCTTCCTGTCAGCACCCTGTTCGTCATGAAGGAACGGGGCGAGCTGCCTGCGGCACCCTTTCTGCCGGTCTCGCTGGCGGATTTCCTGACGGCGCACCTCTGCCATGCGCGGCCCGTCACCAGCGCCACCAACGCCGCGGCACACGGCTGCATGGACGTGCGGCGCGGGGAGTGGCACCGGGGGATGCTGGCCGCTGTCGGCCTGGATTCGATCGAGTTCCCGAGCATCGTTCCCGACGGAACCCGTGTGGGAACCCTTTCCCGGCGCTGGGGTTCCATGCCCTGCTACGTCGCCGTGGGTGATCAGCAGGCGGCGCTTCTGGGAACTTCACTCGAGGCGGGCGAGATGTCGCTGAACGTGGCGACCGGTTCGCAGGTAAGCCTCCTCACGAGCGATCCCGCGGCCGGCGACTATCAGGTTCGGCCCTACTTCGGCGGGCAGTTCCTGCGTACCATCACTCATATTCCCGCCGGCCGTTCTCTGAACCTTCTGCTGCGCCTGCTCGCCGAAATGAGTACTGGCGGCTCTGGTGATGAACTGTGGGTAAGGTTGGAATGCGCCGCCAGAGAGGTGCCCGTAACCAGCCTGCAAGTGAACTTATCGTTCTTCCCCGGTGCGCTGGGCGATTGCGGCTCCATTGCCAATATTCGCGAAGACAATTTCACCGCCGCCCACCTGTTCCGCGCCGCTATCGAAGCCATGGCTGCCAACTATGAACATTGCGCCGGGCGGCTTTCGCCCGCCAGGGGCTGGAACCGGTTGGTATTCTCCGGCGGCCTGATTTTGAAGCTCCGGACGCTGCAGGAAGCTGTCGTCCGGCGCTTCGGGTGTACGTTCCGTATAGCCGGCCAACGGGAGGACACGCTGCAGGGGCTGGCGTTCCTGGCATCGCAATGCGCCGCTCCAGCCGAACCCATGGAGGCCTGCCGGTGATGCGCTTCCGCCACATGATTTTCGATCTCGACGGAACCCTCATCGATTCTCTCCCCGGCATCGAGTGGTCTGCCCGGGAGGCCCTGGCGGCCTGCGGCGCCGGTCCGCTGTTGTGCGATCTGCGCCCCTTGCTGGGCCCGCCCATCCGCACCATCCTCGCCCAAGCCACGGGCATTGACACTTCCCATCGCTTGGATGCCATTGAGCGCGCATTCCGCACCAGCTACGATTCCGAAGGCTGGCGCCAAACCGTGTGTTTCGCGGGCACGCTCGAAACCCTGGAGCGATTGTCCGCGGCCGGAGCCAGCCTCTGGGTAGCCACCAACAAGAACCGCCTCGCCACCGGGAAAATTCTGTCGCAACTCGGCATCCGCCGCTTCTTCCGCGAGGTGGCCTGCCGCGATTCGCGAACCCCCGTGTTTTCCACCAAAGCGGAGATGCTGATCGACCTCATCGGCCGCCGCGGCCTGGCTCCTTCCGAGTGCCTGATGGTGGGCGATACGCGCGAAGACCGAGCCGCCGCCGAAGCCGCTGGAATCCCGTGCGAGATTCTGTCTCATATTCACACCTTCTCCGCCTGGAACGGACTTCTGAACCTGTGTCAACCGCAAGCCTGGGTGAACCAATCATGATCGATCGCGATATTTTCGAAGATCTCTTCGTCCTGGAAATGGCCAACAACCACTGGGGACGCCTCGAGCGGGGGCTGAAAATCGTCAATACCTTTGCCCAGGTGGTGCGTTTCAACAACGTGCGCGCCGCCATCAAGCTGCAATTCCGCGACGTGGACACCTTCATTCACAAGGGCTATGTTCGCCGCACCGATGTCCGTTACATCAAGAAAACGCTCGACACGCGCATGTCGAAAGACGATTTCGCCACCCTGGTCAAGGCCATCCGCAAGGCATCCTGCATGCCCATCGCCACACCCTTCGACGAGAAATCGGTCGACCTGTGCTGCGAGCTCGGCATTCCCATCCTGAAGATCGCCAGCTCCGACCTCAACGACTGGCTGCTGCTGGAAAAGATCGCCCAGACCAAAAAGCCGGTCATCGTCTCCACCGGCGGCAGTTCCGTGAAGGACCTGGACGACCTGGTGACGTTCTTCCATAATCGCGGAATTCCGATGGCCATCAACCACTGCGTTTCCATGTATCCCTCCGAAGACCGCGAACTGGAGCTGAACCAGATCGACTACCTGCGGGCGCGGTATCCCTCGCATACCATCGGGTTCTCCACCCACGAGTGCTCCGACTGGACATCGTCCATGCTCATCGCCTATGCCAAAGGCGCCCGCACCTTCGAGCGGCATATCGATATCGATTCCGACGGTACGGCGCTGTCCCCCTACTGCTCGCTGCCGGAGCAGGCGGATACCTGGTTTAAGGCGTTTCACAAGGTCAAGGAGATGTGCGGCGCGCCGGGCACCCAAAAGCGCATCCCGCCCGCCAAGGAAATTCAGTATTTGGATTCGCTCGTACGCGGGGTCTATGCGCGCTCGGATTTGCCCGAAGGCCATATCCTTCGCGACCAAGACGTGTACCTGGCGATTCCCTTGCTGCGCGGCCAGATTTCCTGCCGCGAGCTGATGCGCGGCGAGGTGCTGCTGCATGCGTTGAACCAGGACGAGCCCATCCGTATCGACGACATCGACAGCCCCTACGCCAACATTCCGTCGCTGCGGAGATTGATCTATAGCCGCGGATTGCCGGATTCCGCCGCCCCTGGCGCCCTGGCCGTCGTGGGGCGCACCACCTGGGTTGCCTCCGCCGAGCCGGCCCATCTCGATTTTCACCCCGCGGCCAGCCAGTAAGCTATGCAAGAACGCAAAGTTAGCTTCGCATTGTCCATCTGGCCGTGTGGCGCAGGCACTCGTGCNNGCGTCCCGACTCATCGGGACGCGTTTTGGCGCACGGCCGGCCGGCGTCCCGATGAGTCGGGGGCGCCCTCTGGGCCCGGCAGCCTGGGAGGCTGCGCCACGCCGGTGCCGCGACTGGAAACCGAGGCCATTTCCGGTGGCCATGCTGCTGCTGGCTGGTATGGGGTTTGCCAGCGCTTTGCCTTCCACCCCTGGCCTCGTCGGAATCTACCAGTTTGTCTATGTCGGCGTGCTGACCCTGTTTGGGATCGGCCGCGACGCCGCGCTGGCCTTTTCCCTGGTTTCACAAGTATCGGGGTATGTCGTGACTTTTGCGCTTGGGGGGCCAAGTCTGTATCTGCTGCAGCGGCCCGGAGTAGCTCATGAAAACGATCAGTGTGATTACGGCGTGCTTTAACGAGGTCGACAACGTAGAGGAACTCTACCGCCGGGTTCGCGACGCCATCGCCAAGGTGGGAAGGTATCGCTACGAGCATATCTTCATCGACAACGCCTCCACCGACGGCACCGTCGCCGTTCTCAAACGCATCGCGGCCGAGGACCCCAACGTCCGCATCATCGTCAATGCCCGCAACGTGGGACACATCCGCTCCCCCATGCATGCTTTCCGGCAGGCCGGCGGCGATTGCGTCATCAGCCTGGTGGCGGATTTGCAGGATCCTCCCGAAATGATCGGGGACATGATTCGCGAATGGGAGAACGGCTATTCCATGGTGCTCGGCATCAAGCGCACCAGCGAAGAGAATCCGCTCATGTTCTGGGTCCGCAAGAAGTACTACCGCCTGGTGAATCGGCTCTCCTCCATCGAGACCTTCGAGAATTTTACGGGCTTCGGCCTGTATGACCGGCGCGTGGTCGATCTGGTGAAGGCGATGGACGATCCGTACCCCTACTTCCGCGGCATGATCGCCGAAATCGGAATGCCCCACAAGAAGCTTCCCTACGACCAGCCGGTCCGCAAGCACGGCATTACCAAGAACAACTTCTATTCGCTCTACGACCTGGGAATGCTGGGCATCATCAACCATTCCAAGGTGCCGCTACGCCTGGCCACCTTCGCCGGTTTCGTGGGCGCCGCCCTGTCCTTTCTCACCGGCCTGGGATACTTCATCTACAAGCTGCTCTACTGGAACCGGTTTTCCGTGGGAATGGCGCCGCTCGTCATCGGCATCTTTCTGCTGGGCTCCGTGCAACTGGTGTTCATGGGCATCCTGGGCGAGTACGTGGGCGCCATTCATACCCAGGTGCAGAAGCGCCCGTTGGTGGTCGAGAAAGAGCGCATCAATTTCGACCCGCCCACCCATGCCGACCCGCGGCGGATACCCGGCGCCGTGGATGTCTCCGGCGCGGTGGCGCGTTCCACGTTCGTATAGCCGCGCGCCGTACGCCACTTCCACCATCTGGATGGAGCGCCGCACCTCGGCCTTGGCATCGTCAGCTACGTCATGGTTCCGTCCCAGGTGTCCACCTTCCCATGGTCTTGCCGATCTTCGGCAAACCAGGTCTGAGTAACATTCCGGCTCTCGGTGAAGAAGATGAACCCGTCGCGGCCCATCATGTGAAGGTCGCCAAAAAAAGACTGTTTCTGGCCAGTGAAGNNTCCCACCATGCCGCCGTGCGTCTCCTTGGCGAACCTGCGCGCATAGTAGCCGCTCTGAGTATAGATCACCGATCCGTTAGCGAACCGGCTGTCGTTCATGATCTGGATGCCTTCCTCGAAGCTGTTCACTCGCTTCCGCCATGTCATTGAAACCACAGTGGAGCCGATTCCTCTACAGAATTATCGCCCCTTTCGCAAATCATCCGGCCGCGATAGCGCGCACGACGCTTGAACGACTGGCCCGTTTTGCGTACGGAAACGCGGCACGATATACGAGATCTGCGTCCAAACGTGGGATTGATGCGAGACGAGGGTTTTGCCAAAACAGATACCGATTTGGCAGTGTCGTCGTTCGAGCCGCTACATCACAGATTAGCGGCTCTTGCTTTCCAAAATGCTCGGGGGTATAGTTGATGCCTTATACATGCGGGCTAAACAGCGACTGGAGCCCCACTGAAGGAGCACTCGGCATGGACCAGACGATCATAAGTCTCGCACTTTTAAAGGCACAGTGGGAGACCAACAAGCATGACTATCTAGAGACCTTCGTACCGATGGTGGTCGAGTGTATCCGCCTTTCGGATCATAGTGCAATTTCCCTGCCCAAACTGAAAAACGACATGGACGGACGCTTCGGCATCGGCATCCCCCAACACGCGCTGAAATTGATCCTCACTCGACTCAAAGACAAGGGCTACATCAACGTTGAGCACAAGGCGTATGTTCCTGTGTACAACAAACTGGCCAATTCGACCTTCGCATTTACCGTTCAGAGCGTCACCGCTTCTCACGAGCGCATCATCAAAGGAATTGTTCAGTTTTGCGGTACAACGTTTAATGTTGCACTGACGCCCTCAGATGCGGAATCCGCTCTTCATTCCTTCCTCCAAACAGATCCCTCCTTGGCCAGCGGAAAGCTCCTCCTCAGTTCCCAGCCGATCCCGCCTAAAGTCGGACCGAGTAGGGATTTCATGATCGCAGCCTTTATCCAATATGTTGAAAGCCAGCGCTCAGCAGATTTTGAGCATCTGGAGACCATCGTCAAGGGGAGCATGCTCGTGAGCGCCCTTTACTTGCCCGATCCAGCTCGCGCTGGACGAAAGTTCAAGGGAACCGACATATATTTCGATACTTCTCTTTTGATATACGCCTTGGGGCATGCGGGTCCAGCCCGCCAGGATCCGTGCCTTGAACTCTTGGCGCTGCTTGCCGATTCAGGGGTAAAGTTGTCGTGCTTTTCACACACCTTTGATGAGATCTCGGCCGCCCTGAATGCCTGCTTCATACGAATGGAAAAGGGAAAACTGTCGGGCGCATACGGTCCGAGCATGGAATACTTTCTCTCTGAAGGTCTTGGCGCTGACGACGTACTACTTAAAATGAACCATCTCGAAGCCGACCTTAAGGCGTTGAACATCTACATTCGACCGTCTTCACAGGGCGACGATCACGATGAGATCGATGAAGCGGCGTTAAAGTCTCTGTTGGAGGCGGAGTTAATTAACCTCAACGAGCATGCAATCGACCGTGACGTCAAATCTCTCGCTTGCGTCAAACGACTTTGGAAGAAGACGGAACCGATCTGTCTGGAAGATGCCCCTGCATTGTTTGTCACTACGAACTCGGTGGTGGCAAGAGTTGCGCGAAGGTTTTTTGCCAGGATGATATCCACCTCCGAAGGTGACGTGCCGAGGGCTGTGGCCCCTTGCATTACCGACCAGAGCCTAACGACACTGTTGTGGTTGAAACGGCCAACTCAGGCACCTAATCTGCCGCGGAAGCGTTTGATTGCGGACTGCATGGCCGCGATGCAACCGAGCGCCTTGTTGTGGGCCAAGTATGAGGATGCACTCGAGAGACTTGTCAAGAAAGGAACTTTGCCGCCTGACGACTACTACCTGATGCGATATTCACGAGAGGCGAAACGCGCCCTAATGGATGAGACGGTGGGTGACGACGAGGTATTCGTTGAAGGCACAGTCGATCAAGTAATGGATCGCGCCCGAAGAGCGATGCTGGTCGACACGGAACGAGAGTTAGCGAAGGAGAGAGAGGCACGTATTGTTGCCGAGGGGCGAGCGCTGGAGGAGAGAGCGCGAAGGGAGGAAGAAGTCGCTGGTATACGGGACTTGTTGACGAGACGTGAACGTGAGACAGCGACTCGGATCCATGAACGCGCTCTTCAATACGCTTATTTAGCGACTATTTGCGTACACGTGGTCGTTCTCGCGATTCTCGTAGTTGGCACATATTCGGGAAGCAAGTTTGCGGCCCGCAGCTTCCAGTTAGACACGATGAAGAGCGGAGTTATCAAGAATACATTGCTAATCGTCCAAGCCATTTTGTTTCTCCTCGGAGTTGTGCATTTGCATTTCGGAATACCTGTGCACTCACCCATTAAGCGATTTGAGGCCTTTCTCGCTGGTCGCATCGAGCGATGGCTGCTTTCAGTGCAAGTCTAGGCGCATTGACATAGGCGCTGGAATCTCGTGACCAGATTGTCCTTGAGCCGCGCCCCCCGAACCCCCACCATGGCCGCTGTGACGAAGGCTTTCGCGTATCTCAGGGTCTCAGAGTCAGCGGCAACGGCCAGATCCAAGGCCACGGATTCCCCCGCCGGTTGGCTGCAATCAAGGCTACGTCATGGTTCCGTCCCAGGTGTCCACCTTCCCATGGTGCCGATCTTCGGCAAACCAGGTCTGAGTAACATTCCGGCTCTCGGTGAAGAAGATGAACCCGTCCCGGCCCATCATGTGAAGGTCGCCAAAAGAAGACTGTTTCTGGCCAGTGAAGCCGAAAACCCCCAGCGGGACCGGAATCCCCACGTTGATTCCCACCATGCCGCCGTGCGTCTCCTTGGCGAACCTGCGCGCATAGTAGCCGCTCTGAGTATAGATCAGCGATCCGTTGGCGAACCGGCTGTCGTTCATGATCTGGATGCCTTCCTCGAAGCTGTTCACTCGCTTGATCGACAGCACCGGGCCGAAGATTTCCTCGCGGCCCACCGCCATCTCTTCCGTCACTCTGTCGAAGATCGTGGGACCGACGAAGAAGCCTTTCTCACAACCTGGCGAAACCTCTGGCTGGCGCCCGTCCACAATGAGTTCGGCGCCTTCCTCGATCCCTTTCTCGATCCAGTTCAGAACGAAGTCCTTGTGGCCCTGGTTCACCACCGGACCCATACCGGTGCTCTTCTGATATGCCGGCCCCAGATTGATTTGGGCCGCATAATGCAGCAGCAGCGGAACCAACCGGTCGGCAATGGCATTCTCCACCACCACCACCACCACCGGCAGCGCCATGCACCGCTCCCCGGCGCACCCGCTGAACGCGTTGATGATCCCCTGCGCCGTGCGGTCGAGTTTGCAGTCGCGCAGAACCAGCGCATGATTCTTCGCTTCGGTCAGGGCTTGCACCCTCTTGCCGTTGGCCGCGGCAGTGGAATAGATGTGCTGCCCGACGCTGGTGGAGCCGACAATGCTGACTCCTTTGATGTCGGGGTGGCGCAAAAGAATCTCCGCTTCATTGCGGCTGGTGGTAACGAGGTTGAGGACGCGCGGCGGAAGCCCCGCTTCCTGCCAGAGTTCCGTGATGCGCATGGCGGATTGAGGCACGGAGCTGCCCGCCTTCAACACCAGGCAATTGCCCGTGGCGATGCAGATCGGCGCCATCCAGCCTTGCGGAATCATGGCCGGAAAGTTCCAAGGAGCGATGCCAGCGAACACGCCGACGGGATGGTTGTACCGCGTGGTGTCGTAGCCCGCGGAAACGTTCATGAGCGCCTCCCCTTTCATAATGTGGGGCGCGCCACACGCGTACTCCAGCACTTCCACGACCTTGAGGACCTCGGCCATGGCTTCGTCCCACTTCTTGCCATTCTGCTGCGCCAACAGGTAGGTCAGCTCTTCGATGTGCGCGTCTATCAACGCCTTCATCCGGAACAGCACCTGCACCCGCCTGCCCACGGGGGTGTCGGACCAGCCCGGAAAGGCAGCTACGGCAGCCTGGATGGCCTGTTCCACCTCGCCCGCCGTGCACTGCGGCGTATAGGCAATCACCGCGCCGGTTGAAGGGTTGTAGCAGGGCATGTACCGGGAAGCCTTCGATTCCAGCCACTTGCCGTCGGCATAGTACTTCAGCCTGATCGGCCGCTCACCGCTGATGGGATCGATGGCGAAATCGTTTTCGCTCGTGAAATAACGATTCTCCAATCCAACGCACGTCGGCACTGACATTGTATTGCTCCTTTCGCAAGGCCTCTGAAGAACTACTTCCAGGCCCCGCCGCGCGTGGCGCGCTTCAGATAATTGCCGCGCCCGGGCTTCCCCAGGAACTTGCCGCCATCCACAATCGCCTCGCCCCGCGAAAGCACCGTTCGCGCATTGCCCCGCACCTCGAAGCCCTCGAACATCGAGTAATCCACGCGCATGTGATGCGTCCTGGCACTGATGGTGTGCGCCGCATGGGGGTCCCAGATCACCACATCGGCGTCGCTCCCCGGCGCAATCTCTCCCTTCTTCGGATACAGGCCGAAGATGCGGGCGGGCGCGGTGGAAACGATCTCGACGAACCGGTTCACCGAGAGTTTCCCCGAGTTCACGCCGTAGTGGTAGATCAATTGCAGCCGGTTTTCGATGCCCGGCCCGCCGTTGGGAATCTTGGTGAAATCGTCCTTGCCCAGCGTTTTCTGGTCGGCGAAGCAGAAGGGGCAATGGTCGGTCGCGACCACTTGAAGCTGGTCGTGCTTGAGACCGTCCCACAGTTTCGGCTGGTGCTCCTTGGGCCGCAGTGGCGGAGTCAGCACGTATTTGGCGCCTTCGAAATTCGGCCTCGCGAGGTCTTCGATGGAGAGCAGCAAGTACTGTGGGCAGGTCTCCGCGAAAACCGGAACGCCGCGGTCGCGCGCCTCGCGCACCTGGTCGAGCGCGTCTTCCGAAGTGACGTGCACGATGTAGACCGGCGCGCCCGCCATCTCCGCGAGGGCGATGGCGCGGTGCACGGCTTCGGCCTCGGCCCCCGGCGGGCGCGTGAGCGCGTGGTATATGGGAGCGGTCTTCCCCTCGGCCAGCGCGCGCTCGATGAGCACGTCGATCACACCGCCGTTTTCGGCGTGCATGCAAATCAGCGCGCCGTTCTTCGCGGTCCGTGAAAGGGCCTTGAAGATGGTGGCGTCGTCCACCATCAGGGAGTTGGGATAGGCCATAAACAGCTTGAAGCTGGTCACGCCCTCGGCGACCATGCCATCCATGTCCTCGAGGCCCGCACCGCCCAGGTCGGTGACGATCATGTGCAGACCGTAGTCGATGGTGGCGCGCCCCTCGGCCTTCTTCCACCACGTATCCAGCGCGTCGCGCATGTGTGTGCCGCGCGCCTGGATGGCGAAATCGACGATGGTGGTGGTTCCGCCGAACGCCGCCGCGCGCGTTCCGGTTTCGAAATCGTCGGCGGACAGGATGCTGCCAAGCGGCATGTCGAGGTGCGTATGGGCGTCGATGCCGCCCGGCATCACGTACATGCCGGTGGCGTCGATCGTCTTGTCCCCGGGCTTCGCCGCCAGGTTGGGACCAACCTCTGCGATGCGGCCGCCTTCGATCCGGACGTCGGTCGCCTTGGTCTCGCGCGCCGTCACCACCGTGCCATGGCGAATGAGAGTATTCATGCTGTTCCTCCCGCCCGCGGGGACAGGCTTCGAATTTCGCCGCCTTTGCGAAATTCGCTGCCTGTCCCCGAATTTCCCAGTAACAACGATAGCAACTGGAAACGAATTTGTGCGACGATTCTCTTGGGGGACACAGAATATGAGCAAACGGGCTATCGTCGTTGCCATTGCCGGTCTTCTGGGCGCTGCCGCTATTTACGCCGCGAGCAAGCCAGTGACCGTGCCACTACAGGACGCGAAAGGACAGAGTGTCGGAACCGCCACCGTGACCGAGGATAAAGGCGGATCCGGCGTGACCATCAAGCTGAACCTCAAGAACCTGCCGCCCGGCGATCATGCCGTGCACATCCACTCGGCCGCCAAGTGCGAAGGCCCTGCCTTCACGTCGGCGGGTGGGCACTTCAATCCCGACCAGAAGCATCATGGCCTGAATAACCCGGAGGGACCGCATGCCGGCGACATGCAAAACTTCACGGTCAAGGCCAACGGCACGGCGAAAGTCACCGTGGTTGACCCCAGGGTGAACCTGGGCGCCGGCGATCATTCCCTGTTTGTCAATGGCGGCACTGCCCTGGTGATCCACGCCAAGGCCGACGACATGAAGTCGGACCCCGCCGGCAACGCCGGCGACCGTATCGCTTGCGGCGCCATCGCGAAGTAGGCTCTACAAACCCGGCGGCCGGACGCTTGTTGCGCTTCGCTCCGCCAGTTCGATCTGCATGCAAAGGTTCATCGCGGGCGTCACCTCGCGGAACACCGCCAGCATCGATTCCACCAGGTCCAGCCCCGTCGAGCCGCGCACTTCGCTCTCCCGCATCGGGTAGAAGAGCTGGAACCCCGCCCACCCGCTCTTAGGCGCGGATTCGAGCACTTTCCGGATCTTCAGAACGCCGGGATACCCGGCGCGCGCGAAGTATACAGGCTGCTCCTCCCAACCGCCCGCGTGCAGCATGAACCCTTCGTGAAGCACCAACCGTTCCAACTCCCGTTCCATGGCGCTCNNGACTCGGGTGGGGCTTTCACGTACCCGCGTTCCACCTGCAACCCGCACTTGAAGAGCCGCTCGCCGGTATCCACCGTGAGGAAGAACTTCGAGCAGCCGAAGCTCACATCGCTGGAGATCGGTTTGGCCGTGCGATTGGCCCGCGGCAAGTAGCCGATCCACTGCCAATAGACGCCCCGCCCCCAGCGCTCGGTGACGAATGGCTGCCCGTACCGGGCCTCCAGCGCCAGTTTCAGGATGCGCGTGATGCGTTCGTTCTCTTCCAGATTCCCCACGTGGATTCCGCGCTCGAAATCCAGATACTCAGGTCGAAATCCGACGGCCACCCCCAACCCGGGGAGGACCACCGGCGGATTACCGTGCCGGCTGGCGCTGCTGATCTTTTGAGCCATTTGCGACCATCTTAAACCAGACCGCCGGTCCTCGGCAGACAGCCATTTTCCGAGGGGCCCGTGATCCGTCCGGAGCCGAGTCGGCCACCGTGCCCGAGCTGTATCCCTGGGCGTTGCTGGTCGGAGGGGATTCTACCGAGTCGGTAAGAAGCGAACGATACTCCTTTGACGTTCGGGCGCTGTTTTCAGATTTGTAGCGAATTGTTTTCTTCGCTCGCTAATCCGCAATCGGATAAAATGATTTCTATGGCCATCACGTCCGAGGAGTTCAAGGACAAGATCACGGCGATGGTGCGAACGCATTATGCCACCAACCGCACGCCGTTGCTCCTGGCGCATCTTGGAACCGACCTCGAGAAAGCCGATGCTTGGCCGTCGGACCGTGGGCAACGAAGCCTAAAGCAGCTAATCAAGGACTGCGCGGCCCCAGACCTCGACATTGTTTGGGATAAACGTTCACCCGCCTATGTTGCCGTAGTCACTCAGGATGTCCGCGATGCGGTCGTGGCCCAAATCGAGGAGAGGCTGGGAAACGACAAAACCATAGCCGTGCGGCTGGAAGACATCGTGCGACCGGTACTTCTCGCATTCTGTATCGACACGCACGACCAGCCGGTTTATGTTCGCCGTTCGCGGCCCTTTAAGTATGAGATTGGCAACCTTTCGCCGGACCGCGCCTCAGAATTTGTCCATGTGGAACCTGAATACAGGCGCGCTGGCCTTCGGGTTGATCGTCTGCAATCCTTGCCCTTAAGTGATAGGCGAGACCTTGAAGGGCGTATTCAAAAATGGGCATCAGTGCATGGTTTGCAGATGGAGCAGTTCTCAAGACTCGATCAGGATGATAAGGAGATCACTGATTCTGGGAAGACAGCGCTCGACCGCCTGCTTGCTGCGCAACCACCCGACGTAGCGCCGCGCTTGATGATCCCTGCCGACATCGCTCAGATTCTGGCCAGAATCCGTTAGGCCTCATGGGAAAGCGGAGGAAAAAGACCCGGGCGCGTCCGGCGATCACTACGTCACAGTCGACAACGCCTGTCGACCTACTTCTCCTTGCCGGGCTTCCACACCCTCTACACAGTCGGATCGAGGAATTCCTCAAAGAACTTGCTGGTGTGTATTCCAAGGTGATTGCGGTCTCATCTGCCAGTCATGATGGGCCGCTGTACCGAAAGCACCCTGTTGCTAGCCTCCTTCGGGGTGCAGCCGGCTTCTCGATTTGCAGGCTGAAGAGCCGGGGCGAAAATCAGCCTCCACGGCCAAAGCGAATTGTCTTGTTCTATGTTCCGGCTGACGACGATCAACAACTGCTCAGTGCGTTCGACTTTTTTGTTTTTCCTGTGCCACTGCGAGACTTGGCCGACTTTGATGAGGCTGGGCATCAGAAACGTCATAACCGAGTTGTGTGCGAGCAGGCCATTCAGAAAGCCTTCGAGGTTTATTCTCGTGAGCTTGTTGGATCTCTCCAACCGCGGATTGAAAGCCGGAGGTCATCTGAGCCGCTTCTTCTTCCACCGCTCAACTTCCATTTGCCTCAGCGAAAATTGCAGCAGGCCTTTTGCGAACTGACGCGCCGGACTCGGACGTGGGAAAATGCCATGCCCGATCGTATCGTTCCCGAGATGTTTGATCATGAGCAGTTGCCGGAATTTCTCCGCCCTCAGGAACGGCAGATGATCTTTCGTGACGCTCGGGATGTGATCTTTCCCTGTGCTCGGGCAAATGAACTTCATGGGCCACCGCCCGATGTGCAGCCGGAATCCGACTTGGGGGTGTTGCAGAACTTCCTTCGAAGCGTTTACCGGTTCGGAACACACTTACCTGACGGTTTCCATCACGATGCACAATTAGAATGGGGCCGACATTTTCACAACATGAGTTTCGATTGCTCTCGGAATGGACTTATCTCGGTGACTGCGAGCCACGCAAATCTCTACCCGGACGACTATGTAAGAATCGGGCCGTAAGAGTGGATCCAAAAAGGAAATGCCGCAGCGGCTAACTTGTAGACGCTGCGGCGAATATCATGGAACGACTGCGGTTGCAATAACTTACGTCCCAGCCGGTCGATCTGGTTATCTCAAAAGGCCTAACCAATCACAACGATTCCAGCTTTCGCCGCAATCGAAGGACCCAAATCGGGTCGTCGGATCTCAAAGCCGAAGCTCTGGCGCTTTTCCGCTTTCTTCAAGTCGGTCCACGCGGATGCCGTTACGCACCTCAGTAGCGTTCACGTACATCATCTCACATCGAATGGACGCCGGGCAAGCTGGCTGCGGTGGGGAAATTGAGGAATCGAGTGTTCTGCTCCACGATGGGCGCTTGGTCGGGGACATCCGCAACATCCGCAAGCAACTGAAAGTAGGGCCTTATAGCCCGCACGCGGTCGTACCGGCCCGAGGTCTGCAGCTACGGCGCCGAGCCCTGCCGCGGCGGCCCGGACTCAGGCCCGCAAGGCCCACCGTAGGCCTGCAAACGCGAAACGGCGGCGCCGGGCCGAGCCGCGCCGCGCGAGTCCGGCCGGCCCCGCAGCCGGCACAGGCGCGGTGCCGCGCCTGTTCAGCGCCTCCCGAAACGCCGCCACCCGCCGCCCGCAATCACCGCGGGTCGCCGTGCCATCACTCCATACGGTGCAACCATGCGAGCCATCGGGGCCGCATAGTAGCCGTGGAGTGGGTACCCGCAACCGTAGCCGCCATCATAGTACGGGCCGTAACAATACGGTGTGTTGAAGGCGGAATAGCCCCAGCCGGCGCCGTAGCCATACCCGCCATAGGATCGGCCGGCGTACATCCGTCCAGCGCCCACAAACCCGCGGTTGGAATTCCCGTATCCTCGGCCGTAACTGCCACCGCTAAAGCCGCCTCGGACAGCCCCGCCAGCGAATGATCGCGCCCCAACCCTGGAACCGCTTCCGCCACTACCGTGCCGGGATTGAGCGAAACCGGTTGTCGCCAGTGTGAGCGACATCAGTACAATCAGTAAGCCCCGCATAATGAACCTCCTCTCCCCGCTTTGCACTTGATTTGCCAACCCTCAAACTAATGATTCTGAATGACATCCGACCAGCCCTCTGGAAGCTCAGGCCGGCCGGAAACCACCAAAGTGGTGCTGTTCGGCCAACCCGTGCTTCAGGCTGCCGGGGCGCCGGTGACCAAATTCTTGTCTGAATTTTGTGAGTCGTTTCAATCACTTCCAGGTTGTAGCCCCAGTCAGCCCGGTTCTCGCCTGCTATACCGGGATCAGGAGGCGCCAATGCCTGATCCCTTCGCTCCCCTTATCGCCATCGCCCAGCTTGCCCTCTTGCCCGCCCAGACCCTCGCCGGAATCCGTATCCAATTGAAATTGAGGAGCTTACGCACCAGGACCGCCCGTGTGACGCATCTTGTCAAAAAAGCCCTCCCGATGCGTCACAAAATCTTGACCCACCACCGCAACCCATTGAAAAATAAGATCTTGAAACGTCATGAATAATAATCTCACCCACCCCATGCAGATGCGTCACACGTTCCGGGCCGCGACCGTAAGGGAGCGTAAACACCGAGCCTTCCGTACCGCTCCGGGGTTGGTATAGGTGAATTCCGCCGTGAATGCCATTTCCATTCTGATCCTGACAGCGGCCCTGGCCAGTGCGGCCACGGACAAGCCGCCTGTGCTTCCCTTCGAGAGCCGCGCCGGGCTCACCTCACACGGCAGAATCGACGACCTGGCGTTCGATCGGTGGAAGCGTTTGGGTATCCAACCCGCGAATCCGTGCTCCGACGAAGTGTTTGTCCGGCGGGTGTATCTCGACGTCATCGGCACGCTGCCCACGCCGGAGGAGGCGTCGCAGTTCCTGTCGGACCAGGATTCCGACAAGCGCGGCGCCTTGATCGACCGTCTGCTCGCGCGCAGTGAGTTCGCCGACTACTGGGCCATGAAGTGGAGCGACTTACTGCGAGTCAAGTCGGAGTTTCCCATCAATCTGTGGCCCAACGCGGTGCAAGCTTATTACCGCTGGATTCACACCAGCATCAAGAGTAACCTGCCGTATGACCGCTTTGTGCGGCAGTTACTGGTTTCGAGCGGCAGTAACTTCCGCGTGCCCGAGGTCAACTTCTACCGCGCCGTCCAGAGCAAGGAACCGCAAACCATCGCGCAAGCCGTCGCGTTGACCTTCATGGGAGCGCGCGCCGGGAACTGGCCGAAGGCGCGCCTCGACGGAATGGCGGCTTTCTTTTCGCAGATCGGCTACAAGTCCACCGCGGAATGGAAAGAGGAGATCGTCTACTTCGATCCCCAGAAGGCTGCGCCAGGCCCGGCCGTTTTCCCCGATGGCGCCCCGGCTCGCCTCGCCCCAGGCCAGGACCCGCGCGAGGTCTTCGCCAACTGGCTCCTGGCGCCCGAGAATCCCTGGTTCGCGCGCAACATCGTGAACCGCATCTGGTACTGGCTGCTGGGGCGCGGCATCATTCACGAGCCGGACGACATTCGCCCCGACAACCCCGCTGTGAATCCCGAAGTGCTGGCCTTCCTGGAGCGGGAGTTAGTCGCTTCCCACTACGACCTCAAGCGCGTCTACCGTCTGATTCTGACATCGCAGGTCTATCAGCTCTCTTCGATTCCCCGGACCGGCGATCCCCGGGGCGCGGCCAATTTCGCGTATTATCCGCTGCGCCGCCTCGATGCCGAGACGCTGATCGACGCCGTGTGCCAGATCACCGGCACCACCGAGGAGTATTCCAGCCCCATCCCGGAGCCGTTCACGTTTCTGCCGGAAAGCCAGCGCGCCATCGCCCTGCCGGATGGCAGCATCGGCAGTGGGTTTCTCGAGATGTTCGGCCGCCCGCCCCGCGACACCGGCCTGGAATCGGAACGCAACAACAGCCCGACCGCCGAGCAACGCCTTCACATGCTGAATTCGAGTCATATTCAGCTCAAAATCCAACAGAGCGCCAAGCTGCGGACGCTGGTACAGCTTCGTCCCGGAGGCAAGCCGCGGGACCCCATCGACCGCGTCTACCTGGCGACGCTTTCGCGTTACCCGACCGTCGAAGAGTTGAAAACCGCAGCGGCGTACTCTCAGTCCCCAGGCAACAAGTGGCCCGCCATTGCGGACTTGGCGTGGGCCTTGGTCAACACCGCCGAGTTTCTATACAGGCACTAATATGTCACCTCATCAGTCCACTAACTTTCCTCTGGCCTCTCTTTTTCACGATTCTCCGCTTCCTCCGCGCTCTCAGGTTTTGACTTTATCCTCTTATTCTTCTTCCGCGTGTTTCTCCGCGTCTCCGCGTCTCCGCGTCGAAAAAGACTCTCCCGGGATTTCCAGACGCGACGCCCTCCGTCGCGGCCTCGTCGGAGCCGGCAGCCTCCTCCTGGCCGCCGCCCCCCGTCCCGCCCGCGCCGCCCCCCCACCCCCCAAAGCCAAAGCCGTCATCCAAATCTGGATGTGGGGCGGCCCNNGCGCGCCAGGCCGACAAGTATTCCATCATCCGCAGCATGACGCATGGCGTTTTCGCTCACGAAACGGCGTCTTACATGGTTCAGACCGGGCGGAAACCGGGCGAACGCCTGCTCTATCCCTGCGTCGGCGCCGTGGTCTCGCTGCTCAGGGGCTACAACGCCGGATACAGCGGATTGATTCCTCCCTACATCGTGCTGACCGAAGCCCAGGGCCGATTTTCCGAGAACGGGTTCCTCGAGGAGCGCTACCGGCCCTTCGCCACCGGAGGCGACCCGGCGCAGGCCCGCTTCGCCGTCGAGGGCGTCGTCGCACAAGGCGTCTCCGACCAGCGGCAGAAGGATCGGCGCGAGCTGCTCCACAATCTGAACACGCTGGAGAAGGCCCTGACGAACGATCCTTCTCTGCAGGCTCTCGATGAGACCGAGCGGCAGGCCTATGAACTGATCCTGGGCGATGCCGGCAAGGTCTTCGATCTGTCGCAGGAAACCGACGAAATGAGAGACCGCTACGGCCGCAACACGTTCGGGCAATCCTGCCTCGTGGCGCGGCGGCTGGTCGAGCGCGGCGTCCCTTACATCACCATCAACTACGAAGGCTGGGACACACACCGGCAGAACTTTCAGGTGATGCGTCAGAAGCTGCCGCAGATGGACAAAGGCATGGCCACCCTGCTCCAGGATCTGTCGCAGCGCGGCCTGCTCTCGAGCACTATCGTCTGGTGGGGCGGCGAGTTCGGCAGAACGCCCAAAGTCATGTGGGAAGCGCCCTGGAATGGCGGGCGGAATCATTGGGGCGACGTCTTCTGCGCCCTGGTGGCGGGCGGTGGCTTTAAAGGCGGCCACGTGGTGGGGGCGTCCGACGCCAAAGGGGAACAGGTGAGGGACCGGCCCGTATATCCGTGCGATCTCATCGGCAGCATCTATGAGCTGCTGGGCNNTGTGAAGCTCGGAATTTGCTGGCTGGCGGTCGTTCCAGGTGTGTTGGCGCAGAACGCCCCGCACCTCGCGTATGTCCTTCCCGCCGGCGGCCGGCAAGGCTCCACCTTCCAGGTCAAGACCGGGGGACAGTTTCTGCCCAACGTCTCCGCCGTGTACGTCTCCGGCACAGGCGTTCAAGCCACGGTGGTCGATTACGCCAGGCCGATGAATGCCGTGCAGGCCACCGAGTTGAGAGACCGGATGCAGGCGCTGCAGAAGCAGCCGATGACCGACGCCGTCCGCAAGGAAATGGTCGATACCAGGGTCAAGCTGCTCCTCTTCAATGCCACCAGGCTCACCAGCCCCGTCCTGGCCGAAACCGTTACGCTCCAGGTCGTCATCGCTCCCGGCGCGGCGCCAGGCAAGCGCGAGTTAAAAGTGGCCACGCCGCAAGGGTTGTCGAATCCGCTGGTCTTCTGTGTCGGCCAACTGCCTGAATTCACCGAGAAGGAATCTATCAGTGTGGTCCAACCGAACGCCAATCAGCCGGCTCAGGCGCAGATCAGCCAGCCTCCCACCGACATGCCCATCACCCTGCCGGCCACCGTCAACGGACGCATCAAGCCCGGTCTGCCGCGGCCCCAGGCCCAGGCGCGTTTCACCCCCGGCGAAGCCGACCGGTACCGATTCCAGGCGCGCAAGGGTCAAGATTTGGTGATTGCCGCCAGCGCGCGCGAATTGATCCCCTATCTGGCCGACGCGGTTCCCGGCTGGTTTCAGGCCGTTCTGACACTTTACGATTCCGCCGGAAACGAACTGGCGTATGACGACGATTACCGCTTCCATCCCGATCCGGTCCTCCATTTCGCCGTCCCCAAGGATGGCGAATACTCGATCGAGATCCGTGACGCCCTCTATCGGGGGCGCGAGGATTTCGTGTATCGCATGGCCATCGGCGAGTTGCCGTTTGTGACCAGCGCCTTCCCGCTGGGCGGCCGCGCCGGCTCGAAGACCACCGTCCATCTCACCGGCTGGAACCTCCCCGCGACCAGGATGACCATAGATGCCAAACATCCGCTGGCCACCCCTGCGACTTTCATGGTGGACACCCTGCCCGAAGCCTTCGAGAAGGAGCCCAATAACTCCCTCGCCGCCGCGCAGCGCGTCAAGCTTCCCATCATCATGAACGGGCGCATCGACCAACCAGGCGACTGGGATGTCTTCCGTTTCCAGGGCCGCGCCGGTCAGGCTATCGTAGCCGAAGTGTACGCGCGCCGGCTCGATTCCCCGCTCGATTCCGTGCTCAAGCTGACCGACGCCAAGGGCACGCAACTCGCGTTCAATGACGATTACGAGGACCAGGGCGCGGGCCTGGAAACGCACCACGCGGATTCCAGAATCCTGACCACTCTGCCCGCCAACGGAACCTACTATCTTTACCTGGGCGATGCTCAACAGAAGGGTGGCGCGGAGTACGCCTATCGCTTGCGCATCGGCGCGCCACGGCCCGATTTCGATCTGCGGGTCACCCCGTCGAGCATCAACGCCAACGGCGGCATCACCGTTCCCATCACCGTCCATGCCGTGCGCAAGGATGGATTCTCCGGTGACATCGCGCTGGCGCTGAAGGGCGCTCCCAAAGGATTCACCCTGATCGGCGGTCTGCTGCCGGCTGGCCGGGATGAGGTACGGCTCACCCTGACGGTGCCGCCGCAGCCCCAGCCCCAGCCGGAACCTCTGAGCCTGACCTTGGAAGGCCGCGCGACCATCCAGGGCCGCGAGGTCGCCCGGTTGGCGGTTCCGGCCGAGGAAATGATGCAGGCGTTCGCCTACCACCACCTGGTCCCCGCCAGTGACCTGAAGGTCGCCGTCCGCAGAGGCGCCATGCTCAGGGCCCCCATCCAAGTCAGTTCCCCAGACCCTCTGGAAATCCCCGCCGGTGGCACCGCCCGGTTTCAGGTTCACGTTCCCACGCTTCTGACCAAGGTCCAATTCGAATTGAGCGATCCGCCGGAGGGCATCGAGTTGCGTCAGGATGGAACCGAGATCGTACTCCAATGCGATGCCGCCAAAGCCAAGCCCGGCCTGAAAGGGAACCTGATCGTCAATATCTCCGCGGAGAGAGCGGCGCAGGCGAACCGCCAGCGCGTCTCTCTCGGCACCCTGCCAGCCGTCCCCTTCGAAATCGTCGCGCGCCCCCGGTAGGCGGTACAGGTGGGGCAGGCGGTGCTCGCCTGCCCCACCAGCGCGGCGTTGCATGCGCGCGGCGCGAGGGTGTGTAATGGCCGCATGACGAAATCATGGATTTGCGCGGCCGCACTGCTGCTGGTTGGCGGAGCACAGGCTGCCGAGTATTGGGTTTATGTCGCGGCGTATCCGCGGCCGGTCAGTAAAGGGATCTACGCGTATCGATTCGATCCCGGCAGCGGGAAGGTAACGCCGCTGGGCGTTGCCGCGGTGACCGTGAACCCTGAGGACTTCGCGGTTCATCCGAATCACCGGGTCCTGTTCGTAGCCAACGAATACGACAACCCGGGGGAAGCGGGGAACACCGTCAGCTCCTTCGCGATCGATGCAGGTACGGGCAAGCTCACGCTCTTGAACAAGATTTCGGCGAGAGGAGATGGCCCTTGCTCCATCGTGGTGGACAAAACGGGAAAGAACCTCCTGCTGACGAATTGTGGGAGCGGGAGCGTGGCGGTCTTGCCGATTGCCACGGACGGACGTCTCGGCGAGGCGACCGCCTTCATCCAGCACGAAGGATCCAGCGTCAATCCCATGCGGCAGAAAGGGCCGCATGCTCACGGCATTGTCCTTTCGCCCGACAACCGCTTTGCCCTGGTGTCGGACCTGGGGCTCGACAAAGTGCTGGTATACCGCTTCGACGCGGCCAAGGGCACGCTGGCGCCCAANNAACGGCAAGATTGTGTATTGCATCAGTGAAATGGCGTCGAGCATGACCACCTTCGAATACGGGGCGAGCGGCGGGACGCTGAAAGAGATCCAAACGGTCTCGACGCTGCCCGCGGACTTCAAGGGGAACAACACGGCGGCCGAGGTGAAAGTGAATCGCGCGGGGACGGTGCTCTACGGGTCGAACCGCGGGCACGACAGCATCGCGGTATTCTCGATCGATCCGCGCCGGTTCACGCTGACGCCCCTCGGGTACGTGCCGACGCAGGGGAAGATGCCGCGGTATTTCGGGATCGATCCCACCGGGAAGTACGTCTTCGCCGCGAATCAGGGATCCAACAACGTGGTGGTGTTCGCCGTGGACGCGAAGTCCGGCAAGCTCACGCCTACGGGGACGGTGCTGACGGACGCCCCGCAGCCGCTTTGCGTGGCGTTCGTCGAGCGAAAGTAATAGACAAAGGCTTCAGACGAAATCGGGTGCGCCGTCGGACTGGAACGCGAAC
>PLMF01000113.1:42992-91270 GCA_003142355.1 Bryobacterales bacterium
TTGCGCGGAGACTCGTCGTCCGGATGGTATTCCAGGATGACGAAGTTCGGCGTGGAGGCGGCGAAGTGGATGTTCACCAGCGTGGCCAGCGGACCCAGCGGGTTGTGCGGCGCCACCTGGACGTAGTGCGCTTCGGCGATGGCGGCGATCTTCTTCTGCTCGAGCATTCCGCCGGCCAGGCAGATGTCCGGCTGAACGATGTCGGCCCCGCCCAACGTCATCAGTTGCTGGAACTGATACTTGGTATAGAGTTCCTCTCCCGTGGCGATGGGGATCTGGACGCGCCGCCGCAACTCAGCCATGGCGTCCATGTTCTCGGGCCGGATGGCCTCTTCGAGGAACAGCGGTTTCACCGGCTTCAGAACCTCGGCGAGCTCATAAGCCAGGTAGGGAGGCCAGATTCTGCCGTGGGCATCGAAGCACAGGTCGACGTTGGGTCCCACCGCCTGGCGCATGGCCTCGGCTCGAGCCCCAAACGCGCGGATGCCGGCGCTCTCCGGCACCGCACTGGCGTAGCCCAAGGTGGCCTTCACCGCCGTGTACCCGTACTTGGCGATCAGACTTTTGGCCTGTTCGGGAGAGTTGGCAGCCTGGTAGCAGCGGATCTTGTTGCGGCATTTCCCGCCCAGCAGCATGTAGACCGGCAGGCCCGCGGCTTTGCCTGCAATGTCCCACAAGGCGTGCTCGATGCCGCTGATGGCGGAGTTGACCACCAGCCCGCCGGGAAAACGCGTGAAGTTGTACATGGTGGCCCACAGGTACTCGATGTTGCGCGGGTCCTTGCCGACCAGCCATTCCTTAAAGTCCCGGACGGTCGCGGCCGTGGCCTCGTCGGGCCCCGCCGAATACGCCTCGCCCCAACCGTGGATGCCCTGGTCGGTAGAGATCTTTACGTACACATAGTTTCTTCCCGCGTTGACAATGAACACCTGGACATCGGTGATCTTGATCTGAGGATTCCCTGTATAACGCGGCGCGCTCTGCTCGATGGCAGCAGCCTGGAGCGGCAGCCCGATCACCCCACCCGCGGCGATGAACTCACGTCTCTTCATGTCGGCCATTCGGCACTCCCCCAAAGGTTGAATTTACAACCCAGAGTATAGCTCCATTGTCGGAGCCCACCCCGGCCGGCCGCAGGCGGTTGGTGGACGGCGGGTGAATCCTGCTAGAGTCAGAAATCTATGACCAGTACCACTGCCCCACTGAGGTCGGCCGGAGTTCCCCCGGTTCGCTGGGCGATCATCGGGGTGTTGAGCCTCGGCATGATCATCGCGTACGTGTCGCGTTCCGCTTTGGCGGTTCCCCTGGCACTGCCGGAGTTCATCCGGACCTTCCATCTCTCCATCACCGATCGGGGCGTGCTGAACTCGGCGTTCTTCTGGACCTATGCCGTGCTACAGATACCGTCCGGCTGGGTGGTGGACCGGTACGGCGTCAAGTTCCCCTATTTCCTGGGCTTCACGATCTGGTGCCTGGCGTCCGCGAGCACGGCCCTGACGCGGTCGATACCGCAGTTGTTCATGGTGCAAGTTCTGCTGGGCATCGGCCAGGCGGTGGTGGTCCCCGCCAGCTACCGGTGGATACGGCACCACTTCGCGGAGAAGCGGCGCGGCCTGGCGATCGCTCTTTACATGACGGGGACGAAGATCGGGCCGGCTATCGGAGCTCCGCTGGCGGCGTGGCTGATCGGCATGTACGACTGGCGGGTGATGTTCGTGCTGATCGGACTGGGCGGCCTGATTTGGCTGGTACCATGGCTCTTGCTGGTCAAAAATGACGACCGGCAAATCGAGCGGGCGGCCGCGAAGAAGGATGGCACAAAGCCCATCCCGTTCGGCAGGATCATGGCCAGCCCCGTGATTTGGGGCACCATCATCGCGTCGTTCTGCTACATGTACTTCGTCTACTTCTGCATGACCTGGATGCCGGCCTATTTCATGGAGAGGCGTCACCTCTCGCTGGGAAAGATGGGCCTCTTCACGTTTTTCAGCTTCGGCGGCATGGCCCTGGTGGCTACGCTGGCCGGGTGGGCGGCGGACGTGTTGATTGGGCGCGGGCATAACGCCGTGACGGTCCGAAAGTGGTTCACCATCGCGGGTTTCTCCATTGCCTGCACGGAACTGATCGGCGCGCGGGCCGCATCGCTGGAAACGGCGCTGGTCTTCGCGGTGGTGTCGCTCTCCGGGCTGGGGTTGGCCACGGCCAACTACTGGGCGCTTACGCAAACGCTGATCCCGGGCGCGGCCATCGGGCGGATCTCGGGGATTCAAAACTGCGCTTGCAGTGTGGCCGGAATCGTGGCTCCCATCCTGACTGGCTGGCTATTGCAAAAGACCGGCAGCTACGAAGCCCCGATGCTGGCGGTCCTGGTGGCGCTGCTGGCGGGCGTACTTTCGTACGCGTTCATGATCCGGGAGGAGTACGCGCCGAGGGCCAGGTAGGGGCCGGGCACGGCGCGTGCGACGGACGGCGCCAATTCCAAATTTGGAATCCCGGATTACCGATATTGAGCAATTGGCGGATTACTTGGCGTGGCGCAGGGGTGAGTAACACGGTAGGTAACGGTGTTAACGCGATGTAGACCGGGCCTCCGAACGCGCCGCCCGGAGCTGAATCGGCTGTTTCCAAGCCACTGCAAATAGATGATGGAATCAAGCGAAAAAGCCTGTACAAAAGGCCGGCTTCGCAATAGAATTGCATTCAGTGCCCAGGCATGGCCCGCCGTGTTGTCGTGTGGGAAGCTGACGCCGCGGTGTTGGCACTAAGGACTCACGCACTAAGACGGAAGTCCTGAACTTAATTGTGAAAGGGGTCTATCGATGTCAATTCGTTTGCGAGTGTTTCTACTACTCCTCGCTCTGGCGGTTTCGCTAGCGGCGCAGGAAACACGAGGCAGGGTACAGGGGGATGTCCACGATCCATCCGGTGCCCTGGTAGCCGGTGCAAGAGTCACGCTGTCCAACGACGATAGCGGGGTCCGCACCGCGGCGTCCACAAGTGAGGGCGGTCACTATCTGTTCGACATGGTGGTTCCCGGTCATTACACAGTCACCGTCGAAGCCGCGGGATTCAAGGCTTTCGTGCAGAAGAACGTCCTGATCGAAGTCCGAGGCGACGTCACGGTTGACGGCAGTCTTCAGGTGGGCAGCGCGAAGGACGCCATTACGGTGGAGGCGGCTCCCGTGAGCGTCGAGTTCAACACCTCGACCATGTCGAACACGGTCGACATGAGGATGGCGGACTCGCTGCCGGAAATCAGCCGGAATCCGTTTATGATGGTCAGTCTGGATCCGGCGGTAGTGGTCAATTCCACCACCCAGCAGGAACCCTTCCATTTCTGGGCCGCCAGCCAGTTCTCGATCGGCGGGCCCACCAACACCATGAACGACATCCTTCTGGACGGGTCGCCCGACATGGCGGTGGCGAAATCGGGTTACACGCCTCCAGTGGATGCGGTGCAGCAGACCAGCATTCAACAGAATGGGGTGGATGCGGAGTACGGGCACAGCGCGGGCGGAGTGATTGGGCTCATCACGAAATCCGGCAGCAACGAAATCCACGGCACGGCCTATTACATGAACCGCAATCCGGCCATGAGCGCCATGTCCGACCGCACTACTTTCACGGCCAACCTGACGCGCCAGAACACCTTTGGCGGCACCGTCGGGGGACCCATCCGGAAGAACAAGCTGTTCACCTTTTTCGCGTACGAGCATATCAAACTGTCCAATCCCTACGGCAGCCGGATTGAGACGCTGCCCACCACGGCCGAGCGCACCGGGGATTTCTCGAAGCAACTGAACAATTCGGGCGCTCTGTCGGTGATTTACGATCCCTGGACCACGGTGACCAACGGCAGCACGGTTACGCGCACGCCTTTCGTGGGCAACGTAATTCCGACCTCGCGGATCGACCCTACTTCGGCGCAGATCATGAGCTACCTGTGGCAACCCAATAACCCGGGCACCGGTGTGACGGGGGCCAACAACTCCTCGAACTACCTATATGACATTTACCCGTACTACAACTTCATGGACCGGACGGATTACAACATCACGGACAAGCTGAAGTTCTTCGCGCGATACAGCTACTTGCACACCACGGAGACGACTTCCGACTATACCGGGACCGGCTCGGTCATGCGCTACTTCCAGGGTTCGACCCGCAACGCCGTGAATGCCGGCGGCGACCTGGTCTGGACCATCAACCCGACCACGGTGTTCGACATTCACACCGCCTACGACGGCATCAACGATTCGTTCGCTTCTCCGTCGACCGAGTTTGGTTCATCCGGACTTGCCAAACTATGGCCCAACAATTGGTACGCGCCGTACGCGGTCAATAATCCTGAAGTCTACTTCCCCAACATCAACATTACCGCGGGCGGTCTCAACTTTATGTCCAGTGTTCTCACCTATTGGATTCAGACGCCCCAGACGCCGTCGGTGGCGGCCAAGCTCTCCAAGGCCATCGGCCGTCATTACCTGAGGGTCGGCGGGGAGTTCCGCAAAGAAGAGGTAGACGCGCAACGGCCGATTTTCGCGCAATTCACGTTCGACGCCGGTCTGACTGCCAATACTTACAACTCGCCCAATACGGCGGTCAGCGGCAACGGCTGGGCTACATTTCTGCTGGGCGCCCTGGACAACGCTTCGACCTCGAACACCGCGCTAGCCGACAGCATTCCGTTTCAGCACATCAAGTCCACGTTTTTCGGGTACTATGTGCAGGACGATTTCAAGGTCAACTCGCGGCTGACGCTCAACCTGGGCCTGCGCGGGGAATACAGCGGGCCGCTGGTCGACGATCAATACCGATTGAGTCGCGGGCTCGACCTGACGACTCCGATTTCCGCGCTGTCGGGCGCCAACGCTCCGGTAATGCCGGCGGCGGTCACCGCGCTGCGGACTTCCGCCCCCATCTACAACGGGGCCTGGATCTTCACGGATTCCAGCCACCCAGGCAACTGGAATCCACCGAGCGTGTTGTTGGAGCCACGCATCGGCATGGCTCTCCGGCTGAATGACAAGACGGCGATCCGCGCGGGGTGGGCGCGCTACATCGTTCCGGCCACGCTCACCAATGGATTCGGCAGTACCCTGCTGGGGAGCGTGGATTACAGCGGTTTCAGCGCCATTACGAACTCGGTTGCGGCGATACAGGGCGTGCCGCAGCAGACCCTCTCGAATCCCTTCCCCACCGGGCTGGTGCCGGCGGCAGGCAAGGCCTCAGGGACGTACACCAACATGGGCGCCACCACGGCCCTCTGGTACGACCCGGATTTCCAACCGCAAACCGACGACCGTCTGAACATCAGTGTGCAGCGCCAGTTGCCGTCGCATCTGCTTCTCGACGTCACGTACTACGTGCAGTTGAGCCGGAACGTGCCGTACACCCTCAACCTGAACCTAGCGGACCCGAACATTGCCTATAAGTTGGGTCCGAGCGGCGGCAGCGCGACCACAGCCAAGGTGACTAATCCCTTCTACCAACTGCTGACCCCCACCCAGATGCCGGGCACTTTGCGGACGCAGGCCACGGTTGCGGCCAGCGCCTTGCTGACGCCGTATCCGCAATACGGCACGCTCAACCAGTGGTTTACGCCCGGCGCGGGCGACCATTACAACTCGCTCCAGATCTCGGCCAGACGCGCGTATTCGAGTGGCCTGACTTTGATGTTGGGCTTCAACTACAACCGCGAGAACGGGCAAAGCTATTACAACGACGTCGCCACCTTCGCGCGGAACCTGACGTGGATCCCGACGCAGACGGCGAAGGCGCGGATGACGGGTGCGGCCATTTACGAGCTGCCTCTCGGGAAAGGCCGTCATTTCATGAACAACGTGAATCCGTTCGTGAATGGGGTCTTGGGAGGCTGGAACGTGAGCGCTGTGTTCACGTATAACACTGGTGTTCCAATCCGCCTTGGTTCGGCAGTGGTCACGGGCGACCCGGCGCTCTCCAACCCAACCAGCGGCAAATGGTTCGACACCAGCATGGTATCGGTGTTGCCGTCCTTCACGGTGCGCACCAACCCGATTCAGTACAGCGATCTGGTGGGTCCGCGCATGGTCAACCTCGACATGACGGTGGCGAAGCAGTTCCGGATCGTCGAAAGGGTCAAGTTCGAGCTGCGGATGGAGGACTATAACGCCCTGAACGCGTTCACTCCCACCACCCCGAATGTCAGCATCGGCAATGCCAATTTCGGCAAATGCGTGGGCGCCCTGGCCGGCACTTCCGGCCGCCAGATTCAGCTCGGCGGGCGGTTTACGTTCTGAAGTTGACGGGGAGGGGCCGGGCGTGCCCGGCCCCTACGGCAGAATGGCGCCCATGGGGGTGGTCTCGTAGCGGACATCGAAAATGGCGGGCGATCCTCCATAAAGCACCGGGTGTCCCGGATTCGCCAGTTGGCTGATGACGACGCCGCTGAGGGTCTCCGCGGTCTGCTGAATCAGGCTTCCGGCCAGCGTCACTGGCGCGACGAATCCACTGAGCGGCATGGAGATGAACTCGACGGGAATGGACCAGCGCGCGCAGTCCACCAGGTTCTGGCTGGTGGCCGCGCTCCATTTCAGCGGAGCCGTGGGGCAGGTAGAGGCGGTAGCTATCGGCGATCCTGGCATGCACGTCCGCGGGAATGAAGGCGGTGCTTTGGGAAGCGATGTGCCGCAGGCCGCTGGTCAGCTTCACGTAGCGGATGTAGTCGGCGGTGGTGGGCGGGCGCATTTCGCCGGTGCAGCCATCCAGGATTTGAATGGCCGCCGAGCCCGGCGTGAAGTAGACGTTGTCGCCCGAGAAGTTGCAAGTCGGGTTGCCCAGCGCGTCGAACAGACCGAAGGAACGCGGGACCTTGCGCAGGGCCCGGTCGATGAGTGCTTGGGTGAGCCGGATGCGCGCATCCGGTCCGCCGGCCGCGCGCCTCGGCTACGACGTTCGCGATGAGGTCATCGCTCAACAGTCTGAGTACGGGTCGCATGGGAGGAGGGTAACGCATGTTATGAAATGAGAGGGCAAGCTAAAGCATGCCCCACCACGTTGCGGCGGGTGAGGCGGTGTGCTATGTGTGGGTTAGACTATCGACCCGACTGAAACCGCCCCGCTTACGCCAGGAGCGACGGTTCATCATAATTTTTTCGAAGGATGGCATCCTGTGGAAGCTGTCAACCGCAAACTCATTCGTCCGTCTCTTAACGAGATCAAAGAACAGATCGCGCCTCCCCGCCGGGCCGCCCCGCCGCAGAAAAAGCCTGTTCCGCCGGATCAGACCAATGCGGAGAATTTTTACTACGTGAAACAGATGCAGGCCAAGACCGCCATGGTCTTCGTGCTGCGCGATGGAGAAACACTTCACGGAACCATCGAATGGTACGACCGGTGCTGCCTGAAAGTGAATCGAACCGGCGAGGCCAACCTGCTGCTCTACAAGCCGTGTATCAAGTACATGTACAAGGAGGGGTGAGAGGTGGAAAATGCGTCTGACCCCTTTTTGAGAGGCGATACTCGCGGCGTTCTCCAGCTTCGCGGAAGCGCCGCTTTTCCTCTTCGGTTTCCGGAACGACGGGCGCAACGGCAGTGGCGTTCCCGATCTCATTGAGGGCCACGAACGTCAAGTGGGCGGAGCAGGTATGCAGGCGCTCGCCGGTCATGAGGTTCTCGGTGACCACCTTGACTCCCACTTCCATGGATGTGCGGAAGACGCGGTTCACGGAGGAGTTCAGAATGATCAGTTCCCCGATATGGACCGGGTGGAGGAAATGCAAGCCATCGACGGAAGCCGTGACGACGGGCTTGCGCGCGTGCCGCATGGCGGCCATGGCGCCCGCCACGTCCACCAGGTGCATGACCTTTCCGCCTAGGACGTGACCCAGGCCGTTGGCGTCGTTGGGCAGCGCCAGCTCGGAGTATTCGGACGCCGATTCGCGAACCGGTTTGCCTTCCATCATTCCACCCTATTTCGACGCACTTTGCGGCGCAGATAGCTCTCGACATAGGCCTGCGCCTGGCGGCTCATGGTTTCGCCGGCAGGAGGATTCACGAATGCTCCCGAGGCCACGGAGTAATCCAGCGGCCCGTGAGCAAACGGATGGTGATCCCGCTCGAGGACGTAGTAAATGCGAAGGGAAGCGCCCTGGTCCCGCGAGACCGTGAAGCGCATCGCGTCGGGACCGTCGCCGGACGGGAAGCGGGCGCAGGTTCCGCGGGCATAGCCGAGGTTGCAGAGCCGCTGGAGCATGGCTTCGTCCGGCTGCCAGGGCAGATCGGGAACCGCCCGGCAGACGCCCGCCCATCGATCGCCCAGCGGCAGAATCGCAGTCGAGGCCCGCGGTTCCACCGGATAGAAGTAGGGGCAGGACATTTCGGAGGTATGGTACCGCAAAAAGGGGTCAGACGCATTTTTCGCGGCGAAAAATGCGTCTGACCCCTTTTCGAAGAGCACCAGGTCTACGTCGGCGAAGGGGCCCAGGCGGCGCTGATGCCAGGTGGCGAATTCGGGGCGGCGCGCGAACCAAGTCCGCCAGTAGGTCACTTGCGGTAACCAGCCGTAGATGAGGAAACGACGCGATTGCGCCAGCGTGGAAGCCTGGGATTCGGCTAGCGGCGAATTCTCGAAGGGGAACAGGTAGATCTTGCCCGAAATGGGATATACCGCCAGGTGGGCGTAGAGGAATCCGGGCAGCGGGTAGTCGGGGCGCCAGGCCGGCGGCCGGGCCTCAATGAACGGACTGGGGCAGATCACGGGGATCTCCCCGGCGGCTTGGAGCTGGTTGACGGCGCGGGCGGCGGCGCGCCAATCGGAGTTGTGATGATTCGGCCAGAGCTGGCGCCATTGTCCCAGAAAGAGAAAGACCCCGAGGGCGAATACGGCCGAGATGCGCCGCCACTCGCCGGCGGGAATGAACAGCGCCGCCATGGCGGTGGAGGCGAGGGCCGCGCCGGGCAGCGCCAGTTGCAGGTAGCGCGGGACGAAAACCGCGTCGCCGGTCAGCCAGGAAAAGGCGTACAGGAGGATGGGCTGGCATAGCCACCACGCGGCTATGAGAACGGTCGTGGTTAGGGGGAGCGGCCTCCCGCGCCGCGCGCGCACGATCAGCCATGCGCCCAACGCGCATCCCAGTACGAGCGTCAGTTCCAGAGAGCGGAGGAGCTGCCAGAGCGACGGCAGGGGCGCAAAGACGTGCGCTCGCACGTCGCGCAGCAAAGAGAGCGTCTGCGCCGCTACCGGCAGCAGCGCGAGCGCGTAAAGGCCGAAGACCAAGACCGCGCGCTTCCCATTCAGCGGAGTCTCGCCCCGGGCCACGCGCGCCGCGGCATAGAGCACGAATACCAGGCACGAGGGCCAGAACAACAGGTGAATGTACTCGACCAGCGCGGCACTGGCGGCGAACAACAGGCCATCGCGCCACCGTCCGAAGTCGAGCCACCTCACCAGGAACAGCAGGGCGGCCGCGAACACGCACATTCCCAGGGCGTAAGGGCGCGCGTTGGCGGCCTGGTAGTTCAGGCCCGGCAAAGCGAGGCACGCAAAGACGGCAAACCAGGCCGCTTCGGGGTGAATCAGCCGGCGTGCGAGGCCAGCCAGAAGCAGGAGGAAACCGGCCATGGCCAGGATGGACGGCAGGCGAGTCGCCACCTCGGAATACCCCAGAACCGCGCCATTCATGCGGACGACGGGGTAGTACCAGGAGCGCCACGCCTGCGGCGCGGCGTCGGCGAGAGAAGGGTGATTCGCGCCGTGCTGCGCGACAAAGACAGTGGCCATCTCATCGAGCCAGAAGCTCGAAGGCAAGGGCATGAGCCAGAGCCGGACGAGGCACACCGCCAGCAGCAGCGGAAGCAGCGCAGATTTGCCGTTACCAGTCAACCACGGAGCCATCGTCGGGATCGAAGCGAGGCGCGTACTGCCTGGGCTCGCCCACCTGCGCTTTGAGCTTGTCTTCGTCAATCGTGATTCCCAGGCCCGGATCGGTCAGCAGCGGACGGTGGCCGTTTCTGACCGGCGGCAAGGGCTTTGCCAGGAGATCCGCATAATCGGCGTCGCCATTCTCCTGGATCAGGAAATTCGGGATGGAGGCGGCAATTTGATAGCTGGCCGCGAGGGAACAGGGTCCCTGCGGATTATGCGGCGCAATGGGCGTGTAGTAGGCTTCCGCCATGCCCGCAATGAGCCGGAGCTCGGTGATGCCGCCGGCATAGCATACATCGGGTTGCAGAATGGTGGCGGCGCGTTTCTCGAGAATTTCCTTGAATCCCCATTTCGTGTAGATGCGCTCGCCGGTGGCGAGGGGAATATGGGTCTTGCGGGCCAGTTCGGCCATGATATCCACGTTGAGGCATTGAACCACCTCTTCAAAGAAAAATGGCTGGTAGGGTTCGAGGGCCTTCATGAGAAGCAGCGCCGTGGGCGGTTGTACGGCGCCGTGAAAGTCGATGGCGATATCGGCGCCCGGGCCGTACTTCTGGCGGAGAGCCTTGAAGTTATCCACGACCGCATCGATGTACTTGGGGCTCTCGACGTACTTGATGGCGCCTCTTCCCAAGGCGCTCGGGCCGGTCTTCATGGCGTTGACGCCGGTCTCTTCACTAATCCTTCCATAGACCCGGATGCGGTCCCGGGTGGGGCCGCCCAGAAGCTTGTAGACCGGGACGCCGTAGACCTTCCCTTTGATGTCCCAGAGCGCCTGATCGATGCCGCTCTGGATGGCGGTCTTGATGGGACCGCCGCGGTAGAAGGCGCCGCGGTGAATGGCCTGCCAGTGGAAGACCACGCGACAAGGATCCTGGCCCACCAGGTAGCGTCCGACCTCCTGCGCGCCGGCGGCGCAGGCTTTGGCATCGTCCTTGAGCATTTCACCCCAGCCGACGATGCCAGCGTCGGTGGAGATCTTGACAAAAACCCATGAGTTTTTCAGAACGAAGGTTTCGAGCTTGGTGACCTTGATATTGTCGTTGGGGCCGACTGGGGCGGCGGGGCTTGGTTCGGCGGTAAAGGCCTCATCCAGACCAAGCAGCGCGCCCGTGCCGACCAATCCGCGAATTGCGGAGCGGCGATCTACTTCCGACATGACACGACACCTCCATGGCTATTGGTTTGGTCCCTTAGCTGAGATCGTTGCGGAGCACGATGCGGTAGCGGGCTTTGCCGGCTTCCAGGTGGGCCAGCGCTTCATTGGCCCGGCTCATGGGGAACTCCTCGGTGACCGGACCGATCTGGTGCCGGGCGCAGAAATCCAGCATAGTCGCCACCGTAGCCGGAGCACCCGAAGGCGACCCGCCCACCGAGCGCTCGCCGGCAATCAGCGGGAACGCCGGAATGGGCATCGGTTCGGGCACCACACCCACGATGTGCAAACGGCCTTTGGGGGCCAGCGCAGAGAGATATGCCGTCCAATCCAGCCCGGCGTTGACAGTGGACAGAATGAAATCGAGGCTCCCCGCCGCCTGCCGCAACTGTTCCGCCGAATGCGTATCCAGCACGTGGTGGGCGCCCATGCGGCGGGCCTCGTCCGATTTCGAGGCGGAGGAAGTAAAGGCGGTCACGTGGCATCCCCACTTGTTCAGGAATTGCAGGGCCAGGTGCCCGAGACCGCCGATTCCGACGACGCCCACCTTATGGGTGGGCAGCACGCCGCATTCGAGGAGCGGGTTGAATACGGTAATGCCGCCGCACAGCAGCGGCCCGGCCTTGGCCAAGTCGACGCCCTCCGGAATGGGCGTGGCCCAACACCAATGGCAGCGAACCCTGGTGGCGAACGCGCCATGCCTGCCGACGATAGTCTGCTCCAGGCTCTGGCACATGTTGTGATTGCCGGTGAGGCACGGGCGGCAATGCAGGCAACTGCCGGAGTTCCAACCCAGTCCCACGGTTTGTCCGACGTGAACCGACTTGGCGCCGCGGCCCAGGGCGGAGATCTTTCCGATGGCTTCATGCCCGGGGACGAAGGGATACTGCGTGATCTGCCAGTCGTTATTCAACATCGAAAGATCGGAATGGCAAATGCCGCAGTACTCGACGTCGATTTCGACCTGCTCGTCCGGCAGCGGCCCCGGGTCGTAGGCCAGCGGCCCCAGTTTTCCGCGCGCCTCGCGCGCGGCCAATGCGTGAATCTCAGACATGCGAATCAAGTTCCCCCTGGGTAAATGGTAGCAGGCGCGGTTGGAGGCCGGGCGTGGCGGGGCTTGCCGGACTAAGATTCCAAACCAAGCGCGCGTTTGACCTCGTCTACAGCGAATGGTTTGTCGAGCACTTCCGAGCCGCCGAGATTGAGGACCTCGGCCCACAGCGCCTCGTCTGCCTGCCGGGATACAACGATCAGAGCGAAACTTGGGCGGGCGCCCTGCGCCATAAGCAAGTCACGCCACGACCCCCGACCTTCAATCTCGGTATCACACACAACCAGTCGCGGATGGAACTTGTCGATCACCGCCTGGGCGCCGGTCAGGTCGGGAACATTCACCACCAGCCGGCGGCTGCTGTCGAGGATTTCCCGAAATGCGCGCGCATCCTCGGCCGATGCCGAGACNNAGTGGAGAGCCAGGCTCCCCTTGGTTGCGACCTTTTTCAGCAGCCACGCGCCGGGCAGGCACAGAGCAATGATCAGGGCTGTCCAGCAGAACAAATCGACATAGGCCTTGACGTTGGACTGCTGTTGCAGAATTCCGTACAGCAATCCATATGCCTGCGTACGCGCCCCCGGTCCGGCGGAATACCGGCTCAGCCCGCCCGCAATCGCCGAGAGGCGCTGGCGAAACACCGGATCGTAGGGCGTCATATGACCGACCAGATTGGATTGGTGGATTTGGGTCATGCGCACGAGGTAGGTGGTGGAGATGGAGATCCCGATACTGCCGCCCAGGCTCCGCATCAGGTTGAAGATTCCGCTGCCATTGCCTATCTTCTCGTTGGGAAGCGCTCCGACCGCAACGCTCATGAGAGGGACCATGGCGAGGCCCATGCCCAGCCCCTGCAAAACGTTGGGCCAGACGATACTCGCCATGCTGACATCGAGCGTCAGGTTCCCGAACATCAACGTGGATGCCGCCACGCAGGCTATGCCCACGGATATCAGCCACCGGCTGTCCACATAAGACATGAGGATGCCGGCAATCGGCATGGCGAGCATAGCGCCGATGCCGCGTGGCGCGGTAGCCAGGCCGGAACTCTGTGCGGTGTAGGCGAGCAGGGTCTGAAGGAACAGGGGCAGCATGGCGAGGGCACTGTACATTCCCGCCGCGAGAATCGTCGTCACGGCGGTGCCCACCCAGAAATTGCGGTCCAGGAAAACACGCAAGTCGACGATCGGCTCGGGCGTACGCAACTCGCGAACGAGCAGCGCCACCAGCGCTGCAATCGAGATCACGCTGAACCAGACGATCCAGTTGCTCGAGAACCAATCCTCCTGCTGCCCTTTATCGAGGACGATCTGGAGGGTGGCGAGCCACAGCGCGAGCAGTCCAAAGCCGATTCCGTCAACTGTGCCCGGCCGGGAGTTCTTGACATAGGGCGGGTCCTCTACGTAACGCGCCATCATGTAGATGGCCAGGATCCCGATGGGGATGTTGATATTGAATACCCAGCGCCAGGAGTAGTTATCGGTGATCCATCCGCCTAACAGCGGACCCAGGATGGGGGCGCCAATAATCCCCATGCCATAGGCCGCCATGGCGATGCCCTGCTTCTCGCGCGGGAAACTCTCCAGCAGAATCGCCTGGGAAATGGGCATCAGAGCGCCGCCCCCAAAGCCCTGCAGGATACGCGCCGCGATGAGCACGGACATGGTCGGGGCGATGCCGCACAGGAACGACCCCAGCGTGAATACCCCGGTACATACCAGCAGGAAGCGTTTTCGACCGAAGCGAAGCGCTAACCAACCGGTGGCGGGAAGCACGATGGCATTGGCTACCAGATAGCTGGTTAAGACCCAGGTAGCCTCTTCGTTGGTGGCCCCCAGGCTACCCGCCATATTGGGTTGCGCCACGGAAACGATGGTGGTGTCCAGGACCTCAAGGAAGGTCGCCAGCATCACCGCCATGGCGATCAGCCACGGATTGAAGCTGGGATGCCATTCGGCCGGACTCGCCTGGGTGGAATGCGTACTCACCGGACCTTGACCTCGGGTTCCACCGACATGCCCGGCCCGATCCGGTATCCCGCCGGCGGAGCCTCATCGAGCACAATCTTGACCGGCACGCGCTGGACCACCTTGACGTAGTTGCCGGTGGCATTCTCGGCAGGCAACAGACTGAAGGCCGCGCCGGTTCCACTCTGGAAGCTCTCGACGTGGCCTCGCAGCCGAAGTTGCGGGAACGCATCCAGCTTGAGCGTAACCGGCTGGCCCGGCCGCATCAGCGTCAACTGGGTTTCTTTGAAGTTGGCGACCACCCAGAGCCGGTCCGAGACGAGCGCCAGCAGCGGCTGGCCGGGCTGCACGAAGTCGCCCGGTTCAACCGACTTGCGCGTAATGTAGCCCGAATCGGGTGCGTAGATGCGGGTATAGGAGAGAGACAATTCGGCTTGCTCGACCGAGGCGCGTTGCTGTTCCACCTGGGCACGAAGAGACGCCACATCGGCATGGCGCACTTCCATCTGCCGCGGCGCCGATTTGGCTTCGCTCACCCGGCCCTGCGCTTGCACCACCTGTTTTTCCGCCTGGCGCAGGGCGGCCTGTGCAGACGCCTGCGCCGCCTGGGCTTGCGACAGGTGCGCCTTGGCGGCTTCGGTGGCCTGGCTGGCTGCCGCTTGTGACGCTACGGCGGCCCTGGCCTGCGTTTCGGCGCGGTCCAACTGCTGCTTGGAGACTTCGTCTTTGGCGTACAGCGCCCGGTAGCGGACGGCATCCTCGGAGGCGCGGCTGGCTTCCGCCTGGGCGGCGGATTGCTGCGCTTCGGCTTGCCCGAGGGCCGCCTCGGCCGCGCGAATCGCGGCGGCAGCCTGCGCGACGCCGGCTTGGAGGACCTGCACCTGGTCCTGAGCCGCGCCAGCCGCGGCACCAGTCTGCGTCAGAACCGCATCGGTTACGGTCGAAGTGAGCAGCAAATTCGACTGCGCGCCATCCGCCCGCGCGGCAGTATCGGTCAAGCGGGCGCGGGATTCCGCCGCGCGCGCCTGGTAATCGCGAGCGTCGATCTCCGCGATCAGGTCGCCGCGGTTGACGTGCTGGTTGTCCCGCACATACACCTGAAGCACCTGGCCGGCAACGCGCGGACTCACCTGAATCACGTCCCCCTCTATGAATGCGTTGTCGGTGGATTCGTAGTGTCGCGAATGAAGGTAGTACAGGCCGCCGGCCACGGCGGCGATTGCCGCCAATCCGATGCCTATCAACCAGGCCGCGCGCTTGCGTGGCTGTTTAACCTTCGCTGTGCCGTCGATAAGAATCTCGCTCGTCATCTTGTTCTCCGGATTGGCCCTCTAGAAAGTAAAATCCCCAGGGCGCCCCAGGGCTGAAAGTAGATTCAGGCGCGCCATGTTGAACTGGGCCAGGCTGAATACCGCCATTTGCCGGGCGTTTTCGAGGGCGGTCTGGGCGCTGGTCACTTCAATATTGTCCGCCACCCCGTTCTGGAAACGGTCCTGGGCTAGCGAGAGCTCCCGTTGAGCCAGGTCCAGGTTCTTTTGTGCGGCCCGCATCTGGTCCTCCCGGGTTGCCAGGTTGTCGAGAGCTTGCCGTACATCCTTCTCCACGGCGGCCCGAAGGTCCGCCAACTGCATCTCCGCCTGGTGGACCCGGCTGGTGGCAGCCTGCACTTCCGACCGCGTGCGTCCCCCGTCGAAGACCGGGACATCGATGCGGATGCCAATGGTTCGCGTGGGCAGGTTCACTTCGTTGGGCTTCAACCCGCTGCTGCCGTAGTCGCCGAATGCCGAGACCGTCGGCGCCCATCCACCGATGGCGGCACCGCGTTCCGCTTCGGCGATGCGCAACTGTTCCGAGGCTACGGACAACTCCAACCGGCCGGCGAGCGCCTGCCGTACGGCTTCGCCGGCCTCCGGTGGCGGTTGCGGCGAGAATCGCATGGCATCGGCGGGCGACATCTGCCCGTAGAGCGGCGCGCCGATCATACGAAGCAGGTTTAACCTGGCGGTATCCAAGTCGGTGCGGACTTGGGCAAGCTGCACCTGCTGGCTCGCCAGACGCGTTTCGGCCCGGGCCACATCGAGCCCGGTGGCTATTCCGGCGTTTCGCTGGTTCACTGCCAGATCGAGAAGCCGTTGGGCGAGTTGCACGTTGGACTCCGCGGCTGCGACAGACTGGCCGGCATCGAGCAGCCCGATATACGCCAGGGTGGTAGCCGTCGAGATTTGCTGCTCCGCCAACCGCCGTTGCTGTTCGGCAAGTCGGACGCCGTAGCGGGTTGCCTGATAGCGGCGAATCGAGGCCAGGTTGAAGAGGCTTTGCACCATTGCGAAGCGGGCATCGAAACGGTTGAAAGGCCCGATAAAAGCCGGGATGCCGGGGAAGACGGAAGACGATAGTCCTTGGGCCGCCAGATTGGCCGTGAGGTTCGTCTGGGATGCCGCGCCGCTGATATTCGGCAACAGGGCGGAAAGCCCGATCCCCCGTTGCGCACGCGATTCGTTGGTCCGCTCCCGCGCCAGGTTTGTCTGTAAATTATTCTTCAGTGCCTGGTCGATGGCCTGAGCCAGCGTCAGCCCCGGCGGCGCAACGGCGGTCTGCGCGTAGGCTCCCGCCGCAAAAAGTAGCGCGGGAAGAAGTTGTTTGAGCATCTCGTTTTTCCTTATCGATATGTGGCAATCGCAACTTGATGGCCACGATCTGGGAACGTAGAATGAGAGACTTGCAGACGTGCTGCCGATGATCTCTACGCCCGTCTCGGCATTTGCCGATCAACTGCCGAGATCACCGGTACTGGTGCTCGATATGGAGCTTCTTCATGCGGGATTGCAGGGTGGTGCGTCGCAGGCCCAGACGGGCCGCGGCGCCGTTCGGACCCGAGACTTTCCCGTCGGATTCGCGCAAAGCTCCGAGAATCCGTTCGCGCTCGGCGGATTCTTCGAATCGGGGCGTTCTGAGGGAAGGAAAAGACGATTTCGCAGTTTCCGGAAGCGCGATCTGAAGCACCCGGCCAGGGCTGAGAATGACGGACCGCTCAATTACGTTCTGCAACTCGCGGATGTTGCCCGGCCATTCGTAGTTCGTCAGGGCTTTTATGGCAGCGGAAGGAATCGATTCGATGGGACGGTTCATCCGCTTGGCGTGTTTCTGCGTAAAGTAGCGGATGAGCAGGGGGATGTCTTCCTTGCGCTCTCGTAACGGAGGAACCGTCAATGGAAACACGTGCAGCCGGTAATAGAGATCGCTGCGAAACTTGCCTTCGTCGACCATCTGCTTGAGATTGCGGTTGGTCGCGGCAACGAAACGGACATCCACCCGAATGGTCCGGTTGCCTCCGAGACGCTCGATTTCCTGCTCCTGGATGGCGCGCAGGAGCTTGGATTGCAGCTCCAAAGGTATCTCACCGACCTCGTCCAGGAATAGCGTCCCCTGGTGCGCCAGCTCGAAACGGCCGATCTTCTGCGCGAACGCGCCGGTAAACGAGCCTTTCTCGTGGCCGAATAACTCGCTTTCGAGCAGAGTCGCCGGTATGGCGGCGCAATTCACTTTGATAAACGACCGTTTGCTTCGCCCGCTCAGGTCGTGCAACGCGCGCGCGACCAGTTCCTTGCCGGTTCCCGTTTCGCCTTCGATGAGCACCGTGGCATCCGTCGGAGCCACAACCTGAATGCCTCTGAGCACGGCCTGAAACGCCGGGCCCTCTCCGATCATGTTACCCAGGTTCCGATCGAAGCGGATCTCGTCTTCCAGGTACAGCTTTTCGGTGGCCAGTTTGTCCTTGATCTGGGAAAGTTCGCGGTAGGCGAGCGCGTTTTCGGTGGCAATGGCGATTTGGCGCGCCACCTGGACCAGCAGGTCCACCTCATCCTCGGTGAACGGCTCGCCGCTCATGCGAGCCAGATCGAGAACTCCCGACATTCCGTTGGCGCCGGCCAGCGGAATGGAACAGCTCGAGTGAATGCCCAAATCTGCGTACTTACGATAGAGCGGAGACGGAAAGCGTACAAAGTCGACTCCGGTAGTAACGACCGGTTTCCCGGTGGCCAGCGCCTCGCCGGAGGGGAGGCCTTCCGGACGGCCCGAAGTCTCGTCGGGCTCGAACTCGATGCCGCCCGGCGAGTGCAGCCCTTTCAGGTGCATTTCCCCGGTAGCCTTGTCCAGAAGCGTCACGGCGGCGAAATCGTGCGCCACCACGCGGTTGAGTTGTCCGGATATGGCCGAGAAGAGATCATCCATGGGCAGCTTTGAGACCAGGGCGTTGGTGATGTCAAACAACACCCGCATGCGGTCGCGTTCCCGCAGGAGCGCCTGCCTGGTGAGATATCCATCCACGGAGACCGCGACTTCCGACGCGACCCGCTGCAGAAATGCCAGCCCTTCCTCGTCGGGCTGGTAAGGCGCAGCAAATCCGAACCCAAGTATCCCGAGCCGGTGATCGCCGTTCGAAAGAGGCACCAGGGTCAAAGCGTGAATGCCCTCTTCCAGCGCCTTCCGGATCACGTCGCTCGATGCGGCCTGTTCTTCGAGTGGTGATAACACCAGAGGCTTCTGCTCGCGCCAGGCCGATAGGCCGACGTGGTCGCCGCCCGCGGAAAGGACGATTTCCCGATCCTTATTCTTGTACGGCCGGTTCGCGCTGACCGCATGCACACGAAGCTGATCATGAACCGGATCGTGGAGAACCAGTGCCAGAAAGTCGAAGGAGACGACGCGGCGCAGCGAGCCCGCCAGGGAGTTGCAGAGAGTCTCCAGATCGCTGTGCCCGGCAATCGATTGGGAAAGATCAAACAGCGCTTTGTAGATTACAGCATCCGGAGTTCCCACATCCACGATGGTATCAAGTGAGCGCGGAACGCCAGCCATCGGCATGATTCAATCCTCAAAGCTGAGGCCTGTCGGCCATCGACAAAAGCAGGCACAATCCGACGAGCAGTCCCAGCAACCACACGATCCACATGACGGAAATGACGAGTGCACTTCGGATTCCAGGAGAACCCCCTGTATTCTCATGCTCGGAATGCCAACTGCCCGTCGTCTGCCGACGCAAGTGCCGAAGTTCGGCATCGGAAAGCCCGCGGAATCAGTGGGTGATGGATTGGATAGCAGCGTGCATCAGAACGGCGTGAGAGGTGATTCCCATGTTTCGGGTCAGCAAAGCAGAGGAGCCGGCGCGCACGATCGTCACCATTGACGGGCAACTCTCGGGCGATTCGATCGCGGTGGTCGAGACCTGCTGCGATCAGGCCATATCAACGGGCAAGGCGGTGCACCTCTTCCTGCGCGATGTCTCGACGGTGGACCAAGCCGGCCGCACGCTGCTGTGCCGGTTGGCCGCCAAAGGCGTCCGCCTGCTCGCCAGTGGCATCTATACCTCTTATCTGGTCAGGGCGCTGAACGCAAGCGGTACGAAGCCGTCGAACCCAGGTGCGAGTCTCCGGTAAACGCCGATGGACATGTACCAACATGACAGCGCCACGATGTTCCAGTTTGTGCTGCGGGGAGAGTTGATCGGGGACGGGGTGCAGGACCTGGAGCACGCCTGGAACACTGTGAAGTCGATTCTTGCCGGAAAGGAGCTGGTCGTCGACATCTCTGGAATTACGAATGCAGATACTGCGGGTGTCGAGTTGCTGTCTCGCATGCGGGAGTCGGGGGCCCGCTTGTCGGCGGCGCTGCCACCGGAATCCGAGGCGTTCCTCCGCTCCTTGGGTGTACCGATGGCAGCGCCACGCGGGCTGCGCGGCAACAGTTGGGCGTTGCGGCTCTTGGGGTTTGGAGCGGGATCGTAGAATGGCGCGTCTCGAAGAGCGTCCCGAGGAGTCGGGACGCGGCAGGCAGGAGTGCCTGCGCTACAGCGCGCCGGCTTCCAGTAAGCGCGCGGCGGGCTCGCGAGCGGGCTCGCCGTGGAGCGGTTCCGCGGCGGGTTGGAAGCTGAACCAGCGGGCCAGCGCCGCATCGCTCGCCCGGCGGCGGCTCATGATGAGACGCCTCTGTTCGAGGGCGCGCCGGAAGCCCTTGGCCACTTGCCAAAAGGCCGCCAGCGACCGGGGTTCGGCCAGAAGGCAGCCGCCCACCACCAGGAGGTCGCGAGCCGTCATCGGCAGCCAGTAGCGGCGGTACAGATCGGGCGTGGCGTTCTTGATGCGCATCAGGAAGCGGTTCTTCACGGAGTGCATGTTGATGATGGCAGGGACCTGCCGCCGGTTCTCCGGCGTCACGGTTCGCACGTGCCAGGCCACCGCCGCGGGTGTATAGATCGAGCGCCACCCCAGCAACTGCGCCCGCCACGCCACATCGGCGTCTTCCCGGAAGGCAAAGAAATCCGGGTCGAACAGATCGCCCTCGACGGAAACATCCTCGATCATCCGGCGGCGATAGAGGGCCGCGGCGGCGCTGGCGCCGAAGACGTATTGCGGGTGTGAGAAGCGGTTCCCATCGGGCTCGTGCCATCCCCGGTCAAAGTGCCGCATGGCGGGGGTGAAGTACATCCCGGTGGAATCGATGCGCCGCTTCTCGAGCGGCTGGAACCCAGGACCAATGGACAAAAGCTTGCCGCACACCGAGCCCGCGTCCGGATCCATCTCGCCGGTCTCCACCAACCTCCGTATGAAGCCTGGCTCCATGAGCACGTCCGGATTCAGGCATAGGACCCACTCGGCGCGGCTGGCGCGAATGGCCTGGTTCTGTGCCGCGGCGAACCCCTCGTTGCGGTGGTTGCAGATGACGCGAATCGACCCGCGATAATCCTCGAGGATCTCGCGGGTGGCGTCGGTGGATGCGTTGTCGACGACCACGACGTCCAGTTGCACGCCCTGCTGCTCGAGGACGGCGTCCAGACAGCGGCGGATGTACCGGCCGCTGTTATAGGTAGTAATCGAAACGCATACGGTTGTATCCGCCATATCGGGGAACTCGTTCATCTCTAAGACCCGGCCGAGGCGCATTCAACTACACTAAAATTTCTCGAAAGGGTGTAGTTGGAAAGATGCCGGAAAGGGTCTTAGTGATGAGCGAAAGCCGTTCCTTCCGCGGGGGGCAGAGCTGGCGGCCATGATTGGGCAAGAGCGGAACACGGCGACGTTGCGGGACGAAGTAGGCACACTCTATGAGGAGGCGCGCGACGACGTATACCGGTACCTGCTCACGCTGGGACTGCATCCCCCGCGAGCCCAGGAGGCCGCCCAGGAAGTGTTTCTTCGGCTGTACACAACTTTACGGAAAGGAGACCAGCTCGAGAATCCCAGGGCCTGGGTCTTTCGAGTAGCCCATAACCTGGGGTTGAAGATCCGCGCCCGGCAGAATTCGGAGGAACCCATAGATCCCGAATGGGGGGAGCACAACGCGGGGCCAGGCGGGAATCCGGAAAGCGAGTTATTGGAACGCGAGCGTATGACACGGTTTCACAGTGCGGTTCAGGGCCTCTCGGAACAACAGCGGCGGTGCCTGTTCCTGCGCATGGAAGGCTTGCGATATCCGGAAATCGGGTCCGCGCTGGGGATTAGCGCTTCCACGGTGGGAGAGTTCCTGCGCCGGGCCATGGAGCGGCTGAAGAAGGTGCGATATGAGTAGCCTGGGGATGCGGCATCCGGAAGACGGGCAACTGCTGCGCTATCTCGACGGCGAACTGCCGGGGCGCAGGGCGCGGCAGATCCGCAAGCACCTGGAAACCTGCTGGCATTGCCGGGCCGAGCTGGAAGAGCTCGAAAGCACGGCCGGCGATTGTGTGCGCTACCGCAAGAACGTCCTGGGGACCTGCCTGCCGCCGCCGCCCGCCGCCTGGCAGGACCTGTCGCGGGGTTTTGACCGCATAGACGCATCGCTCGACGGCGAATCGCTGGCGGCGCGCCTGGCCAGAACCATGTTTCTGCCGCGTCCGGGTGTCCCGTGGGCGGTGGCCGGCGCCATCGCGATGGCGGTGATCTGCACCGTGGTATATCAATGGCGCGAGACTCCTTCGGTTCACGCGGCGGCGCTGCTGAAGAAAGCGGTGGCCGTGGCGGATTCCCGGCCGCGGGCCGCGCGCCGCATCCGTATCAGCACGGCATCACAGCAATTGACGCGCGTAATCGGCGCCGGCCAGCCGGCTTCCGATGCGCCGGCCATCGAGCGGCTTTTCCGCTCGGCGAATTACAACTGGGACGACCCACTCAGCGCAAGGGCTTTCGAAACGTGGCGCGACCAACTCCCGGCGAAGCGGGACGAGGTCGCGGCCGTCGAGGACGCACAATCTCCGGGCCGCAACAGTTACCGCATCCAGACAACCACGGATGCGAGTGAACTTGTCTCGGCAACCCTCAAGCTCCGGATGACGGACTACGAACCGATGGAAGGGCGGTTCGAGTTTCGCAACCGGGACTGGGTGGAGATGACGGAATTGACAGATCAGCCAACACTTCCCGCAAGCACAGTGGCTGGAGCCACCGGCGGCATGCCCCGTCAACCTGGCATGCCGCCGGATCGAGTTGAACCCTCGGCTGAGGCGATGAACCCAGCGGGCGTGGCGGAAGAACTGCAAGTGGTAGCGGCGCTGCACCAGGTGGGAGCCGATTTGGGGGACCCGGTGGAGATCGCACGCGAGAGCGGGCAGATCCTGGTGAGCGGCACGGGCATTCCACCCCAACACCAGAAACAGATTCACGAGGCGCTGGATTCCATGCCGGGCGTGGTCGTGCGGTTCCAAGAACCGGGCGGGGTGCCCTCTGGGCCCGGCGCGCCGTCCGTGGAGCCGGAAACACCGGTTCTGGGCGGCAGCACGGGCTCGGCGCCGCCGCCTTTTCAGCACCGGCTGGAAGAGCGGCTGGGAGGACGTCCCCAGTTCGAGCGCTTCAGTTCCCAACTACTCGACGGGAGCGACGCAGTGATGTCCCGGGCGTACGCCCTGCGGCGTTTGGCGCAGGAGTTCCCTCCCGATGTGGAGCGGCAATTGAGCGCCGAGGGCCGTCGCGTGCTGCGCGACCTGGGCCGTGAGCATGTGGCGGCGCTCGCCAGGCAGTCGGCCGAAATGGATGCGGCCCTCAGCCGCGTACTGACTTCTTTGGGCGGTACGGCGGCCCCCGGCGAAGTTCGCTTGGAATCGGCCGCATGGCAGCCGGCCAGCGAGGAATTGCTGAGCGCCGCCCGGCGGGTGGAGACGGTTCTCGCCGTTTTACTCGGTATGGCGGCCCCGGAAAACCCGGCTGACCATACGCCATCGCAGCTCCTGGCGGCGCTGGCGCAACTCAGAGCCAGCCAGGAGCACTGCCAGCGTCTGCTGTCGTACGATGGACGTTAGGCAGAGCAGATGAATGGGCGCCTGATCCCAGCCATCGTCGTGTGTTTGGCCTGGGGGGCTCCCGCGTCCGCTCAGATCCTCGCCAACCTGCATGGCCGCGTCCTCGACCCCTCGGAGGCGGCGGTTGCGGGAGCCTCCATCACGGTGGTGAGCGAGGACACGGGGTTCCGGCGTTACGCCGAGTCTCAGCCCGACGGAGAGTACGCCGTCGGTTCCCTGCAGCCTGGAGTGTACAAGATCACGGTGCGCAAGGAGGGCTTCCGCACCATGGTCCGCTTCAACGTGAGGCTGGAGGCGGCGCAACCGGGCCGGGCGGATTTCCTGCTCTCGATGGGCGCCATCGAGGAGACCATCACGGTGGAAGGGACGGCGCCGCTGCTCACCCCCGACGAGGCTTCCACCGAGACGCGGGTGTTCCACGACGAAATCCAGCGTCTGCCGCTGAACGGCCGGGGATTACTGGCTCTGCTGGAGCTTTCGCCGGGCGCCAACGTCACTCCCGCGACTCGCGGAGAAGCCGGCCAGTTCACGGCCAATGGGCAGAGGCCCAACTCGAATTACTTCACGGTGGATGGGATGAGCGCCAATACCGGGGTGTCGGCGGGTGGCCTGCCCGCGCAGGCTTCCGGCGGAGTACTGCCGGCCCTGAGCGCCTTCGGCAGCTTGGATTCGCTGATGCCGCTCGAGGCCGTCGAGGAATTCCGCGTGCAAACCTCGAATGCGGCGCCGGACGTGAGCCGGTTGCCGGGGGCGGTGGTCGCCCTGACCAGCCGGTCGGGTTCCAACCAGTTGCACGGGTCGGCCGTATACCGCTTCCGGCATGAGCTGCTGGCGGCCAACGACTGGTTCGCAAACNNGGGCCGTACGTATGGCAGCAACCGGTGCCGGCGCTTTCCGCGCGGCAGGGGGCCCCGGATTGGGCTCAGCCAGCGCTCGACCTGTTTCCGGCGCCCAACGGCGCCGCGTTGGGCAATGGGCTGGCGCAATGGAACGGGCGCAACATCCGGCCATCGAGCCTGAATTCGGGACTGGCGCGCATGGACCAGGCCATCACCTCCCGCGGCACGTTTTTCGCGCGGTATAACGATTCCCCCTCCGCCAACGAATTCGGCAGCACGCAGGTGAACCGGCTGGACTTGCGCTTCCAGAGTCTGACCATGGGATTGAACGTGCGTCCGGCGGCCAAGGCGGCGCTGGATTTTCGCGTCAACGAATCGCAGGCGAGCGCGCAATCCACCTGGACCCAGGCGGGCGCGTCGAGCCCCGCCGGATGCGCGCTCCAATCGCTGACTTCTTATTTTTTCGGCGGCCAGATTCCGTGCGATTCCCTGGTGCGATTTGCCATCAGCGGAGTCGGGCAGGTAGTCTCCGGCCGCGAAGGGGACCACCGGCAGCGCCAGTTCCAGCTTCTGCAATCCGCCAGCCTGAATGAAGGCCGGCACGCGCTTCGCTTCGGCTTCGATTACCGCCGGATTGTGCCGATTCGCCGCGACGCGACGGGAACCCTGAGCGTGATCTCCGACAGCATGACCGCCCTCCTGAACTCCAGCGCTCCTTGGACTGCCAGGTCCGCGGCGCTGAGCGAGTCGACGGTTGTGACGGAGTGGGCGCTGTGGGCCCAGGATACCTGGCAGGTATCGCGGCGCCTGACGGTTACGCCAGGGCTCCGCTGGGAATTCAGCCCGCCGCCGGTGAGCAGCCCGGTATACTTTTACGACCCGGTTAACGACGACGTGACGAAGGAGCAGCAGCCGCTCTGGCAGGCCTCGTATCGGAACTTCGCGCCGCGTCTGGGCGCCGCTTACCAATTGAGTAAGGATGGGCGGACTGTGCTGCGCGCCGCCGCCGGGCTGTTTTACGACTCCAGTCTGAGCATCGCCACCGACCTGCTCAACGGCGGCCCATTGAGCATCGAGTCGTTCGTCAGCCAGATGTATGCCCCGTTTTCCGCGCAGTTGACCTACGGCTTGATGCCTGGTTTGCAAATGCCGCGGCTGCTGCAATGGAATGTATCCCTGGACCACGCCTTCGGGGCGCGCGATGTGGTGTCCTTGGGTTACGTGGCGTCTACCGGCGACCGCCTGCTGCGCCGGGAAATCGGCGGCGCCGGCAACACTGCGACCTTTTTGGCGGCGCTGACCACCAACAACGGCCAGTCCGGTTACCAGGGCCTCCAGGTGCAGTACCGGCGGCGGGTGGTGCGAGGTTTCCAGGCGCTGGCTTCGTATGCCTGGTCGCACTCCATCGACGACGATTCGAGCGATTCCTTCCTGGTATGGGCCGGCGCCGGGTCGAGCGCGGCCGGCGACCGCGGATCTTCCGATTTCGACTTGCGCCACTCTTTCACGGCCGCATTGACCTACGAGTTTCCGGCGCGCACGGCGGGAGTGGGGCGGCTTCTCAAGGGCTGGGCGATGGACGCCATGCTGCGCGCCCGGAGCGGTTTTCCCATCACGGTTCTGGAGAATGAGCAGTACCTGGGGATCGCGCTCGCCAATGCATTCCGCCCGGCCTTGGTGGCGGGCGCGCCGGTCTGGATCACGGACTCCAACGCACCGGGCGGAAGACGCATCAACCCATCTGCATTCCGATCCACTCCGACCGGCCGTCAAGGCAACCTGGGACGCAATACCATAACGGGATTTGGAATGTCGCAGGTGGATCTCGCGGTGCGGCGCGAGTTCAGATTGGGCGAGCGGCGCACGCTGCAATTCCGGATGGAGGCATTCAACGGGCTCAACCAGGCGAACTTTGCGGACCCGGTGAGATTCATGAGCAGCCCCATGTTCGGCCAATCCCCATCCATGTTGAACCTGATGCTGGGTAGCGGGAGCCCCGGCAGCGGTCTGGCGCCGATTCTCGAGACCGGCGGCGCCCGATCGTTCCAGGCGACGCTGCGGTTTTACTTTTGAGTGGGAAAGGCTCGGTGAGCCGTGTTAGAATCGTGGTGTTCCGTAAGATCGGGCCGTGGCGCAGCCTGGCTAGCGCGCTTGCTTGGGGTGCAAGAGGTCCCGAGTTCAAATCTCGGCGGCCCGACCAAAGTTTTCAAAGCCTCCAGCCCCGGGTCCAAACCCAAACTCATTCGCCGCAGTGGCCTTACATGCACTTTGCTGCATAGTCATCATAGTGCATACTGAAGAGTTGAGTTGGGAAGTCGATCTACATGACGATTTCGTTCCCGAGTACCGAGACCTGCAAGAAGAGGTTCAGGATGAGCTGTTGGCCCTCGTCGAACTGCTTGAGAAGTTCGGCCCGCAGCTCGGGCGGCCACGCGCGGACACTCTCAACGGCTCACGTCACCCGAATATGAAGGAGTTGAGGTTTGCCGCGGCCGGTGGCGTCTGGCGTGCAGCCTTCGCTTTCGACCCGAAGCGCAAGGCCATCCTCTTGGTGGCTGGCGACAAGTCGGGAGGGAGCGAGAAGCGGTTTTACCATCGCCTGATCGAAATAGCCGACGGACGTTTTGACGCTCATCTGGCTAAGCTCAAGAATCGGAGCGAGAAGAAGAGGAGACAGCGACCATGACAAATCTCGAACGAGTTCGGAAAGAACTAAGCCCTGCTCGCCACAAGCGAGTGAAGGCCCGCGCTCGACACCTCATTGCCGAGGAAATGACCCTGCGGGAACTTCGCCGTGCNNGAATTCCCCGACCGCGAGCCGGTCGTGTTGTCAGGCATTGCCGAAGTCCAGCGGGATGCGCCCGGACCCGACGGGAGCCTCACGCGAACAGTTGTTGGAGCCCGAACTGGCATGCTTCACGGACCGCCTCCGGAGTCAGACCTCGGCCGGCGGCGACGATCGCCGCGCCACGAATAGCATCAGTGATTTCGCTGAAGAGCCGATTGGGGGCCTTCAGCACTACCTGGGCACGATTGCGATGCAGCCGAGGAGCTATTCGCGTCTGCCACTCGGCGCGCAGTTCCTCGAGACTCCCTCCGAAGAGCTCCAGGGTGTCGTGAACATAGAGCACGTCTCTGGCGCGGTCTTCTCGGCTGCGCTTGGAGTGGATCAGGAATTTCTGCGCCAGAAAGCACGTCGGGTTCGCGATCTGCACCTTCTTCCGCTCTTCCACCCCGCCGGTCAGGTCGAAATCGACTACCCAGGGATCGATGAGCAGGAGGTCGATATGCCTGAGCTGCTGAGAGGTGACGCCGGCAACCCGAACTGTCGCCTTGCGCTTGCTCCTGCGGTCATAGGCGCCTCCGACAAGTGGAGTGACGAACTCTGCATAAAACCCTGAGGCCTCATCCCCCAAAGAGTAGCGGGTTGCGGGAGGCTGATCGTCACCCAGGAATTCCTCCGTGAACCCGACAGCCAGCAGGCCGTCGCGGATGCTTGGAGTGGCGGGCGGCAACTCGGCAGGCAGTGCAATGTCAGCATCCAGCGTGGAAAGGGGGACGTAATCCAGCGCCTGGGCGTGGGGATGGAGCCGATAGAGCCGGTGGGCCCACCCACCTATAATCACGACCCGGTCAAGCCACGGATCCAAAGCCCGGACAAGCCGGGAGAAAGTGCCGAGATCGCTGCCGTCCGTCATCTTGCCTTCCCGAACAGCGGCCCGAGAACCCGTCTCCAGATCTCGTTCGCCTGTGCTCGTCCGCGGGTTGGGTGGGCGGCAGAATCCAGCCACACTTGCAGGATGTCCGTGACGGGCAAGCCTGCACGTGACACCGCAGCTCGAAACACCGCCTCCGGATGAGCTGGAATGCGAATGAAGACATCGGCTCGCCGATCGGCGTCTTCAATCGAGAGTCCGAGCTGCCTGATGACGTCGGAGTTCACGCGCTCCAAGTATACGTACGGAGGGACCCCATGAACGAAGCCCAAGCCGAGCGCGTCGGCCGCCGCAAAAAGCCCGATTGCGCACCGCGGCTGAACCCTCATATTCGCGCCGTGTCGCTGTTTCGCACCGGAGACAGGCCCTGCACCTGCCTCGGAGACATAGGAACGAATCGCCGCAAAGAGCTGCTTCTCCTCCTTCCTGATAATCCAGCGTGCCGGGATGTCGCGGACTGCTTGCTGGTTTGCCGCCACCCATCGTGCGAGAAGGTCTTCTACGCGCACAACCGTCAGTCGTTCTGCACGGTCATCAAAAAAGCCTTCATTCTCCAACTGGTGAAGAAACCGGGAGGCACTCATGACCGATACCCGGGCTGCGCCGGCAAGCTGGGTTGCGTTCCGGAACTGCGCACGAGGTACGGACACGAGAGACTCCGGCAGAGACTGGCCCAGGAGCGTTTTCAGCATCCACGAATTGAGGTCGGAAAAGAGGTGTGGTAACGGCTTCGACGCCAATCGTTCGCTCCGGGCGAGGCGAGGCGGTTGGGCGTCGAGCACCTCCAGCCCATGGCCCGCGAAGGCCCGCAGACCATGTGAATCAATGACGCCGACCCCAACCTCGGGTGCGAACTGCGCTCCAAACTGTTTGACCTGTTCCGCCACGGACGGCGGGACACGCTCGGCCGCGACTACCGCCACCGGCACAACAGTCCCGACGGCCTGGCGCGTGATTGCCTGCACCTGGAGAATCGCTTGGGAGAGGAGCGGGATCAGTCGGTCCCCCCGCCCTTCGGAGGTCCGTTTCAGCTCGACGATGTACGTCTTGCCGCCCGCATCGACGACGAAGTCCGGGCGCATCTCTCCGACGCTAGGCCGCAACCGGACCCGCCAGTGAGCGCGCCGGAAGCTTTCGGCGAGCAGCCGCTCGAAGTTGACGCCGGAACCTATGTTGCCTGGCACAAAGAGACCTCATTTCGCATGGCCATGTGGTTTCCCATGGCCATGTTAGATACCACGTCCATGATAGGCAAAATAGCTGGCCTAGTCAAGCACCCCGGATGGCTCCGGTTGTGCTGGGCGCGGCCCGGCGCGCTGGAGGGCGGCCAAGCTCATTCTACGATCAGCCCGTCTTTTGTCAACAACGGCCGTCTCGTGGGAACCCCGGATTAAATGGCAGGGCCAAATGAGAAAAACGGGCCTAAAATGGACTGTAGGATCTCAACACTCACGGGATGCGCTGCGGGTACTTGGTTCGGAGCCAGACCATGAAGAAATGCGTGAAGACGATTCATTTCCAGTCGGGCGAGATCCGCTGTGAAACACCGCCGGCGCTGGGCGTTCGGGCTTCCGACGGGAGCGCGGCGCGGAAGCTCCGGTGGATGCTCATCTTGCTGGAAATCGCGCTGGGCTTGGCGCCACAAGTCATGCGCGGACAGCCGACCGACCCCAAGTTCAGCAGTTGCCTGAACAGTTGCTTCAATGTATGCAATTCAGGGCCCGAAATGCTCCAGTGGGGATGCCGCGAAGGTTGCGGCCGCCAGTGCGAAGAAGAAGCGGGGCCCCCCCCGCCGCCGATCTACGGTGCGATCGCCTGGGGCACTCGCTCGGCCCAGGGGATTTCATGGAACCAAGGGACCTGGGCGGCGGCCGATCGCATGGCCATCGCCAGTTGCAGCAGGTATGGAAGCGACTGTAAGGTCGTGTACCGGTATCAGAGTACGTGCGCGGCCCTGGCAGTTGCAAAGGGTGCGCAGCACTTTGAGTCGGCAACCGGCGACACGGAGAAAAAGGCCGAAGCAAATGCGACGGCGGCATGCCAGAAGCGTTGGGGCACGTGCGTGAGCGACCTCTCGGGGTGTTCGTTTGCCAAGACGGCAGCGCCGAACCAGCCGAACCCGCCGAACCGGGCGCCGCAGGCCCATGCGACATCATGGGGCGCAATCGCCTACAGCGCCCCGGATATGCAGGCGGGGTGGTCGTCCAGCAAGAACGACAAGGCCCTCGCGGAGCAAGAGGCCATGAGGGTCTGTTCCCAGCGCGGCCGGGCGTGCGCTTTGCAAACCGTCTTTAATAAGCAGTGCGCGGCGCTCGCGAGAGATCGGACCTTCGTCGGCCTGGCGACGTCCGCGGACCCGAGAGAGACGCAACGAAAGGCCATCGACGAGTGCGTCAAGGGTGGTGGCACGCGGTGCGTGCTGCAGGTTTTCTTTTGCTCGTTTTGACAATCGCGCGCCAGGTTCACTGGCGCGGCTCGGGAGCGGCCGGTGGCTGCGGCCCGCCGCCCCCCACGGGGATGGGTTCGAGTTTCCCTTGCCGAAAAGCCCGGAGGTATTCCATGCAGAGTTCATCGCGGCCGAGGAGGGCTTCCGCGGCGATGATGTTCATCATGATCTGGCGGTCACAGGGGTCCACCACCACCACATCCAGGCCGCGCGCCATCAGCAGCGGGAGGTAGACCCGATTGAGCAGTTTCCGCGCTGGCAGGCCAAAGGATACGTTGCTCACCCCTACGCTGGTATGCACGCCCGGGTACTCGGCCATGATCCGGGGGATGACCTCCAGCACCGCTACGACTTCTTCAGGACCCGCGCTGAGCGGCATCGCGCAAAGATCCACATAGATGTCGGCCAGCGGCACGCCCTCGGCGGCGAGAAGGTCGACCAGCCGGCGGGCTGTCGCCAGGCGGGCTTCCACACCGGTCGCCGGTCCCGATCCCGAAATGCAAAGCGCGATCACCTTGAGGCCGGACTTTTTCACGAGAGGCAGCAGGGCCGCGATGCGCTCCGGTTCCTCCGTGATGGAGTTGATCATCGGTGGCTGCCGGCAGAGCGTGAGCGCGCGCTCCAGGGCGCCAGGATCGGAGCTGTCCAGGCACAGTGGCACGTCCACGGCGTCCTGTACGACATTCACCAGCCATTCGAGGCTCTCCGCCTCCTGGCGGCGGATGCCGCCGTTGACGTCCAGCATGTGCGCGCCGGCTTCCACCTGCCGGAGCGCCACATCGCGGATGTACGCGGCGTCCCGCTTCTCGGTGCGTTCCCGAATGGACTTGCGTGCGCAATTGATGAGCTCGCCTATGACGATCATTTCTTTTCTCCAGTGGGTTTCTGCGTGATGCGGCTCAGGCCATCCAGGCCCGCTAGGCGGTTTGCCAGGGAGTTGGTACGGTCCAGGCGCCAATCTCTCGGAGGCAGGAGGGAGCGCGCGAACTTTCTCGGGTCCTCTCCCATTGCCAGGGNNCTGAGGTAAACCAAGTTCCAAATGCAGGGCTGCCCGGGATGGGCCTCGCAGGTGCCGTCCACGCGCGAGCCGCCGCACGGGCCGTTGCGCAGTTCCTTGTAACACCAACGCATGGTGCACCCGGCGTAGTTGAGGCGGTCCTGGATGCAGTCGCCGCAACCGACGCAACCGAGGAGCGCCTTTCGGTAGAGAGCGGAGACTCCCAGCAGATCGTACCAGAACCCGCGCCGCCACGCGTTTTCGACGTGCGGTTGCTGCGGGGGGCGCAGGTGCCGGGCGAAGAAGCGTGCCGCGAGCGAATCCGGAGCTAACAGGTGGCGGTGCACGAACGCCGAGAACACCTGCGACAGGGACCGGCGGGGCCTGGCGGCTGCGAGCCGATAGGCGCCCGCGCCGTCGCTCAGCCCATTCGCTCCCGGTGGAAACAGGTGAAACTCGCCGGGGTGAGCGAAGACGAGTTCCTCCATTCGCCCGCGCCAGGCACAGCCGATGGCGGCGGCACGCTCGAGGATGGTCATGTAATCCCGGTGTGCGAGGCCGAAGCCGCCGATGTGCGCGCCGGCAAAGCCCAGGTCCCGCACGGCGGCCAGCATGAGGGCGGCGCGCTCCAGCCGCTGGGGTTTGGTCTCTTTTTCGAGCGCCCGCATCAGTTCGTCCGGCACGATGCAGCCCGCCAGGTCGCCCGCGCGCATCATGCGGGCGATGGTCGCGGTCGGGACATAGATGTTGGCCAGGACGGGGGTGCTCTCCAGTCCCTCGCGCACGAGGTACTGCCGGAGCTCATACAGCTTGCGCAGGTCGAACCCGATCTGGGTAATGATGAAGCGGGCGCCGGCACGGATTTTCAGTTCCAGCTTATAGAGCTGCATCATCAGGTCGGGCTCGCGGAGTTTGTACGGATTCACTACCGCTCCGGCGAAGAAATCGAAAGGAGTGGTGTGAACCGTCCGCGTGCCCAGCTTATAGCAGATGCCGGCGCGCATGGCCAGGATCAACGAGAGGATGGAGACCGAGTCGAGATCGTGGACCGGCTTGGACCTGCCGGCAAAGCCGTCCTTCTGGGCATCGCCGGTGAGCGCGAGGATGTTCTCCGCGCCCAGGCGCGCCAGGGCGTGCAGGCGGCCCTCCAGGAGCGAACGGTTGGCGTCCTTGCCGGTGAGATGCGCAATCGGAGTCAGGCCGCGCGCGAGCAGGTCGGAGGTGAAGGCTTCCGGCGGGAGGGCCGGGTTGCCTCCCGGCAGGTCGGTGATGCTGATGACCTTGATGCCGTCCGGCGCGGCGGCGGCATCGCGGACGAAAGTCTCCGCTTCCGCCACGGCGTGATCCCGGCCGAGAACGAGTTCGGCGGTGCAGATGAACTCGCCCCGGTCGAGCGCGAATTTGAACAGGTTGCCGCTCATAGGTGTCGACAGGCTAGCCGTAGGACCGCGTGTCCCCCGGGAATTGCATGGAGAGGGTCGCGCCGTAGCTGGCAATCAAGCGCCGGCCGATCATGGTGGCCAGGCGTTTGAAAAACATCAGCCCGCCGGCAGGGTCTGCCAGCAGGATCTGGTGGAGGCGATCCTTCCCGATCTTCAGGACCGTGACCGGGATGAGGCACTCCGCGGATGCCGTGTAAGCGCCGTTTCCGGCCATGCTCGACCAGCCGATCGCCCCGCCGGGATCGCTCACCAGGTGCGACAGCAGGCCGCGCCGTGCGATGGTCAGCCGCACCCATCCGCTCTGCAGGATGTAGAGGTAGTCGGCAGGGTCGCCCGCCTGGAACAGAAAAGCACCCTGCGCATAGGACTCTTCGACAGCGATGCGCGCGATCTCGTTTCGCGTCTGCTCGCCGGCATCCTGAAAGAGATAGACCGATTCCAACGACATAGCAGATCCTCCTAGAACAAACCTGTAACCTTGCCGGTGCCAAGGTCGACGTCCACGCGGCGGAAACCAGGACTGGAGGAGGTACCGGGCATGAGGCTGATGGCTCCGGCGCAGGGGCAGAGGAACTTGGCTCCGGAGTAAACCAGCACGTCGCGAATCGGCAGGACCCAACCCTTGGGCACCCCCTTGAGCGCGGGATCGTGACTGAGGCTGAGATGTGTCTTGACCATCATGGTGGCGTAGTCATCGTAGCGCGGATCGGCTTCGAAGGCCCGCGCCTTGGCGTCGGCCTCGGGCGTCCAGGCGACGCCATCGGCGCCGTAGATCTCCCGCGCGATGAGCTCAACGCGTTCGCGGAGCTTCATGTGGAGAGGGTAGAGGTAGCGGAAATCGACCTGGTCGCGGCACGCGTCCATCACCGCGTCGGCGAATTCCAGAGCCCCTTCGCCGCCCTTGGCCCAATGGTCGGAGACTGCGCAGCGCGCGCCCGCCTCTTCGGCGGCTTTGCGGATGAGGGCGAGTTCCGCGCGCGTATCGCTGGTGAAACGGTTGATGCACACGACAGGGTTGATGCCCGATTTGCGAATGATCCCGATGTGGTGCAACATGTTGGGGATGCCTTGATCGAGGAGGCGGAGGTTTTCGCGGGTGTACTCTTCGGGCAGCGCCAACCCCGGCGTCACCCTGGGGCCGCCCCCGTGCATTTTCAGGGAGCGGACCGTCGTGGTCAGAACGGACGCGTGCGGCTTCAGGCCGCTGCAGCGGCACTTGACGTTCCAGAATTTCTCGAACCCGATGTCCGCCGCAAAGCCGCTTTCGGTGACGTGGTAATCGAAGAGCTTAAGGCCGACGCGGTCGCCGATAATGGACGACTGGCCCACCGCGATGTTGGCGAATGGTCCGGCGTGCACCAGGCAGGGCTGATATTCGGCGGTGCTGCACAACGTGGGATTGATGGCATTGCGCATCCAGGCGCACATGGCGCCCGCCACCTCCAGGTCTCCGGTGGTGATCGGGCGGCCGCGCTTGTCGTACGCCACGGTGATCCTTTCGAGGCGCTGGCGAAGATCGGCGAGGTCGCGGACGATGGCGAGGATGGCCATCAACTCGGAGCTGGCCGCCACGCCGAACTTGGATTGCATCATGTAGCCGTCGGTGTGGTCGCCGATGCCGATGATGATGTTGCGCAGGGCTTGGGCGCAGAAGTCGATGACCCAGCCCATCTCCACGCGGCAGGGATCCACGTCGAGGCGGCGCATGCGGGTAAGGCGGGCGAGTTGCTCGTCGGAGTAATTGCGCTCGTGCTGCATGCGGGCGGTCAACGCGACCATGGCCAGGTTGTGGGCATTCATGATGTCGTTGATATCGCCGCTCAGGCCCATGGAGAATTCGGTCATGGGAATGAGCAGCGCCCTGCCGCCGCCGGCGGCGGTGCCCTTGATATTCATGGTGGGCCCGCCGGAAGGCTGGCGCAGGCAGCCGCCCACGTTCTCGCCGCGTTTTCCCAACCCTTCGATGAGGCCCAGGGCCGTGGTGCTCTTGCCCTCGCCCAAAGGCGTCGGGGTGATGGCCGTGACCTCGACGTACTTGCCATCCGGGCGGTCCTTCAGTCGCTCGATGATTTTCAGGAAATCCAGCTTGGCGATGCGCCCCATCGGAATGACTTCATCGCGCTGGAGCCCGAGTGTTTGGCGCCAATCGCCGGGGCTCGGCAGGTGTTCTTCCGCCCGATCGGCGATCTGCCAGTCCTGCAGTTCAGTAGCGAAACTAGACATAAATCTTCTCTAAGGGGTTGATGCCGGCGGTCAATCGAGACGAGAGAAACGCGGGCCGCTCGAGAGGAATTACCCGGCACCTCCCGGGGATGCAGCCCCCTCGGGCGCGCCGGACATAAGCTGGCGGGCCACCCTGACGGCGGCCGTGGCGTCCCGCCCATAGCCGTCGGCGCCGATCTGGTCGGCATACTCCTGCGTCAGGGGCGCCCCGCCCACCATCACTTTTACCTTTTCGCGGAGGCCCGCCTTGCCGAGCGCCTCGATTGCGTTCTCCATGGCCGGCAAGGTTGCGGTGAGCAACGCGGACAGGCAGACGATATCGGCGTTGCTCCGCTCCGCGGCGGAGACGAACTTTTCGGGAGGCACGTCGATGCCGAGGTCGACGACTTCAAAGCCGCCGCCCTCCAACATGGAGGCCACCAGGTTTTTGCCGATGTCGTGCAAATCGCCCTTCACCGTGCCGATGATCACGTGGCCAGCCGACCGCGCGCCTTGCGCCGCCAGCAACGGACGCACGAGTTCGAGAGTACTCTTCATGGCGCGCGCCGACACCAGCATCTCGGGGATGAAGTACTCCTGGCGAGCGAAGCGCTTTCCGACTTCGTCCATGGCGGGGATCATGTAGGTGGAGAGCATCTGCATCACATCGCACCCCTCCTCAATAGCCTGCCGGGTCACGGTTAGAGCTTCTTTTGTTCTGCCGCCGAGGATCGCGTCATGAAGTTTTTGGAGATCGACCATATCGTCCCCCTGCCGTCGCCGGCAGCCTGCACAGCCAATGTACCCTGATATAATTCATACATTGAACTAAACATAGAAGTCAAGGGTTTTTCAGAATTTCGGGCTTATAACTCGGGAGCTATAATCGACTCGGCCCGGATGGGCCACACGTTTTCAGAGCTCGTGAAAGAACAGCGCGGAGGAAACCAACGAATGCGCAGACACTTGTTTTTAGGGTTCCTGCTGGCGTCGGTATTGGGAAGCCAGGGGATAGGCCAAGTCAAGCTGGTCGTCGTGGAGCCGGGGCATTTTCATGCTGCCCTGGTTCAGAAGGATATGTACCCGCAGGTATCGCCTCGCGTGTCGGTGTACTCGCCGTTGACGGCGGACCTGCTCGATTACCTGAACCGGGTGACAGTCTTCAATTCCCGCAAGGATAATCCGACGCGCTGGGAACTCGACATCCATACCGGGGCGGGGTTCTTCGAACGCACGCTGAGCGAACATCCGGGCAACGTAGTGGTGTTCGCGGGGCGGAATCGGGAAAAAATCGGGTTTATCGTGGCTTCGCTCGAGGCGGGATATAACGTGCTTGCCGACAAGCCGTGGGTCATCACCTCCGCCGATCTTCCGAAGCTGGCGACGGCGCTGGACTTGGCGGAAAGAAAGGGGCTCGTGGCGTATGACATCATGACCGAACGCTACGAGATCACCTCCATGCTGCAGAAGGAGGTCGTCAATGCGCCGGAGGTGTTCGGGCAACTGGCGCCGGGCTCGGCGGTCGAACCGGGCATTGCCGCTCGAAGCATCCATTACCTCATGAAAGTGGTTTCCGGAGTTCCACTCCGGCGTCCGGCGTGGTTCTTCAATATCGACGAGGCCGGCGAAGGGTTCGCAGACGTGGGGACGCACGTGGTGGACCTGGTGCAGTGGGCGGCGTTTCCCGGGCAGTGGGTGGATTACCGCACGGATGTGCAGGTCTCAAAGGCGCGGCGCTGGCCCACGATCATTAGCAAAGCCCAGTTTGCGCAGGTCACGGGAGAAACAGAGTTTCCGCCGGAGGTGACGCCGTGGGTGAAGGGCGGGCAACTGGAATACTACTCCAACCACACCGTCCATTACACGGTGCGCGGCGTGCACGTGGCGCTCGACACCCGATGGTCCTGGGAGGCGCCGGCGGGCTCCGGGGACCTGTACGAGGCGATGTTCCGGGGGACGCGATGCCGGGCCGAAATCCGTCAAGGCAAGGAACAGAACTACCGGCCCGAGCTCTACGTGGCGCCGAACACGGCGGCGCTCCGGGACGAGGTGTTCGCCGCGCTCGGGAAGAAGGTCGACGGTATGCAAAAGGACTGGCCCGGCGTTGAAATGGCGGTGCGCGGAGGGGAAGCTCACATCGTTATTCCGGAGAAATATCGGGTGGGCCACGAGGCCCACTTTGCCCAGGTCACGCGCGCGTTTCTGGGGTATTTCCAAGAGCCGAAGTCGCTTCCCGCCTGGGAGAGGAGCAACATGCTGGTGAAATACTATGTCACCACCAAGGGCGTGGAGCTGAGCCGGCGGTGAGGCGATCTAAACAGAGCGTCATCAGTAATTGCGCACCCGCTCCCTGACGTCGCGGCTCGGAATGCCGCACGCGAGGCAAAAAGCTGCAAAAAGCGCTTGACTCCCGACAGGGAGTAGTGTATAGATAATTTGAGGCTAGAACAAAATGCGTATTTTGGTGTTCTGGCTCTGAAACGGGTCTTAAAGGGCCTGATGACGTGGCAGGTTAATTCGGCAGTTTACTTCGGCCTGATAGGCCTTCTGCCGGGATGTGCGAACGGGGGTTCGGCCGCGGCAAAGAAAGTCCTGGTCTACACGGGGAATTTCGTCACGAACTGAAAGGCTAGTTACGTGCGCGACAATATCCAAAGCAGCGCAGACGCCCTCCGGAAAATGGGACGGAGAAGGGGTTCGGCGCAGATTGACCGCATTCTTGTATTAGGATCGGACAAAAAAATCTTTACGCACAACGATACTAAAGCCAACAGCAAACTTTCCCGCCCGCAATGCGCGCCGTACGGGGCCGATGAGGCTCTGGCGAAGGCTGGGCCTGAATGGTAGACGCGACGGTCCCGCCGCCAGCCTGAGCCGGCGGTGGGGATTTCGCGGACCGAAGACCAGGACGAGGTGGGTGCGCCTCTGCGCAAGTTTCGGTTCAAAGCATTTTGGACCGTATTTGGGAATTATGGCGGTGCGGTGTTACTACGCTTCGGGAAACAGACAACTTTTGGAGGTAGGCAGAGATGAACAGTCGTTTTGTAGGGGTATTCTTTTTGGTCATGATGTTAGTCCTTGGCTGCGGCAGCGCGTTTGGGCAGGCGGTGGCCGGCGGGCAAATTCGTGGCACTATCACCGATCCGTCGGGAGCGACCATTGCGGGCGCACCGGTGACCGTGCAACAGACGAACTCCGGGTATAAGCGCACGGTGGCGAGTGGCACGGACGGGGCTTATGTCTTCTTGAACCTTCCGGTCGGCCCCTATACGTTGCAGGTCGCGGTTCAAGGGTTCAGCAACTACACGCAATCCGGCATCGTCATCCAGGTCGGCGACAACCTGCAGGTCAATGTGACGTTGACGGTGGGCGCGGTCACCGAGCAGGTCCAGGTTTCCGCGGGCGCTCCGATGGTCGAGACGGAAAGCACCGCGGTGTCCGAGGTAATGGATCAGAGCCGGATTGTCGATTTGCCCCTCAACGGACGCAATGCGACGCAATTGATCCTGATCTCCGGCGCGGCCGCAAGCGCCCCGGTCGGTGATATGGCGACAACGAAGAACTACCCGAGTTCCGTCACCATTACCATCGCCGGCGGCCAAGCCAACGGCACCAACTATCTTCTCGACGGCGGCGATAACAATGACGCGTTCTCCAACGTCAACCTTCCGTTCCCATTCCCGGATGCGTTGCAGGAGTTCAGCGTTCAGACCACCGGGCTCTCCGCCCGGTACGGGTTGCATCCCGGCGCCGTGGTGAACGTGGTCACGCAATCGGGAACTAACCGCTTCCATGGCGACTTGTTCGAATTCCTTCGCAACGGCGACGTGAACGCCAGGAACTTCTTCGCCGCCACGCACGACAACCTCCGCCGCAACCAGTTTGGCGGCACGGTGGGCGGACCGGTGCGGAAGGACAAGCTCTTCTTCTTCTTCGGCTATCAGGGGACCCGCACCGCCACGGCGCCGCCGGACGTCATCAACTTCGTGCCCACACAGCAGATCCTGAATGGGGACTTCAGCACCTTCGACGCCGCCGCGTGTGAATCCAGCGGCAAGGCCAAGACGCTCATCGATCCGTCCACTTCGCAGCCCTTTCCGAACAACTTTATTCCTCCAAGCCGCTTCAATGCCGTGGCGCTCAATATCCTGAAGAAGGTGCCGATCGCGACTAACCTCTGCGGGCAGATCATCTACGGCATCCCCAACCCCAGCAGTGAAACCCAAATCCTCGGGCGCGTCGATTATGTCCTCAGCCAGAAACATGCCATCTTCGGCCGCTACTTCATTGCCAACTATAGCAACCCCCTGGTGTACGACAACACGAACTACCTGCTGGCCCCCCGGCCCATTCTGGCGGACCAAAGCCAGTCCGTGGTAGTGGGCGATAACTATTCATTCAGCCCCACGCTGATCAATGTCCTGCACCTTACCTTTACGCGGCTGTTCGTGAAACGCACCGACCCCAGTAACTTCCCCAGTCCCCCGAGCCTGGGCGTCAATATGTGGGTAGCCGTCCCGAACTATACGAGTGTATCCGTGAGCGGCGATTTCAGCGTGGGTGGCGGCGTTCCTTTCAGTGCCGTCGATAATTCGTGGCAGGTCGCCGACGACCTGGACTGGGTGCGCGGGCGCCACCACCTGTCGTTCGGCGTCGACTGGATTCACAACCAGATGAACGACAAGGGTTCCAACGGCGAAAACGGGATGTTCACGAGCAATGGCGTGTTCACCGGCGATGCCATGGCAGATTTCATGCTGGGGGCGGTAAGCTCGTTCAGCCAGACCAACGAGCCCACGGGCTATTACCGGCAGAACTATATCGGCCTTTATGCCCAGGACGATATTCGCGTCAGTTCGCGGTTGTCTTTCCACGCGGGCCTCCGCTGGGAGCCGTTCTTCCCGGAAACCATGCGACAGGGCGGCTCTTTCCTCCGGAGCGCGTTCGATGCCGGCCAAAAAACGCCACAATTCGACTTGGCGCCTCCAGGCCTGTTTTTCGTGGGCGATCCCGGAATTCCCCCCGGCTACGCATACCGGAAAATGGCGCTGTTCGAGCCGCGAATCGGCTTTGCCTGGGACCCGAAAGGCGATGGGAGGCAGAGCATCCGGGCTTCCTACAACTTCGCCTACGACACGCCGATGACCTACTACCTCAACCGCGATTCCTACAACCCGCCATGGGCGAGCGGGGTCAGCATCGCCAGCCCCGTCGGCGGCCTCTCGAATCCGTATTTGGGGTATCCCGGCGGCAATCCGTTCCCCGTGCCGAACCCGCTCCCGAAAGACCACCCCTTCGTGACCGCGGGAGTCTATATGGTCACTCCCTTGAATCTGCATCCCACCTACATGCAGCAGTGGAATCTCAGTTACCAGTTGCAGTTCCACAAGGATTGGGCGCTATCGATCACCTACCTCGGTAACAAGACCACCCACGTGTGGGGCTCGACCGAACTCGATCCGGCTGTTTACATCCCCGGGACTTGCTCCGGCAAGGCGTGCTCGTCCACGAGCAACACGAATCAGCGGCGTGTGCTGTACCTGGCAAACCCCGCCACCGGCATCTACTACTCGACCATCGCCTACACCGACGACGGCGCAAATGCCAATTACAACGGTGTGCTCGCGACCGTGCGGCATCGCCTCGCGCAGAACTTCATGGTGGTCGCCAATTACACTTACTCCCACTGTCTGAGCACGGCCAACTTCAGCGGCGATCTCACTGGGCCGGGCTACCAGAATGTTAATGACCGCCAGGCCAACTACGGGAACTGTAACTTCGACTTGCGGCAGAACTTGAACGGATCGTTCCTGGTGCACAGCCCGCGATTCGCCGGCCTATGGACAAACCGCTTGCTAGGGGGATGGGAACTCGCGCCTCTGTTCATGGTTCACTCGGGTACGCCATTCACCCCCGTTACGGGGGTCGACAACTCCCTGACCGCCGTGGGTCTCGACCGCCCGAACATCGTTGGAAATCCCTATCTGCGAGACGTGAATAGCCGCCATTGGCTGAACGCCAGTTCGTTTGTCGCGAACCCCATCGGCACGTTCGGAAACGTCGGAGCGATGTCCGTGTACGGCCCCGGCTATTTCGGGCTGGATGCGTCCCTGAGCCGGTCTTTCCAGATTATCGAAAATCAGCGGCTGGCGGTGCGGGCGGAGTTCTTCAACGCGCTCAATCACACCAACTTCTCGAACCCAACCGCCAGTTTGGCTAGCGCCAACTTTGGCATTATTCTCGCCTCCAGCGACCCACGGATTTTGCAGTTCAGCATGAAGTACACGTTCTAAACGGCGAGTTTAGGGCGCGGGTGGCGGGCTCGGCCGGAGGCGCCGCCGGAAGGCCGGGCGCCGGGCCAGGGAAAAGCGCCCATCGAGGATTTGCGCCAGGCTGTATTTTCGCTTTCCGAGGAACATACAATGCATCACGAAAAAGCGATGCCATTTCGCACCAGGCGCGAAGTTTTGTTGGCGGCCACGGCCGGGTCGGTCGCCGCCGCGGCCCGGGAATCGCTGCCGGCTGTCAAACTCGGGCCCCACACAGTTTCCCGCCTGATCCTGGGCATGAACCCGATCAGCGGGAACTCCCACGTCTCGCCGCAACTCAGCGCCGAGATGCGGGATTACTTCACCGTCGCCAATATCAAGAAGCTGTTGGCGAATTGTGAACGCGCCGGCATCAACGCGGGAGTTTTTCGCGGCGATCGCCACATCATTCGACTCATGCATGAGTACCGGCAGGGGGGCGGCCGGATGCAGTGCATCGCCGTGCCAGCCCCCGAGTACGGCGACTTTGCGGCCAACCTGCGTGAGATTGCCGCGCTCGAGCCGATCGCCATCTATCATCACGGCACGATGACGGACCGGTACTGGATGAACGGCAAGATCGATGAGGTCTATGAGCGCATCAAGATCATGCGCCAGAGCGGCGCCACGATCGGCCTTGGCAGCCATCTACCGGAGGTCATCGACTACGTCGAATCGAAGGGTTGGGACGTGGACTTCTACATGACCTGCGTCTACCAGATCGTTCAGGGCGACACCTTCCGCGACGCCGATCGCGAGAAGATGCTCGCGCGCGTCCGCCAGACCCAAAAGCAGTGCTTAATCTTCAAGGTGTACGGCGCCACCCGGCACTGCGCGACCGCGGAGACGAGGCTCGCCGCGCTGGAGTTGGCGTTCCGCTACGCCAAACCGACAGACGCGGTCGTGATCGGGATGTACCCGAAGGTGACCGAACAGGTGCGCGAGAACTGCCGGCTCGTCATGCGGGCCATGGCTCGCACCCGGGCTACATGATTGAGCGGCGGACCAGAAGCACCAAGCGTTTATGGTGAAGCAGTTGGCGCAGGAGCTGCCGTCGCCGTTCGGCAGGGGCGGCAAAAATCTCTTGACTCCCGGCGACGAGTCGTGTATAGATAGTTTGACGCCAGAACAAAATATTCACGGATTTCAGTGTTCTGGCTCCGAAACGTCCTTAAGGGTCTAATGGCGCGGCGGGTTAATTCGGTAGTTCACTTCGGCCTGACTGGCCTTCTGCCGGGATGTGCGCGCGGGGGGGGGGCCGAGGAGAAGTTCAATCCCGAGCTTCATCCGCTGCTGGTTAGCGAACCCGTTAAACTCGACGATTCACAGAGGGCAACCTATCCCGGCGACCGTTCCGGCGATGCCTTGCCGGTGACTTGGTCTATGAAGTTCGATGGCGGCCGGAAGTACTACGGCGCACTGGCTCACCGGAAGGAAGATTGCGCAAATCCGATCCTGTACAAACACCTCCCCGGAATCCTTATGGGTCACGGGGAACGACTGAGAAAGACGAAAGGTAGATCATGAATTCCGAGAAGAAAGCGTCTGAGACTTCACGACGGCAGTTTTTCACAACTTCGCTCGGCGGCGCCATCGCCTTCCCAATGATCGTGCCCTCGAGAGTATTCGGCCAGAGCGCACCGAGCAACCTGATCCAGGTAGCCCAGATCGGCTGCGGGCGTCAAGCCCGTGGCTCCGAGATAGCGGGAGTTCTTCGACACAGCGACCTCGCCCGGTTTGTCGCCATCAGCGAACTAGACACCGCGCGGATGGCGGATGCCAAGACGTTGATCGAGGGGACCTATGAGAAGAAGTTCGGAAGCGGCAAGTACATCAACCTGAAGACCTATAGCGATTACCATGAAATCCTCCAGGACAAGAGCATCGACGCGGTTTGCATCAGCACGCCGGACCACTGGCATTCGCAACCGGCCATCGAAGCGGCCTTGGCGGGCAAGGACATTTACCTGCAAAAGCCGGCTTCGCTGACCGTCAAGGAAGGCCGGCAGATGGCCGACGTCATCAAACGTACCGGCCGCGTGTTTCAGACGGGCAGCCAGCAGCGTTCCGACCAGTTCTTCCGTCTTGGCTGTGAACTCGTGCGCAACGGCAGGATCGGGAAGGTTCTGGAAGTCTATATCGGCCTGCCAACCGACCCGGCCGGCGGAAACCCGAAGGAGATGCCGGTTCCGTCAAACCTCAACTACGACATGTGGCTGGGGTCGACGCCGATGGTTTATTACACCGAGGATCGCGTCCACCCGCAGGCAGCGGCTATGGCACGCTATGGCCGTCCCGGCTGGCTGCGCTGCGAGCAGTTCGGCGCCGGAATGATCACCGGTTGGGGCGCCCACCACGTCGATACCGCCCATTGGGGCATGGGTACCGAACTCACCGGACCGGTGGAGCTCGAGGCCATGGCTCTGTTTCCCAAGCAGGGTCTTTGGGACGTGCACGGCCCGTACCACATCAGGGTCCGGTATGGGAACGGCACCGAGATGTACATCAGCGACAAGTACCCCAACGGCATCAAGTTCCTGGGCGAGAATGGCTGGGTTTGGGTGACCCGCGGGAGATATAGCGCCATCGACATGCAAGCGGTCGGCGCGACGGCTCGAGGCGGCGCCGAAGGACGAGGCGGCGCCGAAGGACGGGGCGGCCCTGGTGGACGTGGCGGCCCTGGTGGACGTGGCGGAGCCGGGCGCGGCGCTCCTCCGGTGCGCAACGGTCCGTGGGCCCAGGCGCTCGACTGCAGCGACCGCCGCTGGATAAAAGAGGGCATCAAAGACAACGAGATCCACCTGCACGTGAGCCCGGACAACGATCACCACCTGGATTGGTTGACCAGCATCAAATCCCGCAAGGAACCTGTGGCTCCGGCCGAAGTCGGCCACCGGGCGAACACAGTCTGCCTGCTCGCTCAGATGGCGATGCACACGGACCGGACGCTCTATTGGGATCCGGCGAAAGAGCGCTTTACCGGGAACGACGCCGATGAGGAGAACACCTGGCTTTCCCGCAAACAGCGGGCGCCTTACGGCACGGACGCGGTGATGGCTAAGGCCGGCTTGGCCTGACAAACAGTATTCGCAAACAGGGAACGAGAACTGCCTGAGCGCGGTGCACCGCGGCCGAGAGGTCCCGGTGCGGGCACGCGAGCGGAATCCCAACGACTACCGCCGCTGGTGGTGAGCTTCGGGTCGCAGTCCGATGTCGGCGAACACCGGCGCAAACGCATTCTTTGTACCCAGACTCAAGCCCGTGCCCGAGACTGATTGATTACTTTTCAGGTCATAAAATCCTTGACTTGACTAAGACAGCGGCGTATAGTTAGTTTGATCACGGAACAAAATGACCTGCGGTGCGCCATTCTGCTCTAAGTGGTTGTTGAAAGATGTTTGTGAGGTCCAGATTTGGCGTCAGCGCCTGTATCTCCAAATGAAGAATCAATAAGTTGGAGCACGTATGTGCACAACCGGTCGCAAGTGGCCGCCCCGAGCACCGATCCGTTGTCCACCAACTTAGGGAAGATGACCTCACAGGCGGATGGCGTGAACCGGGGTATTGACGTTCAGGCGCGGCCCACGTTACGGGAACTCCGGCTATGAATACCACGCGACGAACATTCCTGGCCGCCGGCTTAAGCGTGCCGGCGGTCGAAGCCATGCAAGGGCCGCCCAGCGACCGGATCCGCCTCGGCCTGATCGGCTGCGGCGGCCGCTCGCAGGCGCACGTCGGCGAATTGAGCCACTCCGACGAAAACGCGGCGATCATAGCGGTCTGCGACGTCTGGCGCGTCAACCGGGAGCAGAAAGCGGCGGCGATTCAGAAGACCACGGGCAGCGCGCCGAAGCAGACCTCGCGCTACCAGGAACTGCTGGCTATGAAGGACGTGGATGCGGTGATCATCGCCACGCCCGACATGACCCATCCGCGCATACTGGCGGACGCGGTGGCCGCGGGAAAAGACGTATACGTGGAGAAGCCATTTGCCGTCGATTTCAGCGACGCCAAAATGGCTTGGCAGGCCGTCAAGCGCACCAAACAGGTCGTGCAGGTGGGGACGCAACGCCGCAGCACGCCGGAATTCCTGGGCGCGGCCAAAGCCATCCGGAGCGGAATAATCGGGAAGGTCACGCGGGTGGCGATGGAAGTGCATTTCCAGGGGCAGCGCTGGCGCCGGGACGACTGGCGCAACGTCAAGCCGGAAGACGTGGACTGGGAGGCCTTCCAGTTCGGGGGCCGGATCCAGGGCCCGTTCAATGCGCGCAAGCTGCGCGAGTGGCAGTTGTTCCGGGAGACCACGAATGGCATCGCCGGCCTGTGGATGTGCCATCTCATCGACCTGGTTCCCTGGTACCTGGAGGACCCTTATCCCCAACACGCGGTGACTCTGGGCGGGGTGTACCTCTGGAAGGATGGCCGCCAGACTTCCGACGTGTTCCAGGCCACCGTGGAGTACAACGAGTGCCTGGTGACGTTCGCCATGAGCCTCACCAACTCCGCGGGCAATCGCAACCTGTGGTTTGGCACCAAAGGCACGCTTGACCTCGATAATCTGAAGATCACGGGCGAGGGCAGCAGCGACGTGAACCGCGTCAAGGAACCGCTGGCGATCGAGCAAGTGCCGGTGGAGTCCCACCTGGTGAACTTCCTGCGCTGCGTGCGGAGCCGCGCTACGCCGCGCGCCAGCGTGGATAACGGTTTCTCGCACGCCGTGGCAGGGTGTATGGCCGCGGTGTCGCTCGAGACCGGCAGACGAGTGGGCTTCGATCGCGAGAAGCTCGAGTTGATATGATGCGCGGGCGCCGGACCTGCCATGGTCGAGCGGCACACGCATCCTATAGGACAGTTAAGAAGAAAGAAAAGAGGAAGGAGTTTTGATGTCTCATCTGAACAAGTTATTGATACTGGGCTGCGTGGTTGCTATGCCCCTGTTATGCCAGAATAAGTTCGCCTGGAAAGACCTGGGCAACGGCCAACTGGAACTGCGTGAGGGCGGGAACCCTGCGCTGATATACAACTACGGTCCGCAGCTCAAGGAGGGCGCTCCAGAAAACAAGCGCCGCTGCTGCTACATCTTCCCTGTCTATACGCCGGGCGGGTTGTCCATGCTGGACGATTTCCCGCGCGACCATTGGCATCACCGCGGGCTGTTTTGGTCGTGGCCGATCGTCGAGACCGGAGGCAAAACCTACGACATCTGGCTGGCGTTCACAGCCAAGGATCGATCGGTGAAAACGCCCACCGTGAGCGCCAACGCCCGGCAGGCGCGGCTGGACGCCCAAGACATCTGGGAAGCCGACGGCAAAGACATCGTGCGCGAGAACGTGCGGCTGACGGTGCTGCCGACGGCGGGCACGTCGCGCGAATTGGAGGTGGAACTCACGTGGGAGGCGCTCAAAGACCCCGTAACGTTGGCGGGTTCGCCCGACCGCGGCAAGAGCTACGGGGGGTTCAGCGCCCGTTTCGCGCCACGGCAGGGCACGATTGTGCGCGCGGATGGCGAGGTTCTGACCAAGGACGAAGACCGGAATCCGCGGAAATGGGCCGAACTGGAAGGCGTATATAACGGGAAACGCGGGGTGCTGCGGATCACGCCAGACGAGACGGACCCGGGTGTGCCCTTACAGTGGTGTCTGCGCAACTATGGCTTTATCGGGGCTTCCTTCCCGGGGCGGACCGAGCAGGTAGACCACTACACGCTCGAGGCGGGTAAGCCGCTCACCTTGAAGTTCCGAGTCCGCCTGAGCGATCTGCCGTAACCGGCGGGTCAATTCGCGGAGAGAGGCAAACGAGACTGCTAAGTTGGCTCGGGATGTATTTCTATGCGACCGGACCAGTGGAACACATTTAAGCACGTCGCCAAGGGCGGGCACGTCGATCATGTGCCTCTGGCGCTGATTGTAGACAGCCCGTGGATACCCGGCTTCGCGGGTGTGGACCATCTCGACTACTATCTGGATCCAGAGACCTGGTTCCGCGCCAACCTACGCGTGGCGCGCGAGTTCCCCGACGTGATTCCGGTGCCGTCCTGGTGGATCGAGTACGGCATGGCGATCGAGCCCTCGGCGCTGGGAAACCGGATCCACTTCTGGGCCAATCAGCCACCGGGGCAGTCGCCGATGTTAGGCACGCTGGATGACATCGAGCGGCTGTCCCCGGTCAACCCGCAGACCGACGGCCTCATGGCCTTTGCGTTGCGGCTCTATCGCATGCAGAAGGTTCGCATCCTGGATGCCGGCTACACGATCCCGCTGGTGACAGCACGGGGGCCGCTGTGTCTGGCCTCCTATCTGCGCGGCGTCACGGAGCTCATGATGGACCTGATCGAAGATCCGGAGCGTGTCCATCGGCTGCTGAGCTTTACCACCGAGACCGTTATACGCTGGCTTCAGGCGCAAGTGGAGGCCATCGGCGACACAGTGGAAGGCATTTTCCTGCTGGACGATATCCCCGGAATGCTGTCCAGGCAGGCTTACCTGGAATTTGCCGATCCGTACCTGAGGCAAATCTGCGCGGCGTTTCCCGCCGACTGGGTCAAGATCTATCACAATGACGCCAACATACGGCCGTTTCTGGCGGACCTGGGCGGCTGCGGCTTCGATGTGCTGAACTGGACGCACAACATCGACGTACGCGAAGCCCGCGAGAAACTGGGAGACACGGTATGCCTGATGGGCAACGTGGCGCCGCTGGACCTGGGGGTGCGGGGCAAGCCGGAGGCGGTGCGGCAGGCAGCGCGCGAAGTGCTGAGCAAGTCGGGAGGGAAGCGAATCCTTCTGTCCGTCGGAGGCGGAGTCAGCCCGGGGATGCCGTGCGACAACATCCTGGCGATGGTGGAAGCGGCCCGGGAGTTCAAGGCGGAGACGGTTGCGATAACGTAGTTGAACCAGCCGCGTCCGTGGCCTGCAGCGCAGCACCATCTTTCCGATCGTCGAGCAACTCATCGAGGAGCACTGGGTCCTCGAAGGCCCCA
>PLMF01000373.1:0-10019 GCA_003142355.1 Bryobacterales bacterium
ATGGTGCCGGTCTTGTCCAGCAGAAGCGTGTTGACGTCGCCGGCGGCCTCCACGGCCTTTCCGCTCATCGCCAGCACGTTGTGCTGCATCACGCGGTCCATGCCCGCGATGCCGATGGCCGAGAGCAATCCGCCGATGGTGGTGGGGATCAGGCATACCAGCAAGGCCACGTAGACCGCGATGGTGGGCACGCTCCCCGCCCCAGCGGAGTTCACGCTGTAGATGGCGTAAGGGATCAGGGTGGCCACGGCGAACAGGAAGATGAGCGTCAGGCCCGCGATCAGGATGTTCAGGGCGATCTCATTCGGCGTCTTCTGCCGCTGGGCGCCTTCCACCAGCGCGATCATGCGATCGAGGAAGGTTTCACCGGGGTTCGAGGTGATCTTGATCCGGACTTGATCCGACAGAACCTTGGTGCCCCCGGTGACGGCGCTGCGGTCGCCGCCCGATTCACGAATCACGGGGGCGCTCTCACCGGTGATCACGGACTCATCGACCATGGCGATGCCCTCGATGACGTCACCATCGCCGGGGATCAGTTCGCCCTCGCTGCAAATCACCACATCTCCGGAGCGCAACTGCGAAGACGCGACCTGCTCGGTGCTGCCGTTTTCCCGGACGCGGTTCGCCAGCGCATCGGTCTTGGTCTTGCGCAGCGTGTCCGCCTGGGCCTTGCCCCGGGCCTCCGCCATGGCCTCGGCGAAGGTGGCGAACAGGACCGTGAACCACAGCCACAGATCGATCTGCAGCTCAAATGCCAGGTTGTGCGCTCCGATGAAAGCATCGCGAACCAGGAACACGGTGGTCAGCGCGGCGCCTACCTCCACCACGAAAATCACGGGGTTCTTCATCAGCGTAACGGGATTCAGTTTGCCAAACGAACCCTTCACGGCGCGACGGAGAATCTCGGGGTCGAAGAGGGGGCGGGACCGCGCCCCCTTCTTCGGAATGAGCATGGTCGAATCTTCGGTGGCACGAGGAGGAGTCAAAGTCGTTGTCATTGGTCAGCTCCAAATAGGAAACATCGCAAAGGAGAAAAGTTTTCCCGCGTGCATGAAGAAATGCTCCACTATCGGGCCGAGCGCCAGCGCCGGGAAGAAGGTCAGNNGTGGGAAACGTGCCGCTGGAGGATGGTACCTTCTTCTGCGCCGCCAGACTGCCTGCGACGGCCAGAAGAGGAATGATGAACATGAAGCGTCCAAACTGCATGGCCAGCCCGGTCGTGAGGTTGAACCAGGGGCTATTGGCGTTGATGCCGGCGAAAGCGCTACCGTTGTTCTCCGAAGCGCTCGAGTACATGTACAGCATCTCGCTGAACCCGTGCGGCCCCGAGTTGTTCAGGTTCGTGATGGCGGGCCCGGTGGCGTTCCAATAGCTGCCCTTCGCGAACGGCATGACGATACTGACCGCCGTGAACACGAGGATCAGGAACGAGGTCGCCAGAATCGGCAGCATCGCCATCTTGACCTCCTTCTGCTGGATCTTCTTTCCGAGATACTCCGGCGTTCTGCCCACCATCAGCCCGGCAATGAAGACCGCCACGATGGCATACAGCAGCATGCCGTACAAACCCGAACCGACGCCTCCGAAGATCACCTCGTCGGTCTGGAGATTGAACATGGGGACCAGGCCGCCAAGCGGAGTGAGACTGTCATGGGCGCTGTTGATAGCGCCGCAGCTCGCATCGGTGGTTACGGTGGCGAACAAGGCCGACGACGCGACACCGAAGCGGGTCTCCTTCCCCTCCATGTTGCCGCCGGCTTGACCGGCGGTGGAGGCGCTTTGGACACCGAGTTTGGTCAGGATGGGGTTTCCGGCCTGCTCGTAGCCATAACAGACGAAGACGCCGATGAGGAACATGGCCGCCATGGCGCCGAAGATGGCCCAACCTTGCCTGGTATCTCCGACCATGCGGCCGAACGTATAGGTAAGCCCTGCCGGGATCGCGAAGATCAGGAGCACCTGGAGGAAGTTGGTGAACGGTGTCGGGTTCTCATAGGGGTGCGAAGAGTTGGCATTGAAGAACCCGCCGCCGTTGGTCCCCAGCATCTTGATCGCTTCCTGAGAGGCGACGGGACCCTGCGGAATAGTCTGGGTGGCTCCTTCGAGGGTCTTGACGACGGTGTAGGAGTGGAAGTTCTGGATGGCGCCCTGGGAGCAGAGCAACAGCGCGGCGACCAGAGCAATCGGCAGGAGCACATACAGTGTCCCGCGCGTGAGGTCGACCCAGAAGTTGCCTATCTTGTCGGTCTGGTGGCGGGCAAAGCCGCGTATAATGGCCACCGCGGCGGCGATGCCGACTGCCGCGGAGGCGAAGTTCTGCACCGTAAGGGCGGCCATCTGGACGAAATAGCTCAGCGTCGATTCACCGCTGTAGGCCTGCCAGTTGGTGTTCGTCACAAAGCTGATGGCGGTGTTGTAGGCCAGGTCGGGCGATACCAGCTTGGCGCCGAAGGCCTGCGGGTTCAACGGCAGAATGCCTTGCAGTCTCTGGAATACATACACGAACAGGAAGGCGCATACGCTGAACCACAGGAGCCCCGCGGCGTATTGTGTCCAGCGCTGTTCGGCCTCTTCCCGGATGCCGCATAATTTGTAGATCAGCGACTCCACGGGGCGGAGGATGGGGTGGAGAAACGTGCGCTCTCCCTGAAACAGCTTGGCCATGAACAGGCCAAGCGGTTTCGTGAGAAGAACCAGAATGCCGAAGAATACGGCGATTTGGAAAACTCCTATGCTCGTCATGTGGCCCTCAAAACCTCTCCGGATGCAGCAACGCCACCGTCAAATACACCAGCAGAAACAGCCCTACAATTCCTGAAAGCACATAATCCATGAGCATCCTCCTTACAGCCGCTCGCAACCTTTCGTGATCGCCCACAGTACCGCGAAGCCGGCCAGGCCGATCAAAATGTAGAAACCGTCAAGCATGTTGTCCCTTCCTCGGAATCGGCACAAATATCTATTCGACGTGCAACAATACCACTTTATGACCGCCCCGAGCCAGGGTGCGGGCCAGTCTCTCTTCTTCGGTGCGCCACCAATGTTTCCGGGCGCCCAGCAACACGATGGACTCCGGCTTCAGCACGTAAGCAAAACCTTCGGTGCGGCTTCGCGCCAGCACCACCTGCGGGTTGACGGGCAGCGGACAGCGGCTGGCAAGATCCACGAGTTGCTCCACCAAATAGGCATGCACCGCCGTTGGGCATCCGAATGGCGCGGGATACGGCACGGTATGGACGGCCACCAGCGTCAGCCGGGCACTCAACCCTGCAGTCAAGGCCACAGCGCGTTTGAGCAGCGCATCGGTTACAGACCATTCCGTGTAGGGCACTACGACGTCGAGCTCCCCGGCGAAGCCATCCGCCTCGAGAGATCCCGGATCGATTCGAAGCCTGTCGAAAGTCTCCATGCTCCAAGGGTACGGAGCGGCGTATAAAGAAGTCGTAAAGAAAGGATCTGGATTTAGTTAGGGCGGCGATTCCACGCTACAATACGGTTTCCCGCACCACCAGCGAAGAATACGCCAAGGCCTCTCAATAGTATGAAAGCACCCTCAGAGTTTTCGAGCGCGATTCTTCTGCTCGCCGCCGCCTTCTGGGGGCCTCCTCCTGCCGGATGCCAGTCGGCTACCACCGGGGGATTAACCGGAACCGTCGCTAATCAAGCCGGCTCCGGCGTGCCAAACGCGACGGTCACGCTGGCGAATTCCGCAACCAATCAGACGCAGACAACCTCGACCAGTTCGAATGGCGGCTATACCTTCTCGCTCCTTTCTCCAGGCGACTATGTAGTTCAATTTGCTGCAGCGGGTTTCAAGACCGCGCGGATGGCATCGTTGGTGGTGAGCGTCTCGGAGGTTCCAGTTCTGGACGCCGTCCTGGAACGGGGAGAAGCGGCCGAGCCGGTGAACTGCCGGTGCCGCATCAGCGTTGCCACTTCCTCCACCAGCACCGTGGTGGACGCCAAAACCATCACCGCGGTCCCGCTGACCACCCGCAACATCACACAGGTGCTCTCCATGTCCTCGGGATCGGCCGCCGACGTGAATAACGCGGGAACGCTGGGCCGCGGCACCAGGAATGTGAATGTGAACGGCAACACCACGGCTGGCGCGTACACCCTGGACGGCGCTTATGCTCCCAGTGCGGTACCCAATCCCGACACCATTGCGGAGCTGAAGATCCAGACATCGCAATACGATGCCGTGTACGGCGCCCAGGTCCCCAATACGGCCCTGATCACCAAAAGTGGCGAGGACGAATTTCACGGCGATGCCTGGGAGTTCGTGCGCAACGACGTCTTCAACGCCAACTCGTTTTTCCGGGGTTCGACCGGGCAGCCGAAACCGAATCTGAAACAGAATCAGTTCGGCGCAACCATGGGCGGTCCCGTGAGGAGACGGAAGCTGTTCTTTTTTGGCTCTTACCAGGGAACGCGCCAGGTGAACGGCGTGGACACTACCTCCACGTCGAATCCCATCCTGCCGCCACTTACCGGGGATCGATCGGCGGCAACCCTGGCCGCCCAGTTCTGTCCTGGTAATCACCTGTTGGCGAGCGGCCAGCCCGACTCCCGGTACCTGACTTTTGCTGGAGGGAAGCAGCTTGATTGCCGCAATCAAAGCACGGCCACCACCGCGCCCATCAATCCCGTAGCCCTGCGCCTGCTCCAGATGAAGACGCCCGACGGCGGGTACCTCATCCCCGTGCCCCAGACGATTCTCACCACCGGCAGCAACGCCGGCCTGGGCTTCTCTTCCTATAGCCTCCCCTCCAGCTACCGGGAGGACCACTACCTGGTGAACAGCGACTACCTGGTGACGCCAAAGAACACGCTTTCCAGCCGGGTGTACCTGACTACCCTCGACCAGTACAGAACATTCGGTTCCCCCCAGGGCTACCCCGGCGCACCGATTCTTCCCGGGCAGGGTGCTGCCCAAGCGCTCCACGCTCATGACGACGTCGCCAGTCTGAGCCTGACTTCCGCGGTCACCAGGAACCTTGCGAATGAGGCCAGAATGAGCTTTACGCGCTCCGCCCAGGAGGCTCACGGCGCGGGCACCCCATCGGCGACATCGTTGGGGATGGCGCCGGCGGACCGGTTCTTCGATCAGTTTCCCGAAACCACCGTCCTGGGCCCGCTGGGGAGTTTCCGTATCTTTGGCAATTTCGGGAACGACTTTGCCAACGAAAACAAATACTATTCGTGGACCGACAATCTTTCGTGGGTTCACGGAAAGCATAAAACCCGGGCTGGGGCCTTCTTCCTGACCCAATACAACTGGCGCGACGACCTGGGGAACTCGCGGGGAAAGCTGTTCTTTCAGACCTTCAGCGACTTGCTGCTGGGACTCAGCGCAGCCGACAATCTCAGTCCGTTCGGACGCAGCAACATCCAGAGCATTCAGGCGAATGAAGGCGCGGGACCGAAGGGCGAGCTTCAGTATCATTACCGCAGTTATTACGGCGCCGGCTTCATTCAGGACGACCTCAAGGTGGACTCGCGTTTGACGGTCAACCTGGGGCTTCGTTGGGAATATGTCGGGCCTGCCCTGGACACCACCGGCGCCATTGGCAACGCCTGGCCGTCGCTTCTGCAACAAATGCGCATTCCGCCCTCTTCCGGCACGCTCATGGGGAATACCGTGGCCGCGAACTACAACCCCAACCTGGTCAACCCTTACACCGGCCAACCGTTCGGCGCGCCCCCCACCGGTGTTTTGGTTCGATCCACAAACAGCTTCTACCAGAACCACACTCCGTTGGACACGTTTGCCCCTCGTTTTGGTTTTGCCTGGCAGCCCCTGGGGCATGTTGCCGTGCGCGGCGGTTACGGCTGGTTCTACCAGCCGCCCACCTACAGCGCCAACGCTGCCGGAGCGCCCCTGTTCACGGCGCCGCCATTTGCCCAGGGGTTCACGAACGCGGATTCCAGCAATAATCTCGCCAGCCTCGAAGCGCCCTTCCCTGTAACCACGCTCGGCTTTGTGCCGCGCACACCCACCTCGCAGCTATCCGACCGGGTCGCCGGTCCGGAGTACACCGTTCCCCGGATGCATCAATGGAACCTGAGCGCCCAGTTCCGCTTCTCTCAAACTCTCTCGTTCGACATAGGCTACGTCGGCTCGGAGGGGAAGAATCTATTGATCGCGCGTGGCCTGAATCAACCGCTGCTGGCCACGCCCGGCAACCCGATCAACGGCATCACAACCAACACGGCGCAGAATGCAAAGCTTCGAGTGCCTATTCTGGGCGAAACACCCACTGCATTGACCGACAATGAGTTCACCGGCGCGTCCACGTACCACAGCCTGCAGGCGACTCTAAGGAAGCAGGCGTCGCGGGCCCTCGCCTTTCAAGCCACTTACACCTTCTCCAGGGCGGCGAGTAATACCACCATCTATAACGATCCCGGCAATCTGTCTCTCGATTGGGCGCGCGCGGCATTCGATCGCACGCACCGCTTCACTACCAACTTCGACTATCGGCTACCCTCAGCCGCGCATAGGAGCGGACTCTCCGGCGCGATGCTGAAAGGCTGGACGCTGGCGGGCATCATCATCATCCAAAGCGGACTGCCCATGACGCTCGCCGATCCCAATGGAGGGGGCGTATACGGCCATGCGGGGACTTCCACCGTAACGCTTTGTCCCGGCGCGTCGTACGCCAGCCTGGTGACGACGGGAAGCGCCGGCTCCCGCCTGAACCAGTGGATCGACACAGGGGCGATCTGCGCCCCAGCCGCTGTCGGATCCGACGGTTCGACGGGATATGGGACCGCGGGACAGAGCATCATGCAGGGGCCGGGCCAATTCAACACCGATTTCTCGCTCGGCAAGACTACCAAGGTGGGGGGCCTTCGAGAGGACGCCATGCTGGCGTGCCGCCTGGAATTCTACAACGCTCTGAACCACCCGCAATTCTCGAATCCCGGCACGTCTCTGGGCACGGCGACCTTTGGAGTGATTACCCAGAACTCGGTTGCGCCCCGTCTGATTCAGTTGGCCGTGAAGTACCTCTTTTGAAAAAGGGGTCAGACGCATTTTCCAGCCAAACCTGGAAAATGCGTCTGACCCCTTTTTCAGTGCGTCATGGAGTACACCACGTAGTTCACGCCGATGCGAATCCCCAGCGCGGAGTATTTCTCCGGGTAGCGCGGATCGTCCGCCCACTCCCAGGAATCGCCGATGTCCGAATTGAAGGACATCGCCACCATGACCCGGCCGTGGTCGTCGTAGACGCCCCGCCAGTGCGCCACGGAGCCGTCGTTGCGGTAAGTGGTGCCGCGCGCCAAAGCCCACTGGCCCGGAACTTGATAGCGGTCGTCCAGATCGTAGACGACGTGAAAAATCGGATCGCGGCTTTCCATTTCCATGATCGGCCGGTCCGGGAAGACCAGCCGCATGCTCTCATAGAACCGGTCCCATTCCTCGGTTCCCCAGAAATCGTCCAACATGAGGAATCCGCCGCGCAGCAGGTACTCGCGCAGGGTTTTGGCCTGGGCGGCGGTCAGCTTCCAGTCGCCCATCTCGCCGGCGTTCATCCACGGCCAGTTGTAGAAATCGTCCAGGTCGTCCGGGTCGACGGGTTGTTCCACCGAGCGCGCGTGAACGCGCGTCAAACGCCGTACGGCGGCCGCAAAGTGGCGGTCCGCGCGAGGATAATCCTGGGTCCAACTGGTGAACCCCTGGCGCCAGTCGAGTACGCCTCTGAAGCCGCGGCCAGAGCCAAAGCGGCCGAAGCGGCCAAATCGCGCCTCCGGGTGCTGCGGATACATGAGCCGGGCGAACACCCATTCGGCCTTCTCCTGCCAGTCCGGCGGGAGGGGAATGTTGTCGTAAGGCTCCATGCTGGGGTAGACGCGGAAGGGCCGCTGGAAGGCGCACAGCGCACTGATGAGGGCCAAACCGCACAGGCCCCTCTGAATGGTCATAAGCCCTGCCGCGCCGCCCGGTGGCGCGTCCCTACTTCTCTTGTTCCGACGCCAGCTCGCCGGCCGCCGCCGCTTCCGGCCCCGCCTTCCTGGCCTCTTCGATCAGCCGCTGGGCTTCCATGACCTTGCCGCGCGGCACCAGCACCTGGAAGCCGAGGTTGGGAAACTGCGAGGTTCCCCCCATCATCAGCGTTGGTATCCCGTTCGAATCCAGCACGCCGCGGATCATGTCCGCTTCCACCTCGGCATCGATGTTGGATGAATCCCACAGTGCCACCATGTCCAGAGCGTGGGAGGTCAGCAACTGGTCCTGATCTCGTTCTTCATCTTCGCGTTCGGGGTCTTGCGCCATGACTCAAGGATATCGCAGAATGTGATTAGGCCCAGGCCGTTCCCACGGAGGCAGCAGAATGACACAAGAAGAAGGCACTAGCAGGCTCGCCTGGTTTTTGACCGGCGTCGTCATCGGCGCCACGGTGGCCGTCCTATACGCGCCCAAGAGCGGCAAGGATACGCGCCAGTTCCTTTCCGAAAAGACGCAACAAGGCAAGGACGCCGTCACCGAAACCAGCAAGGACATGGTGGAAGCCAGCAAGGAGATGTTCGATCGAGGCCGTAAGCTGGTGGAAGACGCCGCCGATCTGTTCGACCGCGGCCGCAAGCTGGTCAGGGGCTGATGGCGCTGGCGACGCTTCCGGAGTTCCGCAACGAGCCCTACGCCGATTTCTCACGGCCCGCCGTTCGCGAGGCTGCGGGAGAAGCCCTTTGCCGTGTGCGCTCGGAATTGGGCCGCGAATATCTGCTGCGCATGGGGGGCGATTGGATCGCCACGGGCGACGCGCTGGTCTCGGTGAACCCCTCCAACCCGCGCGAAGCCGTGGGCATCCACCACAAGGCCACACCCGAGCTGGCCAACCGCGCCGTCGAAGCCGCGCACGGGTACTTCCCACAATGGAGCCGCACCCCCGCCGCCGAGCGCGTCCGCCGGCTGCTGGAGGCCGCCCGCATCCTGCGCGCGCGCAAGATGGAGTTCGACGCCTGGCTGGTGTTGGAGGCCGGCAAAACCTGGCCCGAAGCCGAAGCCGACGTTTCCGAAGGCATCGATTTCTGCGAGTATTACGCGCGCGAAATGCTGCGCCTGGCCGGCCCGCAGCGGGTCCACCAGCTCCCCGGCGAGCACGACGAGATGATCTACATCCCGCTGGGCGTGGGCGTGGTGATCCCGCCATGGAACTTCCCGGCCGCCATCCTGATCGGCATGACGGTGGCCTCGCTGGTGGCGGGCAACACGGCCATCGTCAAGCCATCGAGCGAGACCCCCACCATCGCCGCCAAGTTCGCCGAGGTTCTGCTCGAAGCCGGATTCCCCGAGGGCTCGTTCACGCTGCTGACCGGCAGCGGATCGACGGTTGGCGACGTGCTGGTGGAGCACCCCAAAACGCGATTCATCTCCTTCACCGGCTCGCGTGATGTGGGCCTGCGCATCAACGAGCTGGCCGCCCGCCATGGTCCCGGCCAGATCTGGATCAAGCGCGTGATCGCCGAGATGGGCGGCAAGGACGCCATCGTCGTGGACGCCGGCGCCGATATCGATGGGGCCGTGGATGGCGTGCTGGCCTCGGCCTTCGAGTACCAGGGCCAGAAGTGCTCGGCCNNGCCTGCTCGCGCGCCATTGTCGACGCCCAGGTCTACGATGGATTTCTCGAAAAACTGGCCGCGAAGGCGAGGGACATCAAAGTGGGCCTGGCCGAGGATCCCGGGAACTACATGGGCCCGGTGATCAGCGAAACCGCGCGCCGGACCATCCTCGAATACATCGCGATCGGCAAGCGGGAAGGCCGCCTGGTGGCCGGCGGCGAAGCTCCCAGCGGCGGCTATTTCATCCGGCCCACCATCATTGCGGATGTCGAGCCGGGCGCCAGAATCTTTCAGGAAGAGATTTTCGGCCCGGTTCTGGCCGTCACCAAAGCGCGCGATTTCGAGCACGCGCTGGGCTTGGCCAACGACTCGCAGTACGGCCTGACCGGCGCGGTGTTCTCGAACAACCCCGACCACGTGCGCGAGGCCAAAGAGCGCTTCCACGT
>PLMF01000373.1:10087-20892 GCA_003142355.1 Bryobacterales bacterium
AATCGGTAGCGGCCAAGGTGGGGTAGGCGGTTCATACCCACTTTTTTTCGCGCCACTGCTTGAATGCCGCCTCGGTCAGCCGCGTCAGCGCGGCGATCAGCTCCGGTTCCGGATCGGCCTTGAAGTTGAAACACGCCTTGCCTTGCATCCGCTTCTTCAAGGCCGGCGAGATGCGGGCCGCGAGCGCCGGGCACATGTAAAGCGGCACCAGATGGAAGCTCACGTACGCCTTGCCCAGACGCACCGAGCCGAAGTACAGGGGCTGCCCTTTGTGCTGTGGGAAAGGCGACGCGGATTTCGTGACGAGGGTGTACTCAACGGGTGTGTCCGCCTTGACGGCCAAGCGATTCGCATATTCCGCGAGCACCGGTTTCAGCACGGCGAATACGGTGGCAAAAGTTGTCATCGCTTCGCCGGCTTCCCGCGGGCAGCGCGCTTCAGCGGGTTGGCGGGCTGGTAGTCGAGTTCCTTGGAGAGAATCTCCACCAGCTTGGAAAGAACCTTGGTGCGAGCCCAGTACTTGTCGTTGCCTTCCACCAGGCACCAGGGGACGGTCCGGGTGCTGGTCTTCACCAGCATCTCCTCGACGGCTTCCTCGTAGGCGCCCCACTTCTGGCGGTTGCGCCAGTCCTCGTCGGTGAGCTTCCAGGATTTGTAGCCGATGGCCTTGCGTTCCTCGAAGCGGCGGAGCTGCTCCTCGCACGAGATGTGGATCCAGAACTTCGCCAGGATGGTCCCGAAGTCCTTTAACTGGCGCTCGAAGGAGTTGATCTCCTTGTAGGCACGCGTCCATTCCGCCTCGGCGGCGAAGCCCTCGACGCGCTCCACCAGCACGCGGCCGTACCAGGTGCGGTCGAAGACGGCGATCTGGCCGCGCTCGGGAAGCCGGCGCCAGAAACGGTAGAGGTAATGGCGGGTTTTATCCTCGCCCTGAGGTGCGGCAATGGAGTAGACCACGTAGCCGCGCGGGTCGAGTTTTTCGGTGGTCCTCTTGATGGCGCCGCCCTTGCCGGCGGCATCCCAGCCTTCAAAGAGGATGATTACGGGGCGTTTCTGCAAATAGACCTGGTAGCCCAATTCGCGGAGCTGAATCTGGCGGGCCGTCACCTCGCGGACGTAGGCCTCACGATCGAGCTTTCGGGTCAGATCGAGTGTTTCCAGCATCAGGGCCTCTCTCCTTCGAGCGACTCCATGGCGGCGCGGAGATCCGCATCCTTGGCCACCTCGGCGGGGATTTCCACGCGGGGCGGTGCGTTGGCGCCCAGGCGCTTCTCCATGACGGAGACGATGGTCTCGAAGATTCTCTTACGCGCGTACCATTTCGAGGTGGCCTCGACGATGGTCCACGGCGCGAATTCGGATTCGGTCAGCTCGAGCATCTCCTCGGTGGCGGCCAGATACTCGTCGTACTTCTTGTGGCGGGCCCAATCGGCGCTGGTGACGCGCCAGGCCTCGAGCGGATCGGCCTCGATGGCGCGGAATCGTTCCTTCTGCTCCTTCTTGGAGATGTGCAGGAAGAACTTCAGGATGGCGGTGCCATCGTCGGCCAGCGTGCGCTCGAACTCGACGATGTCGCGGTAGGCGTCGCGCCACGCCTTTTGCGGGATGGCGCCTTCGACTCGCTCGTCCAGGACGCGAATGTACCAACTGCGATCATAGATGACCATCTCGCCACGGTTGGGGACTTTCAGCCAGAAGCGCCACAGCCAGGGGCGCTGCTGCTCGTAGGTGCGAGGAGCGGCGATGGGATAGAGCTTGAAACCGCGCGGGTCCAGCCGCTGCGTCAGGGCCGCGATGGCCGTGCCCTTGCCCGAGGCGTCCCAACCCTCGAACACGATCACGGTCGCGATGCCGTGGTCCCAGCACGCCTTTTGGAGATCGTACAGGCGCTGCTGAACGGAGGGCAGGGCCAGTTTGTACTCCTCGCGCGACAGCTTCCTCTTGAGGTTGATGTTTTCCAGCATGGCTCCTCATTGATTCTAGACGCGTTTGTCATTCCGTGGCGGGTGGCGGAAGCAGGGCAGCGCCGCCCCCTTGCGCGCGGACTGCGATTTCGCCATAATACGGCCAGAACCCCAAGATTCAGTATGGTTCATCACCGACAGGAGACCAGCCGTGCAAAACGCCTTGGTAGCCGCTCTAGTTTCGTGTGCTGATCGCCGTCTGAAACCCAAGGCCCGGCGGTTCCTGGTGGGCCTATCGTTCGACGAGCTTCAATTCATTGCCGAGTTTCTGGGCGCGTGCGTCCTGGAATCCACAGAAGAAGGCCGCTGCTCCCGTTCGGAACTGGCGGCGCGGATCGCGCAGTTTCAGCGGGGACGGCTGCGCTGCTCCCCGGGCTGCTCCGAAGACCAGGACCACAAGATGATTCTGCTGCTCGAATACCTGTGTCAAAGCGGTTCCCCTCGAATTACGCTCGCCATGCAAGCCGGTCAGGGGGTCTGAATCTGCAAGAATCGACCGGGGGAGCTGTGACCGTCAGCTTGCGCGTTCAGCCAGTAAATGTCGGCCGGCCGTGCCAGCTTTGCACCCCTTACGTGGGGTGATCGAGCCGGAAGTGCGCTAAAGAGCGTCTCGATGAGTCGGGGGTGCCCTCTGGGCCCGGCAGACTAAGAGTCCGCGCCACGTTCCTCACTGCACGACGCCGTCGGCGGACTGCGGCTCCAGCTTGATTTCGCCAAAAGCGGTTTCGTACTGCGTGACGTTCTGCTGGAGAACGCGGACCAGCGCCTTGGCTTGCTGCGGACTGACGTAGACGCCCTGGAAATTGTGGATGGCGACGTTTTCCGGCGTGGTCTGGTTCACGCGGCCGAACAAGAGAAAGAAATCCCACAGATTCACCCGCACCTGGACGCTGTTGGCGTAGTTCTCCCGGTAGTCGGGAGTGTTAATCAACTGAATCTTGGGAGGGGGAGGCTGAATCATAGTCTCCAGGGTAGCACCGGGAAAACAGGATGATTCGCCCATTCGGGCCCCCGGCCGGCGGGCCATGAAAAAAACTTACGATTTTTATACAACCCGCGCCACCAGTTTTGCGTCGGAAGAAATGAGGGAGAGGCCATGAAAGCACTCGTTGAGAATCACATCAAGGGGCAAGTCCACTGTCCGATCTGCACCCATACGGTGCCGGCGGAGATCGACCTGAAGGGCAGGTATGCGCGCGTGGCGCCCGGCCAGAGATGTCCGCGTTGCTCGTCATCGCTGGANNGGCGCGCTTTCTGCCATAGTGGGATTGGTAGTGAAAATGAGACGGAAGGCTCAACCTAGAATCGAGCCCGTGGTCCCCAGGGAGTTGTTGGAACAGGCTAAGCGTTCCATTTCCCCGGACCGCCTGACGAAGGCCGCGAAGTGCTCGGTTTGTGGCGCCGAGGCCTCCGAAGCGGGGGGCGAGCCGCTGTGCTGGGTCTGCCGCCGCCTCAAAATCAGCGCCTGGCACGAGAGCGAGCAGCAGATGCCCGCTCAAGAGTAGTACGGTTAAGAGTTCGCCTCGATCGATTGCGCCACTTCCTCCCACTCCCCCAGCAGCGCCTCCAGATCGGCGCGACGCGCGTTCAGCAATTCGGTTACGCGCCTGGTTTCCTCGATGCTGACGAAACTGCCGAGGGCGGCCTCGTAGTCGGCGATCTCGACCTCCAGCTTCGTAACCTCGTCTTCGATGGCTTTCCGGCGCTCCCTCATGTGGCGGAGCTTGATGGGGTTTAACCGCCTCTCGCCCGATTTGGGCGCGGGCGTGGCGGTCTCCCGCGCCACTGCCGCGGGTGCCTCGTCCACCTCCGGCTGCGGTGTGCCCTCCGGGCCCCCCTGTTTTCGCCAAAGGTAGTCCTCGTAATTGCCCGGATAGACGCGAAGCTTGCCGTTCTCCACTTCGAACACGCGCGTGGCCAGCTTGTCGATGAAGTAGCGGTCGTGGGAGACGAACACCACCGTACCGGTGTATTCCTGAAGCGCCGTCAGCAGCACGTCCTTGGCGCGCATATCCAGGTGGTTGGTGGGCTCGTCGAGCAGCAGGAAATTCGAGGGCATCATGAGCATGCGGGCCAGCGCGTAGCGGTTGCGCTCGCCTCCGGAGAGCACGCCGATGGTCTTGAAAACGTCGTCCTCTGAGAACAGGAAACAGCCCAGGATGCTGCGCAGTTCGGTATTGGTGGCGCGCGGCGCGACCGTGGCCAGGTCGTCGATCATGCGCGCGTTGGGGTCCAGTTCCTTGTACTGGTCCTGGGCGAAGTAGTCGGGCTGGGCGTTGTGCCCGAGCGTGTACTCGCCGGCGCTGACCGGTTCCGCGCCGGCGAGGATCTTGATGAGCGTCGATTTGCCGGCGCCGTTGACTCCGACCAGGGCCACCCGGTCGCCGCGCTCGATGATGAATTCCACTTCGGAGAAAACCTGGTGGTCGCCATAACTTTTGGCGACGTTCTTGAATTCCGTGACCACCCTGCCGCTGGGTTTGGGCTGCGGGAAGGTGAAGCGGATGGTCTTCTCCTGGGGCGGAATCTCGATCCTCTCGATCCGGTCCAGCTCCTTGATGCGGCTCTGCACCTGCCTGGCCTTGGTGGCCTGATAGCGGAAGCGCGTGATAAAGGCTTCGATCTGGCGGATTCTGTCCTGCTGGTTGTTATAGGCCGCCTGGAGCTGCGCGCGCCGCTCGGTCTTTTGCACCTCGTAGCGCGAGTACCCGCCGGTGTAGAAATGCAGGTCCTTGTTCCAGAGCTCGCCGATCTTGCGCACGGTCATATCCAGAAAATACCGGTCGTGCGACACCAGCACGAAGGCATAGGGATAGGCGGTGAGGTACTCTTCCAGCCAGTTGCGGGCTTCCAGGTCCAGATGGTTGGTGGGCTCGTCGAGCAAGAGCAGGTTGGGCCTTTCGAGCAGCAGCTTGGCGAGCGCGATGCGCATCTGCCAGCCTCCCGAGAACTCCTCGGTGCGGCGCTTCCAGTCGCGCTGCGGGAATCCGAGGCCGGAGAGAACGCTTCCCACCTGNNCGCTCGGCCACCTGGGCGTATTCGGGGCTTTCCGGGTCCAGCTCGGCCATGCGGCGCGCGAGATCCTCCTGCTCTTCTTCGAGCGCGCGCAAGTCCGAGAACACGGTCATGCACTCGGCGAAAACCGAGCGGCCGGAAAGCGATAGCCCCTCCTGCGGCAGATAACCGATGCTGACGCCCTTCTGGGTGGCGATGGCGCCGGAATCCAGGCCTTCGATGCCCGCCAGCACTTTGAGCAGAGACGACTTTCCCGCGCCGTTCGCGCCCACGATTCCGACGCGCTCGTTGGGCGTGACCAGCCAGTCCACGTTCTCAAAGAGAATTCTGGGGCCGTAGCGCTTTCCCGCCCCCGTGAGTTGAATCATGAGGCCTGCAAATTCCATTCTAACGATGTAAAATAGCGCCGTGACTATGCATCGACGATCCTTCCTCACGGCCGCGGCCCTCGCCCCGGCGGCGCTGGCCCAGACGCAACGGGATTGGAGCGGCCGGGAGCCGGTCCGCTATGCCGATCCCGATATCATCGCGCTCGACAAGCGGTTTCAGAAATATATGATCGGCAACGCCGCCATCGAGCGGTTGTGGACGGGCGCCCGGTGGGCCGAAGGCCCCGCCTGGAACGGCGCCGGGCGGTACCTGGTGTGGAGCGACCTCCCCAACAACCGTCAGATGCGCTGGCTGGAGGAGGATGGGCATGTCAGCGTCTTCCGTTCACCATCGGAATACAGCAACGGCAACACCTTCGATTTCGAGGGGCGCCAGGTCTGCTGCCAGCACGGTCTGCGGCGCGTGGTGCGCTTCGAGCCGGATGGCGCCACCACGGTGATTGCCGACAAGTGGCAGGCGAAGCCGCTCAATTCTCCCAATGACCTGGTGGTCGATCCCGATGGCGCGGTCTGGTTCACGGACCCGTCCTACGGAATCCAGGGCTACTACGAAGGCTTCCAGGCGAAGCCCGAGATCAAGGAAGCGGTGTACCGCGTCGAACCGAAGACCGGGAGGATGGACAAGGTGACCGACGAGCTGGATAAGCCCAACGGCATCTGCTTTTCGCCGGACTACAGGAAGGTGTACATCTGCGATTCCGGAGACCCCAGGGACATTCAGGTGTTCGACGTGGCGGACGGCAAGACCCTGCGCAACAAGCGGCAGTTCACCAACATGGCGATTCCGGGCAAGGGATCGGGTGGTTTCGCCGACGGAATTCGCGCCGACACCGACGGCAACATCTGGGCCGGCGCGGGCTGGGGCGGCGCGGGCTACGACGGCGTCCACGTGTTTACACCGGCCGGCGAGCGCATCGGAATGATCGTGCTGCCGGAGGCCTGCGCCAATGTCTGCTTCGGCGGGAGCAAGAGGAACCGCCTGTTCATGGCCGCCAGCCAATCGCTGTACGCCGTGTACGTGGGGACGCGCGGGGCGCACATTGCGTAGCGCCGTTCTTCGCGCGCGACCGGCCGCCCTTGCATCCCGACCCGAACATATATAAACTATATATACATGCGGCTGGAGTGGGATGAACGGAAGAACCGCCTGAATCAGAGGAAGCACGGCATTGCCTTTTCGCTCGCCGCCCGAGTGTTTGCCGATAACTGCCGGATCCTGGAAAAAGACCGGGGCGACGAGGAAACGGGCGAGCAGCGCTGGCACGCGATCGGGAGAGTCGGCGGCACCGCAACATACATCGTGGTCCACGTTTATCGGGAAGGAAAAGATGGAGAAGAAATTGTCCGGATCGTCTCGGCGAGGGACGCTAACCAGCGTGAAAGCCGAAGATATTTTCGACAAGCCGCTCACTAAGCGCGAACTGGAGACGCTGCGCCGCACCGCCGAGCGACAGGCGGCGGGCGACGATTCGCATGTCGATTATTCGGATATCGCGCCGCTCACCGACGAGCAACTTGCGGCGATGACGCGATTTCGGGATACCAGGGACCGGATGGAAAAGAAGAAGATGATCTCGCTCTATGTCCGGGGCGATGTATTGGAATGGCTGAGGTCGAAGGGGCCGGGCCATCTGACTCGAATCAACGATATTCTTACGAGCGTCATGGAGGCTGAACGGCGCGTCAAGAAGAGCGCATAGCAGCGGCGATGTCCCGCTGCGCGCTTGTCTTGACGCCAATGGAAGGGCAGCCCGGCCACGCAAGAGCGCCTCTGCCACACATTTATGTGATACACTGAAAACTGTGAATAGCCGGGCCCACAAGAACGTCACGCTCAGCCTGCCAGATCCCCTCCTCCGCCGCTTCCGAGTCTACGCGGCCTCCCGGAACCAATCGATGACCAGCCTGATGGCCGAAGCCATACGCGAGGTTATGGATCGGGATGCAGATTCGGTGAAAGCCAAGCGGCGGTTCCTCGACCGCATCGAGCACGCTCCAGACAGAGGGACAGGCGGAGTGATCCGTTGGAGCCGGGAAGAGCTGCATGAGCGTTGAGTTCGTCGATACCAACGTCCTCATTTACGCTCATGATGGAGGCGCCGGCGAGAAGCACGAGCGATCGGTCCAACTGTTGAGCCGGCTGGTGGAGGATGGGGCTGGAGCGATCAGCATTCAGGTGCTCGCGGAGTTCTACTCTGCCGCAACGAAGAAGCTCGGCATCGCCAGCCAGGAAGCCGAGGAGATTCTGGCCGATCTGGGCGGTTGGATCATTCACCGTCCCGGTCATGCGGATCTGCTGCGAGCCGCGCGTTTCCAGCGCCGCTACAAGATGTCCTGGTGGGACGCACTGGTTGTCAACAGCGCCGTCGAATTGGGCTGCGGCGTTTTTTGGAGCGAAGATCTGGCCGACGGACAGCGGTACGGAAGCGTGACGGTGCGGAATCCGTTCGTCTGAGCACACCAGGGCCGGTATCCTGCGGCGCCGAGATGAGTCGCGGCCGGTTTGTCGATCTGCCCGGGCGTCGGATCTAGGGGCTGGCGCGATACGCCGGGCAGCCGCAGTCTACGCGGAATGCTCCTGGGGCTGCGGCCCGCGCCCACCCCGTCCTCGATGACGCGCCACTCGGAAACGGTAGGGAATATGCCTATTTGGCCGCTGCCAGAAATTCCTCAACGGTCAAGCCAGCCTTTACGATCAACGCCCGGAGCGTACCACGTGCGACCTCAGGGTGATTGGGAACCGAGAGGGTCACGGGAACGCCTGGCTTCGTCAATATGACGTGACTGCCATGCTGGCGCGTGACCTGCCAGCCCAGGTGTTCAAACGCGCGAACAACCTCTCGCGGTCGAAGCAGCGGGATAGCGGGCATCAGACAAGCACTTCGACTTCGCGCGTGGTGACGACCCGTGGCATGCCGAGATCGGCCCGGACCGCCAGGCATTCGCGGATTGCATCGGCGACGTTCGACTCCGCTTCGGCCTCAGTTTGCCCTTGGCTGACACAACCCGGAATCGACGGGCATTCCGCAATATACGCGCCGTCTTCGTCCTGGTAGATGCTGACGAGGAACTTCATTCTGCTTCTCATTTTAGCGTATTGCCCGGACCCACACGATATCGCCGTTGGGATCTTCCGGAGGCCGCGACTGGCTGCTTGGCGCGGTGACCACCCAGTAAAGGCGGATAGCGTCCTTGGCGCGGGCGGTCAGGTCCTCCAGTTGGCGCCGTCCCCTTCGATGATCAGCGAGTGCTTTCGGATCATTTTTCAGGCTCCTTGATCCCAGTTTGCCTCCACCGCCGCAATCTCATAGTCCCGCACGCCCGGCAGAGTGAACTCGAGAGTCCGCCCGCGCAGCCTGTATTTCAGGTCCGTGCCCGCGCGCAGGGCCTGCACCCTGCGCACCTTTGCGTTTTCCGGCAACTGGAACTTCACCGTCTGCGGGCCCAGGGGATAGGTCTCCCGGAACCAGCCTCGCGCAAAATTCGGGTTGGTGTAATTCAGGATGTGAATGGCGAAGCCCGGCTCGGTCTGCCAGGCGAACAGCTCCACCAGGCCGCTGCCTTCCACCCGCACCGGGGCGCGGTCCCTGGAGACCCACCGTACCGCCTGCTGCAAGAGGCGGCTCAGGTCGCCGTCGCCCGAGCGCCAGAAGCTGCGGTCCACATCGCCGGGCAGCCAGATGCGGCGGCTCAGACCGTCCTCGGTCATCACGATGGCCGGCTCGTCCGTCTTGGGCGTGCGGGGGTAGACCATTTCGGGCGGATACGCGGGATAGGGCGGCACGACGGTCAGGATCTGCGGCAGACGGGTCTTCACGGGCAGGCGGTATTCGGCGCCGGGGAAGACCTGGGTCTCCTCGAAGCCGTTGAGAATGGGGTGGCGCTGCTCGATGCGCGCGTAATAGGAATTGCCCTTGGGACCCTGGACGTCGCCGGCTACCTTGACGCCAAACACGTCCGCCAGGCCCAGCTCCTGGCGGCGCGCGCCGGCGCCGTCGTAGCGGCCGGTTTCGAAGGTGGCGAGCAATCCGCCGCCGGCGTGCCCGTACTCGCGCAATTGGCGGCACTGGGTATCGGTGAGCAGGGCCACGTTGGGCAGGATCACGGCGGCGTACTTCTTGAGCGTCTGTGGATCGAGATCGTCTTCGTGCACGAAGTCGAAGAGAAACCGGCCCTCGAGCAAGGCATAATACATGCCCTGGAGGAAGTCGCTCGAGCTCCCGCCGCCGGGCGGATCGTAGGACGCGTTCATGCGCTGGCTGAAAACCACGGCAAGGTTGGCCACCGGCCGCCGGTTGACGAAATGCGGCTGATACTTGGCGATCCATTGAAAGAAATCGCGGCCCGCCGCGCGCCAGCGCTGGTCCTCCGGCGCGCCGCCCAGCCAGTGGTACCAGGGCACCATGCCGCTGGCGGTGGTCTGCGCCATCCACATGGTGACTTCCACGGGCGACTTTGCGGTATGCCGCCACAGGGGCTGCGAGTTGGCGTAAGAGCCGGTCACATTGGTTATCGTGCGACCCTTCATGACCGATTGCGCCACACGGCCCTGCTGCGCGCAGTCCCAAATGGGGGTGATGCCACTGCGGCCCTGGTGGTCGGCGTTGAACCAGGCCGCCACGCCGGCGAGCTTACGCAGGTCGGTGGTGGCGCGAATGCCGCCACCCAGGTTGCCCACGTAGACGCTGTCGAGCTTCTTCTCCCGTGCGGCGGTGTCCCACAGCTTCCAGACTTCCAGCACGCGCGCCATGTGCTGCTCGAGGAAAGCGGGGCTGCACCGGTCGGCCAGGCGGTGGCAGGCTTCGCAATAGCACGGCGGAGGAAGCACTGCTCCGGGCCAGCCGTTGGTGAAGAAGCCGTCTACGTCGTAGAGGGAATTCACCTCGCGGATGATGGCGGTCATCTGCTCGGTGAAGTAGGTGGTGAACATGCAGGTGGCGAACAACTCGGGCGATTCGGCATGGCGTACGGGCTGGCCGTCGGCCTGGCGCCGGAACCATTCGGGATGGGCGTTGAGCGCCTCTTCGAACGCCTGGTTACAGTCCAGACGGGCCACCACGCGCATGCCGCGCGATTTGGCCGCCTTGGCGAAATCGCCGAAGAGGTCGCGGTCGCCTAGAAACTGGCTGCGATGGTGATACGGGATCCTGGTGGGATAGAACGCCACGATGCCGCCGGCGTTGAGCAGCAGGGCGTCCAGCTTGAGGCTGCTCCAATAGTCCATCCATGGCGCGATGTCCAACTTTTGCGGGTCCTGCTGGTTGAAGTTGACCTGGCCGCAGCGCCGCATGTTCTGATACCAGGGCGTGGCGGACTGAGCGGGTTGCGCCGCCCCGAGGAAAGGCAGAGCGGTTGAGGAAATGAGGAGATGCCGGCGAGAGAGTTGCATAGTCCGGCTTTATTGTAAGCCCAAGAGTGGGGCGGACCCCAATAAGCG
>PLMF01000212.1 GCA_003142355.1 Bryobacterales bacterium
ATTCCTTTACCAGCCCGGCGTCCATTCCCAACCGCCCTCCGGGCGCGCGGCCACTCGGCCGACGCTGGGGAATGGGAAATGGAAAGCCATGAGGTGCATGTTTCCGGCCACGGCGCGTTCCAGCAGCATGCGGCGAGTGGCGGCCGCCTGTTCGGCGGCCAGGTCGAAGCCGTTCTCCCAATCGGGGCGCTCGAGGTGCAGAGGGTGAACGGCCGCGTCGCCCATGTTGAGGAGATGCTGCCCGTCGGAAGAGATCAGCAGCGCCAGGTGTCCGGGAGTGTGGCCCGGCGCGGGGATGGTGCACACGCCGGGAACAATTTCGATCTCACCCTCCACCGTATCGACCTGGAACCGCAGGGGCGCCAGGCACCTCCGCGCCGCCGAACCGATCATGCGCTTCACATCTTCCGGCACTCTCAGGCCGCCCAGACCGGAGCGCGACTCCGTCCAGAAATCCCATTCCGGCTGCGAGAGAACATAGCGCGCGTAGGGAAAAGCCGGGCGCCCGCGGGCATCCACGGCGCCGCCGATGTGATCGGGGTGGGCGTGGGTGAGGACCACGGTATCGACATCCTTCGGCCGGATGCCCGCCATCTCCAGCCGGGCGATGACGGCGCCGGTGGTCCGCGAGAACTCTCCCCCGCCGGTGTCCACCAGCACCACGTGCCGCCCGGTCTCGATCAGCAGGCACGTGTACGGGCTCAACACCGCATCTTGCGGAAGATGGCGGCTCGCCAGCGCGCGCGACAGCTCCTCCGGGTCGGCGTTGGGAAAGAACCACGGCGTCGGGTAGGAAAAATAGCCATCGCTCAAAACTGTGCAGCAGATGGCTCCGACCTGAAAGCGGTACGAGCCCTCGGGCATATCTATATAGGGGTTAACCGAAACTGAGCCAAAAGTCAAAGCAGCGATCTGCGGCGGCGCTTGGCGGGGCCGGGGCCGCCGCCCTCGTAGCGCCTGCCGGACGTCCGCTGCTGTGGAAAGAGAGGGAATCCGGAAACGGAGAGGAACGCTCCAACTCGGGAGCGGTGAGGGTGATGGGGGAGGTATTGGGAACTTAAAGGCGGATTTTGGCGGCCGAACTCCCTCTTCCGTCTCCCACGTTACCGCCATGACACCTCGGACTCTTTTTTTCGGCCGCGTAACCTATTGCAACTAAAGAGAAAAAAGGTCGAAAGTTTCTGTGATTGAAAAACGTCGCACTCGTTTGCCCCTCCCCCGCACACCTGTGCCCCCGATTCACGGGATTGACCGTGTCTGACCGCCCGATCTAAAATGGGTTTAAGCTAAAAGCCCTGTCCCGAGGAAACGGTGAGCCGTATGAACGTCACACGCCTTTCGATTGCCTGCGTTTCCTTGTCCATTATCATTGGCCTTTTCGCCGCGGCACAGCAGACGGATCAGAATCAGCCACCGGCCCGGAAGTCCTCCACCGCGCCCCAGCGCGAGACTATCTCCCGGCCCTTGTCGGAAAGGGAGAAGAAGAGACGCGACGAGAAGCTCCGCAAGGAGCTCGAAACGCCCTATCGCAAATGGCTGAACGAGGACGTCGCCTACATCATCACCGACGAGGAGCGCGCCGCTTTCAAGCGCCTCCAGACGGATGAAGAGCGCGAGCAGTTCATCGAGCAGTTCTGGTTGCGCCGCGATCCCACCCCGGACAGCGTCGAAAACGAGTTCAAGGAAGAACACTACCGCCGCATCGCTTACGCCAACGAGCATTACGCTTCGGGCATCCCCGGCTGGAAGACCGACCGCGGGCGCATCTACATCACCTACGGCGCGCCCGACGAAAACGATTCCCACCCCTCCGGCGGCACTTACGAGCGGCCTCCCGAAGAGGGCGGCGGCGAAACCTCCACCTTCCCCTTCGAACAGTGGCGCTACCGCTACATCGAAGGTATCGGCACCAACATCATTATCGAGTTCGTCGACCCCACCATGACGGGCGAGTATCGCATGACCATGGACCCGTCCGAGAAGGACGCGTTGCTCTACGTGCCGGGCGCCGGCCTCACCATGATGGAGCAGATGGGACTCGCCGACAAGACCGACCGCTTCAACCGCACCGACGGCACTCACCTCGGCACCCCATTCGGCGGCCAGACCGAGTCCATGAACGAGTTCACGCGCCTGGAGCAGTTCGCCAAACTGCAGAGGCCGCCGCAAATCAAGTTCAAGGACCTGGAAGCCGCCATTACCTCGCGCCTCAGCTACAACATTCTGCCCATGAAGACGCGAGTCGACTTCTTCCCCGTTACGGACGCCACGGTGCTCACCAACGTCACGCTCCAGTTCGACAGAAAAGACCTGCAGTTCCAGTTCAAGGACGGCGTGCAGAAAGCGGTGATCGATATCTACGCGAAGTTCAGCACCATGACCCGGCGCGTGGTGAACGTATTCGAAGACACCGTCAACGCCACCACCCCGCCTGAATACCTGCAAGATTTCACCAAGGGCAAGTCCATCTATCAGCGGACCATCCCGCTGGCTCCCGGCACCTACCGGCTAAACGTCATGGCCAAGGACGTGGTGGGCGGCAACCTCAGCAACTATGAGGTGGCCGTCACCGTGCCCCGCCTCGATCCCGACAAGCTCTCTTCCAGCACCCTGATTCTGGCCGACCTGATGGAAAAGGTCCCCAGCAAGAGCATCGGCACCGGCCAGTTCGTGATCGGCAGCACCAAGGTGCGGCCGCGCATGGATGACGTTTTCAAGCACGATGAGAAGATGGGTATCTACTTGAAGCTCTATAACTTCGGGGTGGAAGAGGGGACCCATTTGCCGTCCGGGCAGGTGGAGTACGAAGTGGTGAAAAACGGCACCAACGAGAGGATCTTCAATTTCACCGAGGACGTGGGGCAGATTCCAGGCGCCTCCACCAGCCAGGTTACAATTGAAAAACTCCTTCCGCTCAATACCCTGGTTCCGGGCCAGTACACTCTCCGGCTGAAGGTCACGGATAAAAATCGCAACCAAACCCTCACCCCGTCGGTCCAATTTACGGTAACCTAGTGTGAGCGGGTGCGCCCGCTCCCAAAATGAGCGTCGCGGATGTTTAGCACGAAGACGCACAAGACGGTCGCGTTCCTGGCAATAGGAATTGCCTGTCTGGCGGCGCCTTGTGTGTCGCCGGCGGCCGGACCCATCAAGCTCTCCGGTGTCATCAGCGGCGTGGTCGGCAACTCCATGGGCATCCCCCAGATGGGCGCCATCGTCCTGCTCTACAACCGCCAGGACCGCGTCTATGGGAAGGTCCAGACCGACGACCTCGGCCAATTCAACTTCCTGGGCCTGTTGCCCGACCTCTACTCCGTCAAAGTGACGCTCGCCACTTTCGTCCCGGCGCTCAAGAAGAACATCCTGGTTCAGCCCGGCATGCGGAGCGTGCTGAATGTGAACCTGAACACGCTGTTCAGCACCATCCAGCTCGCCTACCCGTCGGTCGAAAGCGGCAGCCTCATGAGCGACGATTGGAAGTGGGTCCTGCGCACCGCCTCGTCCACCCGGCCGGTGCTGCGATTCGCCGCCGATCCGCTGGCCCGTAACGGAGCAGCCGGCGCGCGCAGCGCGGTTTTCTCCGATACGCGCGGCATCTTCAAAGTTTCCGCGGGAGACGGCCCGCTGGCCACGGGCATCAGCAACGAGGCCGATCTCGGCACCGCTTTCGCCCTGGCTACTTCGTTTTACGGCAATAGCCTGCTCCAGGTTAGCGGCAACGTCGGATACGGTTCGCAGACGGGCGTGCCCACCGCGGCCTTCCGCACCAGCTATAGCCGCGACCTCGCCGGCGGCAATCCCGAGGTTTCGGTTACCATGCGGCAATTGTTCCTGCCCGGGCGCCTGGGTGCGGCAGCGACGGGGACGGACTCCGCTTTGCCCATGCTGCGCTCCATGTCCGCCGCCTTCAATGACCGTACGCAGATCACCGAGAACGTCGCGCTCCAGTATGGATTCACGCTGGATTCGGTCACGTTCCTCGATCGCCTGAACTATTTCAGCCCGTACGCGCGCCTGAGCTACAAGGCCGGGAACAATGCCGAGGTGGATTTTGCCTACACCTCCGGCAACGGGCGGCCCGACCTCGCCGGCGCGGTCTCCCAGGATGCGGATCTCCAGCGCGATCTCAGCACCCTCGGCCTGTTCCCGCGCATCTCTCTGCTGGGCGCGCGGCCGAAAATCCAGCGCGGCGAAGAGTACGAATTGACGTACTCTCTCAAGGCCCGGTCTCGAACCTATCAGATTTCCGCTTACCGCGAATCGGTGACCAATGCGGCGCTCTCGCTGGTGGCGCCCGCGGGTATGTATAGCGGCGGCGACATCCTCCCCGACCTCTTCTCCGGCAACTCGATCTTCGACGCCGGCAATTTCCGGAGTACCGGATACACAGCCGCCGTCACGCAGAATGTGGGCGAGCACGTGAGCGCCACTGTGATGTATGGTTCCATGGGGGCGCTCACCGCCCAGAACCGCGAGATCGTAAGCAACAGTCCGGATGAGCTGCGCTCCATGATCCGCTCGGGCCGCAAGCAGGCCGCCACCACCCGCATCACCGCCACTTCGCCCTGGACCGGCACGCACCTGATCGCCAGCTATCAGTGGACCGACACTCACCGTTGGGCCATGCCCGGCCACCTGTACAGCACCCAGGCTATCGGGCCCATGCCGGGGTTGAACGTTTACATCCGGCAGCCGATTCCCGGTCTCTCGATGCTGCCCTGGCGCATGGAAGCAACCGCCGATCTGCGCAACATGCTGGCGCAGGGTTATCTGCCGCTAGGCATGGCCGACGGCCAGCGCGTCCTGCTGGTCGAGACCCCCCGCAGTTTCCGCGGCGGCCTCAGCTTCATCTTCTAGGGAACCGCCGTGGCGCAGAGTCTCACTCTGCCGCGTCCCGACTCCTCGGGACGCGTTTTGCCCTCCGAATACGCCGCCCTTTCACGCAGGAGCGCGCTCGCGCTGGTTCAACCTGGGAAGCGCTCTTATGGACCTCCCCGCTTTCTTCTGGGCGATGCGCAGATCGTAAAGGCTCTGTAAGTTAAGCCAGAATTCCGCGCTCGTGCCAAAGAAGTGGGCCAGACGCAAGGCCGTGTCCCCGGTGATGGAGCGCTGCCCATTCAAGATGCCGGTGATGCGGTTGGTCGGCACATCCAGCTTGCGCACCAGCTCGGCGGCGCTCATTCCGAGTCCTTTCAGTTCTTCGGCCAGGTGTTCCCCCGGATGTATCGCGGTCACTGTCGGTCCTCCTAATGATAGTCGACAATCTCTACGGTCGCCGGCCAGCGCTACCACGGCATTGGGAACCATTGCACCGGCTGCTACACTGAAATCGGTGGGCCGGTTCTACAGCCGCGCGGAACTCATCGAACAGCGCCAGCGCTGGAAGCAGGAGGGCAAGACCGTGGTCTTTACCAACGGCTGCTATGATCTGCTGCACCCCGGCCACGTCCGGCTCCTCGAGCAAGCCCGCTCGCTCGGTGACGTCCTGATCCTAGCTTTGAACTCCGATGCCAGTACGCGGCGCGCGAAGGGTCCGGCCCGGCCGCTGATCCCGGAACGGGAGCGCGCGGAACTGGCGTTGGCGCTGGAAGCCGTCGATGCAGTCGTGTTGTTCGGTGAGGACACGCCGCGTGAGCTGATTGGGTTGGTTCTGCCGGATGTGCTCGTCAAGGGCGCGGATTGGGCGCACTTTGTCGCGGGCCGGGAAGAAGTGGAAGCCGCCGGCGGCAAGGTGCTCACCGTGGCCCTGGAACCCGGATACTCTACTACTAATATTGTCGAAAGAATTCTCAGCCGACCTTGATTCATCCTGCCGTTCGCGATCTGTTTCTGGACCTGGGGAAGCACCCCGGCTTCCAGGATGCCCTACGCCGCCTGGCTGCGGGCGGCAACGCCTCACTCTCGGGGCTGACCACCACCGCCAAAGCCCTTTATTCCGTGCTTTTGTGGCAATCCTCGGGCGATCCTCTGATAATCGTAGTAGATGGCAACAAACAGGCTGAGGCCCTTTCTGAAGCCATCCATACTTTCTTCCCGCTGCTGGCGGCGGACGACCGCAACGGCCCGCAACTACTGCCCGCTCTGGACGTTTTGCCTCTTCAGAACCTTTCGCCGCATGCCGACATCTGCGAGCAGCGGGCCACGGGATTGTGGCGGCTGGCCACCCAAAAGGTGCCCATCACCGTCATGCCGGTGGCCGCGGCCTTGATGCGGATCGAGCCTGCGGATTATTACCGGCAACTGGCGCTCAAGCTGCGGGTGGGCGACGAGCTGCCGCTCGAGGAAGTGGTCGCGCACCTGGAGAGCATCGGCTACGAGCGGCGCGAACCGGTTGAAATGGTCGGGGAATACTCCGTCCGCGGCGGGATTCTGGACGTGTTTTCACCCGAGGCGCCGAAACCCATCCGCCTCGACCTGTTCGGCGACCAGGTGGAATCCATACGCCGCTTCGACGTCGAGTCGCAACGCTCCGTCCTCAAGATCGAAGACTGCACCCTGCTCCCCCTGACCGAATGGCAGAAGTCTCATGCCCTGCTGGTGGAACTGGGTGGACTGATGCGCGAGGCCGGCATCCCGGGCCGCGACCTGCCGCCGCCGGGCGAGCCGTTTCCCGGTTGGGAATTGGTGGCCCCCATGCTCCGGCCGCGCAACGCCTCGGTCTTCTCGCTGCTTGAGCGCCCCATCGTGCTTTGGGATGAACCCGAGCAGGTGCGCGGAGCCACCGAACGGTTCTGGAAGCGCCTCGAACAGATTGAACGCTCGCCTGCCTACGACCCCGATAGGATTTACTTCCGCTGGGAGGACCTGGAACGGCAAGCCAGCGGCGGTCCGCAGGTGGCCCTCAGGGAACTCGACATCGGACGGTCCCCGGAGGCGGATTCGCATATCGCCACGCGGCCTTCCCTGGCCTTTCATGGCAACATGCAGGTGGCCATCGCCGAGGCCCGCACGTTGGTCGAGTCGGGCAATCGCGTGGCTTTCTTCGCCTCTTCCACAGGTGAAGTGGAACGAGTGGCGGACATCCTAAACGAATACAGCATCCCTTACCAGCTCGGCCTGGAGCAATTCGACTCCACGCCCGCCTATCTGGCCGAGCGCGCGTACCTGGCCGGTTCCATGGCCAGCATTTACGTGGTCAAGGGGCTGATCCGGCATGGCACTGCTTTCCCAGATGCGCACCTTGTAGTATTTGGCGCTGAGGACCTCTTCGAGACTTCCGAACTGGTGGCGCGCGCCTCGGTTTCCAAGTCCGCGCTGGCCACTTTTTCCGCCGACTTGATCGATCTGAAGCCGGGCGATTACGTGGTCCACGCCGAGCATGGAGTGGCTCAGTACCTGGGGTTGCGCGAGATCGCCCACGGCGAGGCCCAGGGCGATTACATGCTCCTCGAATACGCCGCCGGCGCCAAGCTCTACGTGCCCCTGACCCGCATGGACCTGGTCCAGCGGTGGCGTGGCGGGGGCGACGCCAAGCCGGCGCTCGACCGCATGGGAGGAGTCACCTGGTCGCGCACCAAGACGCGCATCAAAGCCAAAATGCGCGACATGGCGGACGAGTTGCTCAAGCTCTACGCCGCCCGCAAAATGGCCGAGGGCTTTCGCTTCTCCCCGGATAGCAACTGGCAGCGCGAATTCGAAGATGCCTTCGAATACACCGAGACGCGCGACCAGATCACCGCCACCCGGGAGATCAAGCACGACATGGAAAGCCTTCAACCCATGGACCGCCTGCTGTGCGGGGATGTGGGCTTCGGCAAGACCGAAGTGGTGATGCGCGCCACCTTCAAGGCGCTGGGCGACGGCAAGCAGGTGGCTGTCCTGGCTCCTACTACAGTCCTCGCATTTCAGCACTTTGAGACCTTCAAGCGGCGTTTCCAGCCATTCCCCGTGCGCACCGAGATGTTCAGCCGGTTTCGCACACCCAAAGAACTCAAAGCGTCTCTGGCGGACCTGGCGGAAGGCAAGGTGGACATCGCCATCGGCACCCACCGGCTATTGTCGCAGGACGTGGAATTCCGGGATCTCGGGCTGGTGATCGTCGATGAAGAGCAGCGCTTCGGCGTCAAGCATAAGGAGCGGCTCAAGCACTTGAAGAAGACCGTGGACGTGGTGAGCATGAGCGCTACCCCGATCCCCAGAACACTACATATGTCGCTATTGGGGCTGCGAGACATGTCGGTGATCGAGACGCCGCCCAAAGACCGTCTCGCAATCCACACCGTGGTAGCCCCCTTTCAGCCTGAACTGATCCGCTCGGCCATCGAACTCGAATTAGCCCGCGGCGGGCAGGTCTATTTCCTGCACAATAAGGTGGACTCCATCTGGAAGCGCGCCGCCATGATTCAGGAACTCGCTCCAGCCTCCCGGATTGGCGTGGGTCACGGCCAGATGGGCGAGGCTGAACTGGAGAAGACCATGCTGCGATTCATGCGGCATGAGTTCGATATCCTGGTTTGTACTACAATTATCGAAAATGGACTGGATATCCCCCTCGCCAACACCATCATCATCGAAAATGCGGAACGGCAGGGCCTGTCGGAATTGTATCAGCTTCGGGGACGGGTGGGCCGCTCGAACCGCCGCGCTTACGCCTACCTGCTGGTGCCGCCCGATACCGAACTGAGCGAAGTCGCGCGCAAGCGCCTGGCGGCGCTGAAGGAGTTTAGCGACCTGGGGGCCGGCTTCAAGATCGCGGCCCTCGATCTGGAGCTTCGCGGCGCCGGGAATCTGCTGGGGGGCGAGCAGCATGGCCACATCAACTCGGTCGGCTTCGATACCTACGTGCGGCTGCTGGATGAGACCGTTCGCGAACTGAAGGGCGAAGAAGTGGCGCCGGAGATCCACTCCGCGCTCAACCTGGGGCTCGACATCCGCATTCCGCCAGACTACATCGCCGACGAAAATCAGCGTTTGCGGGCGTACCGGCAGATCGCCAATGCGGCCGACGCAACGGCGCGCGACCGTGCCGAAAAGGAACTGGCGGACCGCTACGGCCCAGTGCCCGAAGCGGTCCGCAACCTGCTGGCCTACTCGGCGCTCAAGACCGTGGCGGAGCAGGCCGGCATCGAGGTGGTCGACCGGCGCCACAACATATTGAATATAAAGTTTCACAAGGAAACCCGCGTGGATCCGGCGCGCCTCATGAATATCGTCGCCAAAACCAGGGGAGCGCAGTTCACTCCGGCAGGCGTATTGCTACTACCGTTGGATGCCCAAGGCGCGGCGGGCGAGACTCTGCGTTTTCTGTCNNATGGAGATTACAGTTATGCTTCGCAGGTTTGTAGTACTCATGGCCGTGGCTCTTCCCATGGCCGTTGCGGCGGACGTGAAAGTGGTGGAGGAGATCGCCGCCAAGATCAACAACGACATCATTACCCGCGGCGAACTGGAACACAGACGGCTTGCGATCGAGCAGGAACTGCGGCGGCAGGGCCTCACCGGCGCCAAGCTGGCCGATGCCGTCAGGCAAGCGGAACGGGACGCGCTGCGCGACCAGATCGACCAGCTCCTGCTGGTGCAGAGGGGCAAGGACCTGGACATCAAGATCGAGGCCGACGTGACCCGCCGGCTGGCGGAACTCCAGGTGCAGAACAACATTCGAGACCCCGATCAGTTTCAGGAGTTCATCCGCCAGCAGACCGGCATGCCGTTCGAGGATTTCAAGCAGCAGTTGACAAACCAGATTCTCACGCAGCGGGTGGTCGGCCAGGAAATCGGCTCGCGCATCGCCATTGCGGAGCCGGAGATGCAGAAGTACTACGAGGAGCACAAGAAGGACTACGTGCGTGAAGAGCAGGTATTCCTGAGCCAGATCCTGATCTCCACCGAAGGCAAGACCGAGGAGCAGGTCGCCGCGGCGGAAAAGAAGGCCAAGGACCTTTCGGCGCGCGGGAAAAAGGGCGAGAAGTTCAGCGACCTGGCGCGCGACAACTCCGACGACACCGAGACCGCCAAGGCCGGGGGCTTCATCGGCGGGTATAAGAAGGGCCTGTTGCTGAAGCAGATTGAAGATATTGTCTTCAAGGAGAAGAAGGGCTACGTCAGCGACCCCATCAAGATCGAAAAGCCCGCCTGTTTCCTGGTTCTGAAAGTGGACGAGCGCTACGAGGCGGGCCAGGCGTCCTTTGAGGAAGTGAAAAGCGAAGTCGAAGAACGCCTGCGGGAGCCGAAGATCGAACCCAAGGTGCGCGAGTACCTCACCCGGCTTCGGGCGGAAGCGTTCCTACAGATCCGAGAGGGCTATATCGACAGCGGCGCCGCGCCGGGCAAGGACACTCGCTGGCAGGACGTGGCCCAGTTGAAGCCGCAGACCACCACCAAGGAAGAAGTCGCCTCGCGCATCAGGAACCGGAAGAAGTTATTTGGACTGGTTCCCATCCCCGGCACCACCAGGCCCGCCGCCCCGGTTACGGAAGCGGCCATGGCGAAGTCAAAACCGGAGCGGCCACCCAAACCCGAGCCCAAACCGCTGCCGCCCATGCCGCCCATCCGACAATGAAATCCCCCTATGTGAACGAACTCGAGCCGAACCGGGTGATCGCCACCAGTTTCCTGGTTCGCTCCAAGGAGATTCGCCAGAAGAAGACCGGCGAACCTTTCCTCTCGCTGCTGCTTGGCGACCGCACGGGCCAGGTGGACGCCAAGATGTGGGACAACGTCGCCAATGTGCTGGACGCCTTCGACCGCGACGATTTCGTCAAGGTCAAGGGCCTGGTCCAGGTCTACCAGAACCGGCCGCAGATCACCATCCACAACGTGCGCCGGATGGACGACAGCGAAATCGATTTCGCCGATTACTTCCCCTCCTCGCGCCGCGACCCGGGGGAGATGTGGACGGAGCTGCGCGCAACCGTCGCCGCCATCGGCAATCCTCACCTGAAGGCGCTGGTGGAAGCGCTGCTGGACGACGAGGACGTGGCGCGCCGGATGCGCCGCGCGCCGGCCGCCAAGCAGATCCATCACGCCTACCTGGGCGGCCTGCTCGAGCACGTGCTATCGCTATGCGCACTGGCGCGCATGGTGGCGGCGCACTATCCCAACATCGACTACGACCTGCTGCTGGCCGGCGTGGTGTTGCACGATATCGGCAAGATTTACGAGCTGAATTACGAGCGCGGCTTCTCCTATTCCGATGACGGGCAACTGCTCGGCCACATGACGATCGCCCTGCGCATGGTGGCGGACAAACTGCGCGCCCTGCCGGATTTCCCCCCGCTCCTGCGCACGCTGCTGGAGCACATGATCCTGAGCCATCACGGGCAGCTCGAGTTCGGCTCGCCCAAGCTGCCGCAGTTTCCCGAAGCGCTGCTGCTGCACTACCTGGACGATATGGATTCCAAAATGGAGTGCATGCGCGCGCTGATTGAAAACGACCGCCAGGTGGAAGGCTGCTTCACCGGCTGGAACACCGCGTTGGAGCGCGCGGCGCTCAAAAAGGACCGCTATTTGAAGGGGAAAGCACCCGGCCCAGAGGGTGCCCCGCCCAAGCCGGCAGCCGAAGAACCCGAAGCGGACTCGCCTTTTGGCGGCAAGCTGAAGCAGGCGCTCCAGCCCGCGGATCCGAAACAGGAAAGCTGATGCCGAAAGCCGCGCGCGATATCCCTCCGCCGCTCGAGCTGGCCTGCCTGAAGGCGCTCTGGTCGCTTCAGGAAGGCAACGTGAAAGACGTGCAGCGGATCGTGGCGCAATCCAGGCCGCTGGCCTATACCACCATCATGACCGTGCTCGAGCGCTTGGTGCGCAAGGGAAAACTGGCGCGCCGCAAGGTGGGGCGGGCGTTCGTCTACTCGCCCGTGGCCTCGCGCGATGCCATGCGCCGCGTCGCCATTCACGAGCTGCTGGAAGGCTTCTTCGACGGGTCGGAAGCGGAGCTGATAGAGTTCCTCCGCGGCGCCGGGCGGCCGTCCGTCCCCGCCCCGGCGCGCGTGGAAGAACCGGGGCGCATCGACACTGTGCTGCTGTAGATATGCAAAGCATTCTGCCGGTCCTGTGTTTTATCGCCGGTTTCGCGCTGGCGTGGCTGGTACTGCGCTGGCGCAAGCAGGAAACCGAGTCGGCCTTCAAAGCGCTTTCCGCCGACGCCCTGGCGCGCAACAACCAGGCCTTCCTCGATCTGGCCCGCGCCACCCTGGCGCAGACCCAGGAGGCCGCGCGTGGCGACCTGGAAATGCGGCAGCAGGCCATCGTCGAACTGGTGGCCCCGGTTCGCAGCTCGCTCGACAAAGTCGATTCCCAAATTCAGGAGTTGGAAAAAGCCCGCGCCGGCGCCTACGCCGGGCTCCACGAGCAGGTCCGCAGCCTGGTGGAAACCGAGACGCAGCTTCGCGCCGAAACCGGCAAGCTGGTCACCGCGCTGCGCACGCCCGGGGTGCGCGGCCGATGGGGCGAGATCCAATTGCGCCGCGTGGTGGAGATGGCCGGCATGCTGGACCACTGCGATTTCGTCACGCAAGCCGCCGTCGATTCCGAGGAAGGCCGTCTGCGCCCCGATCTGCTGGTGCGCCTGCCCGCGGGCAAAATCGTCGTGGTGGATGCCAAGACGCCGCTCGACGGCTACCTCCAGGCCATCGAAGCCCCCGACGAGCAGACCCGCAAGGCGCGCCTCGCCGACCACGCGCGCCAGGTGCGCGCCCACCTGGTGGCGCTGGGCCGCAAATCCTACTGGGAGCAGTTCGACCACGCGCCCGAATTCGCGGTCCTGTTTCTGCCCGGCGAGTGTTTCTTCAGCGCCGCGCTCGAGAGCGACCCCTCGCTGATCGAATTCGGCGTGGGGCAGAACATCATCCTGGCGACCCCCACCACGCTGATCGCGCTACTGCGCGCCGTGGCCTACGGCTGGCGCCAGGAGGACCTGGCGCAAAACGCGGCCGAGATCAGCGCGCTGGGCAAAGACCTTTTCAAACGCCTTTCCGACATGGGCGACCACCTGAACAAGGTGGGAAAGGGCCTGGAGCGCGCGGTGGAAGCGTACAACGCCGCGGTAGGATCGCTCGAAGCCCGTGTGATGGTGACCGCGCGCAAGTTCGCCGATCTGAAAACCACTCCACTGGGCGTGGAGATCGCCGAACTGGAGCCGGTGGAGAAGAGCGTGCGCGCGGTACAGGGGCAATAGCGTGTCCCGCAAAACCGCTATTCACCGCAGCGGGATGAGGACCCTGGTGGAGTACACCGCAGCTTCATGGGACGAGATCCCGATCCGCAGGCGCTGCTGGAGAGATCGGGCCTGGCGTGAGCGATGATTTCTTCTTGTGGGGCCGGATGGCATCCGGCGCGGCGATTGGCAATCGCCGCCGGGCCGGGCCTCACTCGGCCCGCGGCGGCCTTCACGCCGCGGTCACGTCCGTTTTCGGAAAGTCAGCGCCCTGGAACAGAAGTGGTTCCCCTGAAACCTTCGAAAGCGCATAGGCGCAGCAATCGCAGAAATTCAGACCCGCGGGATGATTGCCCTTCCCGTACCTCCTCCACGCGCTCCGTGCCTCGTCCGCCAGTTCCGGCGTGAACGGCACGATATCGATCTTCGCCCTGTGTAGCAGCAGGTCAAATTCGCGCCCGCCTTGGTCGCCCTTCCGCGCTTCGATTACGATCGCGGACTCCAAAGCGTTGACGGCCGATATCAAGCGCACCGGATCGCTGGCGATGGAATCGATGAAGCGTTCAAACCCCGGTTCCTCCAGTAAAATCGCAATAATGGCCGATGTGTCTATCACCATTTGGATCACGCCGGCAAACCGTGCTCGTCAAAGCCGATGATCTCTTCGGGGCTGCGCTTGTCATAGTCCGGCAGAGCCGCGCACCGCTCGCTGATGGCTCTCAGTTCTTCCGCCAGGCGCGGCGCGAGACGGCGCCCCGTCTCACGTTTCAGTTGCTCCCGGAGCGCATTCACTACGGCATCGGTAATCGATTGGCCGGTGCGCGCGGCCAGCGCGCGCGCCAACTCGTCGGCCTGAGCGTTCTTGATGTTCAAAGCCATTTACAGATTCTTCCTGAATATGTGCTTTCTTCCTAAGCGATATGATAACACGGCACATCGCGGAAGCCAGATACCAGGGATAGCGGTTTCGCATACCAGACGGCCCGGTGCGCCTACCGTCAACCCCAGTTGCCGAGAAACTCGACTTGGTTCCGCATGCTGGCGGCGGCCGTGGTAGCGCGAAGACGCAAGATGCGGCGCAACTGCTCGCCGACCGAGAACCGCTGCTGCGGCGCTAGAATCATTCCGGCGTGCTCTCGCCCAGCACCGGCCCACTCCATGTAAAGCCGATAGAAATCCGACACGTTGAACGTGTAGAGGACACACCCGTGTTCGGAAGCGAAGGCCAACTGTTGCTCGTCGGACCTCGCGGTGAGACCAGCGTCCGAAGGCGTGATCACGGTTATGCCACGCGAACGAAGAGCCTCGACAAGATCGCTGTCCATCGCGTCCTCGTCGATGTAGATCTTGATCCGGCTCACAGGTGGGGATCAGCGCCTGTGCTGCGCTTCGAGGGCCTCTGTCTCCCGCGCCTCGGATTCCAGGTCCCGGTCGATCTCCGCCTGGTTGGCGTGATAGTAGGCAAGAGCCGCATGAACCTGCGCCAGCGAAAGGTGGCCAAATTTCCGCGCGATTTCCTCCGGAATCAGGCCCATGTTGTGCCACTGAGCGATCCGGCGAACCGATACGCCCGTCCCGGCAATGCACGGCCGGCCGCCGCGGATCTCGGGACGTCGAGAGATCAAGCTGCCTATCTCGGTGACGGTTGCCATCGACTTCGAGTATAACGCACGAGAACCGCGTCGCCTCGGTGAAGTTGAACTCCCGCTTCTTCATGGCGGGCGCCACCATGTCGCACGTCTCTTCTCCCGACGAGCGCACCGCCGCGGAAACTCAGCCCCGCCGGGTGATTGCCCTTCCCGAACTTCCTCCACGCGCTCCTGGCCTCGTCCGCCAGTTCCGGCGTAAACACCACGGTATCGACCCTGGCCTTATGTACCAGCAGGTCAAGCTCACCGGGCGGCGCAGCCCCGCGCGATGGCCGCAATCCTCAGGGGCAGGGAGTGGTTTGTGCCGTAACGATTAAACGTTCTTCTCAGGGCTTGAGCGCCTGCGCTTCCAAAAAAGCAACCCCGCCAACCCGCCGGTCAGAAGCAGAGCACAGCCCGGTTCTGGGGTCGAGGATGGCGCAGTATCGCTGGCGAGGAAGTTCGGACCCATATAGGCCACATACTCTCCGGAGCCGCCGGCGAAGGTGAGCACTCCGGGCTCACCCGCCAATGTATACACTCCCCATGTACTGGTGATCTCGGGTAACGTACTAAAACTGCCGGGGGGGGAAAACCAGTAGGCCACCGGGTCTGTCGGGTTCGCCCCCTGGGTGCCTTGTTGCGTGCCTTCAACGTAATATGTGCCTGGGGTCAGTTCGATGGTTGAGATCGAAGAGTATAGGCAATTTTCGATAAGAGTCCCGGCCGTACCTGCGGGCACGGTCGTAGACGTTAACAGGTTCCCCGTGCTGTCAAATATACCTACGATATGGTTATCTAACAACCCCGAAGTGGGGCTAGTGAGGCTAGAGTCGTCGTAATACCCCAATGCTGAGACCCATATGGGCGCATCGATAGTAAAGCCCCAGCCCAAGGTGTTAGACTCCACGTTGTTAAAGGTATAGGACGCTGTGAAAGTGGCCGCCGGCAGGGTGCCGGCCGAAGCAACTCCAGCGGACACGATGGCTGCAAATGACAGCAGCAATAAGGACGTCATTGCCGTTCTGAACACACGCGCCGTCTGTATTTCTCGTCTCATTTAAGGGTGCCTCCTCTGGTTCCGTTTTAAGCCAGAACCCCATCCTCAGGGTTGGCCACAGTTGCGGTACACTACCCCGCCAGTAAGTATGCATTACACCCCGCGTTTGTGTCAACGACTTTCTGTGTACCAGGACTGCGGCCTGGTACCAGTACTACAGTTCAAAGGAAGAGGGCGGTCCGCTGGCACGGCTCCACAGATTTGCCGCAGGAATTTTACAAGCTCTCGATGACGGTGCCCAACTGCCGCGTCGGCAGCGGCCGAGCGGCGCCTGCCGCCCCTACCGGATCTCCATGATCTCTTTTTCTTTGTTCCGGGCGGCCTGGTCGAGCTTCTCCATGCACGCGTCGGTTAGCTTCTGGGTCTCGTCGTGGGCCTTCTTGTCGTCGTCTTCGGTGATCTTCTTGTCCTTCAGAAGCTTCTTCACCGCTTCGTTGCCATCCCGCCGGATGTTCCGCACCGAAACGCGATGGTGCTCGGCCACCCCGTGCAGTTTCTT
>PLMF01000394.1 GCA_003142355.1 Bryobacterales bacterium
TGGTCAGGTCCGCGTCCTATTTTCCTTACCAGAAACGCCAGATAACCACCGCTACCGATGATCCCCGGTGAGATCGCTTGAAGCCGTTTCTACAAAAAACCCCTCTGCGGCAACCGCCAAGGGAAGAACAGTGAGCTAAAACTCATGCAAACATCGGCTCCCGCAAGCACGCTGTCTCTTCGGCTCACCCTTCTTCCGCCTGCCTGTTGCAGCAGAGGGCAGGTTTGAAAGGTTACTTCACCAATTCACAACCATAAATAGCAATCGGACAACCACGTGTCAATCTCTTTAACCCGTTTTAAATCAAATAACTTGTGAACGGGCCGGTGGGGGGTGGGGGACGGGCGGGCACGGCGGTGTGTCGCTATGACACAATCGGGGGAGATGAGGAGAATTCCCGTGGCCCTGGCTGGGCTGCTGCTAGCGGTTGGCTGGCCGGCCGCACCGCAAGCCTCCGACGAGCCGGTCACGGTTTCGAGCGAGCATCCCCGGCTGTTTCTCAGGCCAGCGCGGCTGCGTCTGCTCAAACGGGAGCGCGAGCGGGCTTCGGCGCGATGGCAGCAGTTCGACGCGTTATTGGCCGGCAACGCTCCCATGCCGGAGCCGGGCATGGCGCAGGCGCTGTATTATCAGATCTCCGGGAATGCCGCCGCGGGACGGCAGGCGGTGGCGTGGGCGCTCGGTCCGGGTGACGACTTGCGGCAACTGGCGCTGGTATTCGACTGGTGCCAGGATCTGCTGAGCGAGGGGCAACGGCGGGACCTGGCGGCTCGGATCGAGAAGGGCATGGCGGCGGCCGCCGCGAATGACAGCATGGCCGGGGTGCGCTCGCGGGTACTGGCGGCAGTGGCTCTTTTCGATCACGTGCCGGAGGCTCCTCAGCGCGAGCTGGAGGGCGTGGTCCGCAACTGGTGGAACGGCAAGATGGCGCCGGCGCTCAAGAACGGGCGCAGCGTGGTGGCGCGCGACGATGCCTACCCTCTGTTCGAGCTGCTGCACGCCATGCGGGACAACACCAACCTCGATCTGCGGGAAAGCTGCCCGCGCTTCTTCAAGGATTTTCCCATCGAGCACCTGGTGAGCCACTACCCGGCGGTCTACGATACGCCCGAGAACCAGTACCGCATAGCGCCGCCTCTCAAGCCGGACCAGCCGGATCTGCGGCTGGCCGCACTTTCGCGCGCGGCGGAGCTGGCGATGGTGGCGTATGACGTGAACGCGGCGGAAAGCCAGGTGCTGCAGGGCTGGCTGATGCACGACCATTTCATGCTGCGCGGCACGTTCGGCGCACCTTACGAATTCCTGTGGGCCAATCCGTATCAACCCGGGTTGAGCTACTACCTGGTACCGCTGGTCTACCACAATCCGGATTCGGGAAAGCTCTACGTGCGGTCGGGCTGGGAAGACGACGCCCGGTGGTTCGGGTATTTCGATGGAGTGGCGCAGATGTTCGCGGACGGCCGGCTGACGGCCGTGAATCCGCGGAGCGTGGCGGCGCCGATCTCGCTCGGGGAGGCGGTGGTTTCGATGGGACCGGGTGGGCGCAAGTTCCGCGTGACGCTGGACGAAGAAGAAGCGGCCTTCATCGTGGGACTGGAGCCGCGCCGCGCCTACCAGGTGGAAATCGACGACGAGGAGATGTTCGAAGCCGTCACGGACCCCGGCGGAATCCTGGAGTTCGACCTGCCGCATGGGAAGGAAGTAGGGGTGCGGGTCAGGGAAGCGCCGCCACGCTACGGCGGACCCTATATCGGGACCCCGGCCATCCTTGCGATCGCCAGGGCGTTGGCTTCGGTTGTGACTCCCGGCTTCAGGCGATAGTCGAAGTCCAGTGGGTCGCTTCCGTCTCTGGAGCCGGTATGCACGTTCACTCCGCGGAGGTCCGAGGCCGCGATCTCGCTGAGCGCGAGATCGTGCGTCGACAACGCCCCGATCGCTCCGTGGTTCACCAGTGTCCGCACCACCGCCTCCGCCGCCACTCGCCGGTCGCGCGAATTCGTTCCGCCAAAGATCTCGTCGATCAAGAACAGCACCGATTCGCCTTCCAGGGTCGCTTGAATCGCATAACGCAGCCGGTCCAGTTCCGCCATGAACTTCGACTTTCCATTCAGTAGAGAGTCCACTACCGAGATCGACGCGCAAACCGAGAGTCGCGACAGCCGGAGCAACTGTGCCCGCACAGGGGCTCCGGCGAACGCCAGCACGGCATTCAACCCGATGGCGCGTAATAGCGTGCTCTTACCGGACATGTTGGACCCGCTGACGACGTAGAATCGGGACTCCCTGTTGAACTGGACATCGTTCCCGACGCAGGATGCGCTCGGAAGCAGCGGATGTCCGAGCCCCTCCGCTTCGAACCTGGCGCCTTCGGTGGAGAGTTCGGGAAACGTGTTCTCCGGGTTCTCGTAAGCGTAATTCGCCAACGCGTTCAAAGCTTCGAACTCGGCCCAGGCGTCCAGCCAGCCTCGAAGCGCGGCGCGGTGCTCGATCCGCCACTGTTCGATAGCCAGGCAGAGTTGGGTGCCAGTCAGCAGAAGCAGAGAGGGGCCGAAAAACCACTCTTTGTTCCGTTCATTCAGCGCATTTAGCAGCCGTTCCAGCTTGCGAACGGACTTCGAGCCGTTCCGGACCCGGCCGGCAAGCTGGCGCAGCTTGGAGGATTGAAACTGGTGGTGTTCCAGCAATCGCAGCCCTTCCCGCAACACCTGAGTTTCAATGGACACGGGACGAAGCCAGACAATCATGCGGTTGATCCTGTCCCGAAACAGCAGGCCAACCACCGAGTGAAACGCCACCAGCGGAGCGACCCAGATGGCGACGCGGATCCACGGAACCAGTCCTGTCAGGCCGCCCACAACCATACCGGCAACCAGCGCGGAGGTGATGAAGGCCGCTATCCGAATCGATCCACCGGCCGAAAGCGCCGGCCGGGCGAGCCATTCCGCGAACGTCTTCCACCTCGATTCGAAGAACTCGAAGTGGCCGAGCAGTGCCAACCGTTCCCGCAGGTCCACTTGTCCGCGCAACTCCCGGACGGCCTGCTGCCGCGACAGTGTTTCTTCAACGGAGGGCGTCTTCAGCAGATAATCCGCAAGCCCACGCTGGCCTATTGCGGTTCGCGCCGTACAAAGCATGTCAAAGAGCGAGCCTTCGCCGAAGATGTCCAAGTCTCTCGCGTACGCATGACCCGGTTCCGCAAATTCTCCGCCGCTGGCGCCACTGCCCACCCAGTCTCCTCTCACCCGCCGAATGGCTCGATCATAGAAGCGCTGCAGGCGCCCGATCCGGGATTGGGAGTGCCAGCACCGTCGGACGCGGCGGGCCGATTCGGCCGCCAGCGGAATGGAAAGCGACGGCCACAGAAAGGATATTTGTCTGCGAAAGGCGAGCAGGCCAAGCGCCAGAAATAGAGCGATGGCCATCGCCAACAGCACTGTCGCCAAGGCGCCGTGGGAGCGAGCTTCTCCGAAACCAGCCTGCAGTTCGCTCATCCTGCGTTCGTACTGCACCAACGGCGCACAGTCCGTCACGTCACCCATGATACGATTCCGCCCCCTGGCCCCTGACCCCCGGCCCCTCAGTAGGCCCAGCGCCAGATGCTGGCGCCCACGGTGTAGCCGGCGCCNNGTGGCCAGCGGGATGGTGGCGGCGACGGTGTTCCCGTAACGGTCGATGTTGATGAGGACCTTCTCGGGGGCGATGCCCAAGCGGTCGGCGGCGGCGGTGATGATCCGTTTGTTGGCCTGGTGCGGAATGACCACGGCCACGTCGTCGGCGGTGAGGCCGTTACGTTGCAGCAGATCGCGGCAGGATTCGAACATCTTGCGGACGGCGTACTTGAACACCTGGCTGCCGTCCTGGAAGATGTAGTGGAGGCGCTTATCGACGGTATCGTGGGAAGCCGGCAGGCGGCTGCCGCCGGCGGGCATTTTGAGGAAATCGGCGCCCGAGCCATCCACTTCGCCGATGAAATCGATGAACCCCAGGTGGTCCTCGGCATCGCCCGTGGGCTCGATCAGGAAAGCGCCGGCGGCGTCGCCGAACAGGATGCAGGTGGCGCGGTCGGTATAGTCGGTGATCCGGCTCATGGTATCGGCGCCGATTACGAGGACCTTATGGTGCGTGCCGGAGGCCACCAGGTGGGCGCCCGTGGTGAGGCCGTACACGAACCCGGAGCAGGCGGCGATGAGATCGAATCCCCAGGCGCCGCGCGCGCCAATCCCGTTCTGCACCAGGCAGGCGGTGGAGGGGAAGAAGTGGTCGGGCGTGACCGTACAGACGATGATGGTGTCGAGCTCGGTCGGGGCCACGCCGCGCTGGGCGAGGGCGCATTTGGCGGCCTCAATGGCCATGTCGGAAGTGGCCATCTCGGGCCCCACGATATGGCGCTCGCGGATTCCGGTGCGGCTGACAATCCACTGGTCGTTGGTGTCGACCATCTTTTCGAGGTCCTGGTTGGTGAGCACGCGAGGCGGCGTGTAGCACCCCAGCGCGCTGATTTTGGCCTTGGGCAAGTTGGTCCTTTCCTGCAAAAACTCAGAGTAACCCATCCGCGTGTGGAAAGTGTAACCAAGGGGGCGTGCGCGCGGTACCCTGGGTAGGAGATGGACGACACCGGGGGGATGCGCGACAGCCAGGGTCTGCAGAGTTCTCTTTTCTTCGAAACGCCGGAAGAGATCTACGGGCGGGTGTTCCGCGAGCTGAGGCCTCGCGCCCCGCTGCCCGATTTGCGCGTGGAGTTCCGCCGCTTCGCCAATGCGGACAGCTTCATCCGGCTGGAAGACGGGCGCCTGGAGGTGCGTATTTCCGATCTGCTGGCGGGCGCGCCGGCGCCGGTGATGGAAGCGCTGGCGCACATCCTGCTGGGCAAACTGTACCGCAAGCCGGTGCCGCGATTGTATGCCCACCGCTACCGCCTCTATTTGAACCGCCGCGACGTCCGGCGCCAGGCGCACCTGGTGCGGCAGATTCGCGGCCGCAAGTTCATCTCGGGGCCGCAGGGCACGCACCACAACCTGGAGGAAATCTTCGAGCGTTTGAACGGGCAATTTTTCGATGGCTTGCTGGGCCGGCCGCAATTGGGATGGAGCCGCCGGCCATCGCGCAGCATGCTGGGGCACTTCGACCCGTCGCACAACGCCATTATCATCAGCCGCATCCTCGACCAGCCGCGGGATCCGGCTGTGGCCCTGGAGTACGTGATGTTTCACGAAATGCTGCACCTGCGCTATCCCGTGGACCACACGGCGGCGCGGCGCAGGGTGCATACGCGGGAATTCCGGGAAGCGGAGAAGGAATTTCCACAATTAAAGGAAGCGAAGGAAATACTCAAGCAGCTCTGAGCGGGAAAGTGGGGCGGCCCACAGATAGTATTCGGCGGAAATTCCGGGCGGGTTCAGGCGCCCACGGCCGCGGTGGCCGGGACCAGGCGCCTCAATTCCAAACGCATCAGGTCGAAGATCTTGACCAAGTCCGTGACATCCACCCCGCACAGTCCGAAACGGTAGAGGAAAAGCCGGAAACCAACCAAGACCAGGCCGCACTCGAACATCAACTGTTGATGGACGAGGACGCCGGCCAAATCCGGCCGGTCATCGCGCGAGTGCAACATCAGGAGTTTGAGAGCGGCGCACACGCGCTGAAAATCGGTGCGCAAACAGCGCAGGTATCCGCGGAAAACCTGGCACCGCTCGATGCGAAGCTTAGCGGCCATTCCCGGGGTGAACCCGGGTTGGGAGCGGAGGGACTCGGCATCGCCGCCGTCGAGCAGGTGCATCATGGGCCGATAGCGCTCAATGGAGAGTTCGTCAATCCATTCGGCGGTGAGAGGGAGACTGGTGTCTGTGAATGCGAGTTTACGGGCCAGTACGACCACCGCCGCGGCCAGCGCCAGGACCATCAGAACTGGTAAGACTATTAATAAATCCATCGCGTTGTACTCTTGGTGCTAGAAACAGCATACGAATAATTTCACAAAAATGCAACAAATTTTAAGGTAATAACGGTACTACTTTAACTTAGGATAACACCCTATTTATGGGAGGCTTTCAATAGGGTATCATTTAGGGAATCCAACTGAAGCAGAATCCGCTCTTCGTCCCCACGGCCGAAATGGAGGGTGCTGACCCGCACTTCTTCGCCTTTGGCATTCAGAAGGACCAACCACGCCAACACGCAAGCGGAGGATTTCGCCATCAAGAACATATCGACTTCATTCTTGTGGTGCAAGCCGAAAATGCTGTGCAGAACAAGCCCCAGCGTGTCGCTAAGAAAGAAGATGGAACAGACCACCGCGTGCACCGCAACATTGCGGCTCAACGGCACGGGGTAACGGCTCAAGAAGAACAGAATCAACAGAATAAAGATGGCCAGGCTGAAATCCACTCCGCGCTCGGTGGCGTAGACATAGCCCATGATCCTGGTTCGCTGTGGCATCGCCGGGGTGATGTGCGGGAGAAGGCTGAGCAGGGAAACCGTCACGGAGACAGCCAGTGCAAGATACATCGCCCACCGGCCCAAAGTGTACACGCCCTTGTGCTTCTCCAGAATCAATCCGCAAAGTTCAAACACTACAAGGACATAGAGGAGCCAGAACAGGGGTTCGGTGACCGTCCAGAATTCTTGATACAGACCGGAATTCACGTCGAGCACAAGAAGGCAGATACCGTAGGGGACCAGGGAAACAAGATAAACGAAGAAGAACCGATATCGGCGATAAAGTCCGGAACTGAAGAGCTTGAGGGCGGTCAGGCCGGCGCCTAACAGCGAAACCCACTCAAAAAACAAAACCAGCGCGTGGCTCGGCATCAAAATTGCTCTCAGGCCCGATTCTAACACCGGCCGCCGCGCTGGTTTAACGCCTTCCTTGGGATCAACGCACCCATGGGCAGGGATCGCAACCCGGCAGCGGACCCTGAATTCTGCCGGTGTGAGCGGTCGCCACAAAGGCGAATACAGCCAACGCGAGGAGAATGAGCTTTCTCATGTCGTGTCCTTTCTACTAACTTACGATAGTAAGATTGGTACTATACTAGACCTGACCGTACCATCATAGGGGATAACACTGAAAATTTTCCGAAACTGGAACGCCGTTGGAGATTCAGCAGGATTGGAGAAGTCGGTTGGCAGGCGAAAGCGCCTTGCCCCACCTTCTATATAGATCAAATGGACCAGTACTCTCAGGATATGGAGGGCTGGCTTTCTCAGGATGAAGTTCGGGTGTGGCGGCGTCTTCTCGATTCCAGAAGCATAGCCACCCCGACCACCTGGCCGATGATGTCGATCTCCTTCGGATACTCAAACACCAGGGGCGCGTGGTTTGAGGCCGGATGCGACTGGACCAGGAGCCGGTTGTCCGAGAGGACGCACCAGCCGCAGAGACAGCCGCCGCGGTGCTCGAGAAAATAAATCGGGCGGTCGAATTCACTGGTCCAACCCGAACCGACGATTTTCCGCCGGCTTTCATCGATCACGACCAGCGATCCGGGCTGCAAAATCGGATACATCGACCAATCCTCCAACCCGATAAAACCGTAACGGTACTCTCGCAAGTCCAGACCGTTCAGAAAACTGAGCGGCATTCTGCCCCAATGCCGGACTAAATAGCTCAGAAAAGCGGTCTTATGCGGGTCGATTTCGAGATCCGGAGGCTGGGGGACAGTCACAGTGCCGCTCGGCTCAAAGTGGATGGCATGGGTTTCATCCAGTCCGACGTGAAGGGCCTCGGAGGGCAACTGGTCCAAAGGGACGCCATACCAGCGGAGCACCTCGGTCAAATCCCGGCGGTAGATGGCGCACAGCGTGTAGAGCCGGTAGATGGTGGGCAGGGTGCCCTTATTCTCGATATCAGCCAAGCGGCTCAAGGCAATCGCAAACTCGTCGCTTCCGCGGCGTTGGGCGATCTGCCGGCTGGCTTTCTCGACATCGCGGTAGGTGAGCTTAAGCCGCTCGCGAACGCGCTTGAGTTTTTCTCCGGGGCGCTCCATGATATGATCCTCGCTGAACGGTTGCGCGAACGACGCATCCGAACGGCATTATATCCTCCCGGGGTAATTGGGGCAAGCGAGAACGCAGATTTTTGTTCCGATCACGGAACAGAGGCAAGATTGTGGCGGAGAGACGGGCGTGAGAATCATCGTGGGAATCACGGGAGCGAGCGGCGCGATATACGGATTGCGCCTGCTGGAACGGCTGCGCATGCGGCAGAGCGCCGAGATCCACCTCATTGTGACCAGGTCCGGCGAGAAGACACTGTACCTAGAGACCGGCAAAACTGCCGCGGACGTCAAGAAGCTCTCGGATTTCTCCTATGCAGTAGAGGATATATCCTGCCGGCTGGCCAGCGGCTCGTACCCGACCGATGGGATGGTGATCTCTCCGTGCTCGATCCACACCATGTCCGCCATCGCCAACGGTATCAGCTCGAACCTGCTGGTGCGAGCGGCGGACGTCGCGCTAAAAGAAAAGCGCAAACTAATTCTGCTGGTCCGGGAAAGCCCTTTGCACCTGGGGCATCTAAGAAACATGACGGCTCTGTCCGAAATGGGGGCCATAATCGCTCCCCCGATTCCCGGTTTTTATCACCATCCCCAAACGGTGATGGATATCGTCGATCACAGCATCGATCGCGTTCTGGACCTGATCGGCGTCCCCGACGCCCAGGTGAGCAGATGGGAAGGAGCGGAAAAGTGAGCGTGAGAACCAGCCGGGCCAAAGGAATGCCTCCGGCGGCGATTGCCTTTCAAGGCGCGCGCGGCGCCTTCAGCGAAGAAGCCGCGCGCAAGTTGCTTGGACCGGGAGTTACCGTTCTGCCATGCGAACGCTTCGAAGACATCTTCCGCGCCGTGAAGGAGGGCCGCGCGGCCGGAGCGGTGGTGCCGATCGAGAATACGCTGGCGGGGTCGGTGCATGAGAACTACGACCACCTGGTAAATTTCGAGCTACCCATTGTGGCCGAGACCAATGTGCGCATCGTGCACAATCTGATTGCTCTAAAAGGCGTGCCATTTTCCGGAATAAAGAAAGTGTTTTCCCATCCGGTGGCGTTGAATCAGTGCCTGGATTTCTTTGCGCGGAACCCGCGGATCGAAAGAATTCCCTTCTACGACACGGCCGGGAGCGTCAAAATGATCGCGGAGGAGAAGCTGACGGACGCCGCGGCGATCGCTTCCTCGGTAGCCGCGGAGATTTACGGCGCTCGCATTCTTCGCCGATCGATTGAAGACGACCGCCGGAATTTCACCCGGTTTTTTCTCCTGCGAACGCCCGAATACGCGCGCCAGCATCCCATCCGGGCCGACCGGAGCGCGCCCTGGAAAACCTCGCTGGTGTTCAGCACGCGCAACGTTCCCGGGTCACTATTCCGGGCGCTGAGCGCTTTTGCTCTCCGCGACCTGAACCTGATCAAGATCGAATCGCGCCCGCTGCGGGGGAAACCGTGGGAATATCTCTTTTATCTCGATTTCCTGGGCCGCGCGGATTCGCCCAATGCGCAGAATGCGCTGAACCACCTGCGGGAATTGGCGGACTTTTTGCGCGTGCTGGGGTGCTATCCGAAGGGGGCGTAGCCCAGAAACCGGGAAACGTTCCGTCTGTCACCGGGTTTTGTCACCGGGTTTTCACCGGGTTTTAGATCCGGTGGAAGGCCTTCAAGATTTCGCGGGTGGAGTAGTGCAGGGCGATGGGGCGGCCGTGGGGACAGCTCATGGGGCAATCCGTGGCCGCCAGGGCGCGTAGCAGCCACTCCATCTTGGCGGCGTCGAGGCGGGTGTTGATCTTGATGGCCGCGCGGCAGGCGATGCCGGCGCAGATGGCGCGGCGCAGGTCGTCCATGGAGGCGCCGCGCAGCTCGCCTTCGGCAATTTCCAGAACCTCGAAGACGATCTTCTCCAGGTCCGCGGCGCCAACCGCGGCGGGCGCGGCTTTGACCGCGATGGTGCGGTGGCCGAACGGCTCGGTTTCGAAGCCGACGGCGTGCAGCTCATCGGCGATGCGGGCATAGTCGATCTGCTGCTCGGGGGTGAGCTGCAGAATCAGGGGCATGAGCAGGCGCTGCATCTCGACGCGGCCGGCGGCGCGCTGCTTCATGACCTGCTCGAACAAGATGCGCTCGTGGGCCACGTGCTGGTCGACGATCCACAAGCCGTCGCGGCCGGCGGCGATGATGAAGCTCTCGTGGATCTGGCCGAGCGGGCGCAGGTCGGAGAGCACGGAGAGCGAGATTTCGGGCGGCGGGAGGGCTTCGGGCGGGAATTCGCCGTGCGCGTCGAGGGTGCGCTGGAGTTTGCCGGAAGGCGGTGGACCGGGGGTGACTTCGAGCGGCGGCGCGCTGAAATCGAGGCGAGGCGCGGGGCCGGCGGCGGGCCGCAAGGCGAACTCGGGCAGGGCAGGTTCGGGCTCGGGTTCGGCGAGGCTTACCGCCGCCGGCGCCTCGTTCTCGATCATCTGGCTGAATTCGGAATAGGGAAGGCGCGCACCCGGCTGCGCGGCCGCCGAGGGCTGCACGGCCGGCGAGAACGCGGGCGCCGGCCGGCTCTCCATCAACCGGCCGCGTATGGTATCGCGCACGAAATCGTGGACGAACGACCCGTGGCGGAAACGCACCTCGGTCTTGGAGGGGTGCACATTGACATCCACCTCGCCGGGGTCGCATTCCAGAAACAGTAGCGCGAAAGGATAGGCCGAAGCCGGCATCAGGTTGTGATAGGCCGAGGAGAGCGCGTGCAGCAAGGTGCGGTCGCGGATGAGGCGGCGGTTGACGAAGATGAAGATCGAATTGCGGTTGGTTTTCTGCACCTGCGGGCGCGAGAAGAAGCCGGAGAGGCGGAAGGTGAGGAGGGGCGGATCGTCGTCCGGGCCGGGTGGGCGGCGGTATTCCGCAATGGCTTCGGAGGGCGGCACGCTGGGCGGCGGCAGGAACATCTCTTTCTCGCGCACGCCGATCTCCACCAACTCGTCGAGCACCTGGCTGCCGAAGACCTGGTAAACGCGCTCTTTCAGGGTGGCCACGGGGGTGACGTGCAGCAACTCGGCAGCGCCGCTGGTGAGGCGAAAGGTCCGCTCCGGGTGGGCCAGGCTGTAGTGGGTGGCGAGGGACGCGATATGGGCCAGCTCGGTCTGCTCGGTGCGCAGGAATTTTCTGCGGGCGGGCACGTTATAGAAGAGGTCGCGCACGGTGATGGTGGTGCCGCCGCCGAGCGCGGCTTCTTCGCAGCGCAGCATCTTGCCGCCGGCGATCTCGATGCGCGTGCCGGTGGTCTCTTCGGCGGAGCGTGTTTCGAGCAGCAGGCGCGAGACGGACGCGATGGAGGGGAGCGCCTCGCCGCGGAACCCGAGGGTGGCAATCGAGAGCAGATCCTTGACATCGCGCAGCTTGCTGGTGGCATGGCGCTCGAAGGCCAGCAGCGCGTCGTCGCGCAGCATGCCGCAGCCGTCGTCGAGGACGCGGATGAGCCGCCGGCCGCCCGATTCGACTTCCACCCGCAGGTCCGTCGCGCCGGCGTCGAGGGAGTTTTCGAGAAGTTCCTTGACCACCGACGCCGGCCGCTCGACCACTTCTCCGGCAGCGATCTTGTTGGCGACCTGGTCGGGAAGAATGCGGATGCGGCCCATGATGCCCACTATAGCCTAGCGGCCCGGGGCGCAACCGTGCCGCGGGTGAGCGAGGAAAAAGCAATGGCAAGCTAAAGCATGCCCCACCTGCTACAATCGGGTGAAATACTCCGCATTGTGAGGTTGCATTCATATGGCGCAGGAAAATGACGTTTCCCGCCGCGATGTATTGAAGGCCGCCGGGGCCGTAACCGCCGGAGCGCCTTTCATCCAAAGGGTGAAGGCCGCCAACCAACAGGTGCAATACGGCATGATCGGTTGCGGCAGCCGCGGCACCTACTTATTGAAACACTTGAAGAAGATCGACAGCGGCCGCTGCGTGGCGCTGTGCGACATCCTGCCGGAAGCCCTCGATCATGGGGTGCAAACCATCGGCGGCAATCCGAAAACGTACAAAGACTATCGCGATCTGCTGGCGCAGAAGGATATCGACGCGGTGTTCGTGATCACGCCGCTGTTCGTGCACTTCCCGCTGACGCGCGATGTGCTGCTGGCGGGCAAACACGTCTTCTGCGAAAAGTGCCTGGTGTTCAAGCCGAACGAAGTGCACGCGCTGCGCGCGCTGGCGCGGGAACATCCCAAACAAATCCTGCAAACCGGCCTGCAGCGGCGCTACAGCTACTTCTACCAGGTGGTGAAGAACATGGTGGACAAGGGCATTCTGGGGGACGTCCACCATATCCACGCGCAATGGCATCGCAACATGATCAACAAGCCAAGCGCGTTGTGGACCATGAAGCCGGGCGGCGAGTCGAACATCGCCAACTGGCGGGTCTACCGTTCCATGTCGGGTGGTCTGCCGGCTGAGCTGACCTCGCACCAGGTGGATGTGGCCGATTGGATGTTCGGCGCCTCGCCGGAAATGGTGATGGGCCTGGGCAGCCTGGACACTCTCAAGGACGGGCGCGACGTCTACGACAACGTGCAGTTGATCTACCGCTACCCCAAGGGGCAGAAGCTCACGTACTCTTCCATCAGCACCAATCAGTTCAACCCGTTCTTCAATGGCTCGCGCCCGGAGATGGGCGAGATCATCATGGGCACGGATGGCACCATCGAGATTACGGTGGGCGACGACCTGCACACGGCCATCGCCTGGTGGTATCTCGAGCCGCCCAAAACCACCACCGTGACCAACGCGGACGCCAAGAAGAAGGAAGCCTTCGTGGCCGGCGCCACCATGGTAGCGTCGGGAGGCGCCAACGGGCCCATTCCGATCATGACCAGCGACCTGGACTTCAAGTCCAATGCCAGTTTCCTGGGGCGGGAGGCCAAGTTTGCACGGCGCTGGCTCACCGCCAAGGGCATTCTGGTGCAGCAGGAGCAGGACAACCCGGTGGACATCGAACTGGAAGGCTTCTTCCAGAGCTGCCGGGACTTGACGCCACCGAAGGCGAACCTGGAGATCGGCATGGCGGATTCCGTGGCGGTGATTCTATCCAACCTGGCGATGGATGAGGGCCGCCGCGTGTACTTCAACGAGATCGACAAGATGGGGCGCGGGGAAGAGAAGGGCAACGGGCGGCAAACCAACTAGAGGAGAACTTCCCGGGGCTGCGCGGAGAAAGGCAAAGAGAGAGGAACGAGTGATGAAATGGAATAGCAGAATCGGCGCCATTTTTTTCATTGGCGCTCTGACGGCCGCCATCTGCGGCGCACAGCCAAAGGACATCCCGAAGAGCAAAGACCATCCGCTGGTCACGCGCTATCCGGGGTCGGTCATCGACGTATACTCCGTTATCGAGTTCGACGAGTTCAACCTGCCGCTCGGCAAGCTGAAGGACACCAAGTTCGACAAAAGCCAGCATCTGGAAGGCAAGATCACGCGGATCGGTTACGCCGTCCCGGCCGGCCGCTCGATTCTGGAGGTCTTCCGCAACTACGAGAGCGCCCTGCAACGCGGCGGTTTCACCACGCTGTATTCCTGCGCGAACGACGACTGCGGCTCCGGCGGCGCCAAGATCATCACGACGGGAAACGACGACTGGGGTTGGAACGCCGGCCACCGTGCCATCTCGGCGAAGCTTGCCCGGGCCGAGGGCGACGTCTACGTGTCGATGCATATCGGGCAGTGGAGCAATCTCGCGAGCGGGTCGGCCATCATGCTCTACGTCGTCGAGATTAAGCCCATGGAGGGCGGCCTCGTCACCGTCGATGCCGCAGCGCTCGCCAGCGACATCACCCGCAATGGCCACGCCGCCGTCTATGGGATCTATTTCGACACCGCCAAGGCCGAGGTCAAACCCGAATCCGACGCCGCGCTCAAGGAGATCGCGAATCTCCTCCAGCAGACGCCCGCGCTCAAACTCTTCGTCGTCGGCCACACCGATGGCGTTGGCACGCTGGCCTCGAACATGGATCTCTCCAAACGCCGCGCCGACGCCGTCGTCGCAGCCCTGACCACGAAATACGGTGCCGCCTCCGCGCGCCTGGTCGCTCAAGGCTGCGGCCCGCTCGCCCCGGTGGCTTCCAACGGCTCCGAGGATGGCCGCGCCAAGAATCGCCGCGTGGAACTGGTAGCGCA
>PLMF01000310.1 GCA_003142355.1 Bryobacterales bacterium
CAACTGATCTACGTGACGGCGGCGCTGGAATGAATTGACAGGCGGAAGCGCCTATCCCACCAAGACGGCCGGCGCTACCATTGCATCGCGGAAAAAAGCATCGTAAAGTGGGGACCGGGAAAGCGTATGCAGAGGAAAACAGTTGTCATCGTTGCCGCCGTGGCTGTGGTCGCCGCGGGGGTGGGGACGTGGGCCGTGATCGGGGGACAGGCGGGAATTCAATATCGCACGGCGACTGTCGAACACGGCGACATCAACGTCGCCGTCTCGGCCACCGGCAACCCCAACGCGGTCGTAACCGTGCAGGTGGGCACACAAGTGTCGGGCGTCATTCTGGCCTTGTTCGCCGATTTCAACACCAAAGTGACCAAGGGCCAGTTGATCGCGCGCATCGAGCCCGCGCCCTTCCAGGCGAAGGTCGATCAGGCCCAGGCGAATCTGGATGCCTCGCGGGCCGCCGTAGCCAATGCCCAGGCCGTCATCCAGCAGGCCATGGCGGGCATTCAAGCTGCCAACTCTTCTCTGGCAGCCGCTCAGGCGAATGTCGTGAAAGGAGTGGCCGTCGCTGAAGACGCCAAGGTCAAGGTGGACCGGCGCGTGATCATGGTCAAGCAGGGTGCGGACTCCAAAGAAGATCTGGAAACCGCGCAGACCACTTACCAATCGGCGGTGGCCGACAATAGCGCATTAGTGGCGCAGCAGCATGCCGCGGAAGACAGCGTGAAGGTTGCACAGGCTCAGTTGAAGGTGGCGAATTCGCTTTTGGCCGCCAGCCAGGCGCAGGTGAAACAGTTCACCGCGGCGCTGCAATCGACCCAGCTCGACCTGGACCACACCAAGATCGCGGCGCCGGTGGATGGCGTAGTGGTGTCGCGCAACGTGGATGTGGGACAGACGGTGGCCGCCAGCCTGGCGGCTCCCACGCTGTTTCTGATCGCTCAGGACCTGACCAAGATGCAGGTGGATACCAACGTGTCGGAAGCCGACGTGGGACGCGTGCGGGTGGACCAGCCTGCAACATTCACGGTGGATGCGTATCCGGGGCAGGTGTTCAGGGGCGCCGTCACCTCGATCCGCAAAGCGCCCATCAATGTGGCGAACGTAATCACCTACGACGCGGTGATCGGCGTTTCGAATCCGGACCTGAAACTGTTTCCCGGCATGACGGCGAATGTGAAGATTATGGTGAATCAGCGCCTGAACGTGCTGAAGGTCCCCAACGCCGCACTGCGTTATCACCCGGCGTCGGAGACGGCAGCGCCCGCCGCCAGCCAGACCGTGCGCAAGGGCGCGGCGCCGGAGAAAGCGGTCTGGGTCTTGGACGCGAACGACAAGGAGCAGCGCGTGGTGGTCACCACGGGTGAAAGCGATGGCGCGTTTACGGAGGTTACGTCGGGCGGCCTGAAGGACGGAGACCGCGTGATTGTCGCGGCGGTGCCGAAGGCGGCTCCCGCTACGGGCGGCAGCCCCGGCGCCCAGACCGGCGGCAAGGGCGGCAGAGGACCGGGGTTCTAGGCGAGCGCCATGGCTGCGGTGATCGAGATCAAGGACCTGGTGAAGGATTACAAGGTCGGCGAGATGTTGGTGCACGTGTTGAAGGGCATCTCGTTCGAAATTGAACGGGGCGATTTCGTTTCCATCATGGGGCCATCCGGGTCCGGCAAATCCACGCTCATGAACATTCTCGGGTGCCTCGATAAGCCCACCTCCGGGACCTACACGCTGGACGGAATCAGCGTGGGAAATTTGACTCGCGACCAACTGGCGGAAATCCGGAACAACAAGATCGGGTTTGTATTCCAGCAGTTCAACCTGCTGGCGCGAACCAGCGCGACGGAGAATGTGGAACTGCCCATGATGTACACCGATGCTCCCGCCCGCGAGCGGCGCGAGCGGGCTATGAAAGCGCTGCTGGCGGTGGGGTTGGCGGGACGCGAGGAACACCAGCCGAGCCAGCTTTCCGGCGGCCAGCAGCAGCGCGTGGCCATCGCGCGGTCGCTGGTGAACGATCCCAGCATCATCCTGGCGGACGAGCCGACCGGAGCGCTGGATTCCAGAACCAGCATCGAGATCATGGCGATCTTCCAGCGGCTGAACCGCGAAAAGGGGATCACCATGATCGTGGTGACACACGATCCGGATGTCGCGACCTATTCGAACCGGAGCATCCATTTCAAAGATGGCAAGCTGCAACTGGACGAGCGGCTGGCGCATCCACGCGATGCGCGGAAAGACCTGGAGCAGCTTCCGGCCGAGCAGCCGGAGGAGATTCCGTCATGAATAAGATCGTTGGCAGCATCCGCATCGCGCTGCGCGCGCTGCGGGTGAACCGCATGCGCTCGGCGCTCACCATGCTGGGGATCATCATTGGCGTGGCGGCGGTCATCGCCATGGTGGGCGTGGGCGCGGGCGCCACGGCGCGCATCCAGCAGCAGATCCAGAGTATCGGAAGCAACCTGATCATGGTGCTGCCGGGCAGCGTCAGCACCAACGGCGTCCGGCTGGGCGCCGGGGCGGGAGCTTCGCTGACGCAAGACGACTCCAAGGCCATCGCGGCCGAGTGCCCGTCCGTGGCCCTCTCCGTCCCTACGGTGCGCGGCGGAGTGCAGGTGGTATACGGCAACAACAACTGGGCCACCAATGCCCAGGGAGTGACTCCGGATTACATGCCGGTCCGCGACTACACCATGCTGTCCGGCCAGTTCTTCACCACCCAGGACGTGGATGCGGCCGCCAAAGTGGCCGTGTTAGGTGAAACCGTGGCCAAGAATCTGTTTGGCGACAGCGATCCCACGGGTCAGGTGGTCATCATCAAAAATGTGCCGTTCACGGTGGCGGGCGTGCTGACACCGAAAGGCCAGTCGCCCACGGGTCAGGACCAGGACGACGTCATCCTGCTGCCGATTTCCACGGCCATGCAGAAGGTGCTCGGCGCCAATAGGGCCAATGCCCAAGCGGTGGGCTCGCTGACGGTGCAGGCCGTCAGTCCGCAGGCCATGGACCAGGCGATCCAGGAGATGGAGGCGCTGCTGAGGGAACGGCATAGAATCCTGCCGGGCCTGGAGGACGACTTCACCATCCGCAATCTCACCGAGGTGTTCCAGGCCCAGGAAACGTCGGCGCAAGTGATGTCGATTCTGCTGGGCGCCATCGCCTCGGTATCGCTGGTCGTGGGCGGCATCGGGATCATGAACATCATGCTGGTGTCGGTGACCGAAAGGACGCGCGAGATCGGCCTGCGGCAGGCGGTGGGCGCCAAGACGGGAGACATCCTGTTGCAGTTCCTGGTGGAAGCCGTGACGCTCTCCCTGCTGGGTGGAATTGTCGGGATCGCGGTTGGGCTGGCGGCGTCGGTGCTCATTTCGCACTTCGCGAAATGGTCCACCGCGGTCAGCCCCCTGTCGATTCTGCTGGCGTTTCTGTTTTCCGCGCTGGTGGGAGTGTTCTTTGGCTACTACCCGGCGCGCAAGGCGGCGTTCATGGATCCGATTGAGGCTCTCAGGTATGAATAACTCGACGCTCGTTTGGGGGACCGCCGGATGGCTGCTGTTGTCGAGCGCCTGCATGATCGGTCCGAAGTACCAGCGTCCTGGGGCGGCGGCGCCCCCGGCCTTTAAAGAAGCGCCGCCCGCCGGCTGGAAGGAAGCGCAACCCAATGACGGAGCGGTTCGCGGGCAGTGGTGGAAGGTTTACAACGATCCGCGGCTCGACGCGCTCGAAGACCAGGTGAGCATCTCGAACCAGAATGTATTGACCGCCGAGGCTCAGTTCCGCGAGGCCAAAGCCGCCGTGCGCATCGCCAGGGCCGGTCTGTTTCCCACGGTGACCGCCGCGCCATCGGCGACGGATTCCGGAACGGGCACGCCTTCCGGTGTGAGACGCCTGTACACGATACCGGTCGACCTGGGGTACCAGATCGACGTATGGGGAAGCATCCGGCGCGGGGTTGCGGCCAATTCCGCCCTGGCGCAGGCTTCGGCGGCACAACTGGAGAATGCCCGCTTGTTGTACCAGGCGGAACTGGCCGGGGATTACTTCCAGATTCAGGGACTGGACGCCTCGCAACAGTTGCTGGAAGCCACGGTGAAGTCGTACGAGCGAAATGTCCAATTAACCCAGAACCGATTCGATGGCGGTGTGGCGTCGCAAGGCGATGTGGCGCTGGCTCAAACTCAGTTGGAAACGGCCCGCGTGCAGTTAGTCGACCTGGGAGTCGAGCGGGCCCAATTCGAACATGCCATCGCCGTGCTGACGGGCAAGCCGCCGTCGGATTTGTCGATTCCCGCGGCGCCGAACCAGTCTCCGCCGCCGGCATTCTCAATCGGTATACCTTCCGCTCTGCTGGAACGAAGGCCCGATGTGGCCGCCGCCGAACGGCAGGTCGCGGCCGCCAACGAACAGATCGGAATCGCCAAGGCTGCGTTCTACCCGTCGCTGGCCTTCAGCGCCGGCGCGGGTCTCGAAACCACGGTCATCGGCGATTTGTTCACCTGGCCCAGCCGCTTCTGGTCCGTGGGACCGCAGTTGGCCGAGACTCTCTTCGAAGGGGGCAAGCGGCGCGCTCAAGTCAAGCTGACCGAAGCCGCCTATGACGCCACCGTGGCCAGTTACCGGCAGACGGTACTAATGGCATTCCAACAGGTGGAGGACAGTTTGGCGCAGTTGCGCATCCTCTCCGAAGAGGGTGTGATCGCCGACCGGGCGGTAAAATCCGCGCAGCAGTCGCTGGATATCTCTACCGCACAATACCGTGGCGGTCTCGCGAACTATCTGCAGGTAATCACCGCTCAGACCAGCCTGCTGCAGAATCAACGGTCGGTAGTCGATATTCTCACGCGGCGCATGGCCGCGAGCGTGTCCTTGATCCAGGCGCTGGGCGGCGGATGGAACGCGACGCAGTTGCCGTCTTCCGGGGATGTACTCCGCTAAGAGGCAGGCGGAACCGCCTGCCCCACCTCTGAGAATGCAGGACTTGTTGTGGTGGCGCAGGCGGTTCCGCCTGCGGGCTCGGAAAGCACATCGGAGCCGCGACCGTCAGGGAGCGGTCTTGCCTACTGCCACATGCCCTGCCTCCAAAACAAAAGGGCCGGCGCTTGGACAGAGTATCCAAGAGCCGGCCCAAACCAATCTGCCCCGCTCAGGGCTTGACAGGCCGTTCCATATCAGAACGTGAACTTCGCGCCCAGCTCGATGTAGCGATTGACGCCGACGCCCGTGATCTCGGTGCCGTTGCCGCCCGGGTTCAGCACGCCCGTCACATACCCGAAGTTCGCGTTGTTCGAGGTGCAGCAACTGCCGTTGGGATTGCCGAATGCCGTCGTGTTCGTGGTATTGAACGTCTCCAGGCGAAGCTCCATGCCAATCCGTTCCGTCAGCTTGGTGTTCTTGGACAGAGTGAGGTTCAGATTGAAGAGGCCAGGGCCGGTGAGCGCGTTCCGCCCGATGGTCCCTAATTGCTGGCCATTCGGGCACGCGGTCGTAGGCGTCGCCGACTGGCAGGGTGACCCTATGAACGCGTTGGTATCGAACCACGGGCTGCCCCCATTCGACGCGGTGTTGATGCCGTGCAGAATGCTCACGCTGGGAGTCACCTGGACCGGCGTATTCGTGTTTCCAGGCGCATTCAGATACGTGGAGCTGTAGGTGATATTGAAGGGCTGTCCCGACATCATCGACAGGATGCCTTGGAGCTGCCACCCGCCAATGATGGGATCCAGGCGCGAAGATTTCAGGAAATGTTTGCCTTTGCCGAAAGGCAACTGATAGACATAGCTCTGAACAAAACTGAAGGTGCGGTCGAAGTCGTTTCGCGCCCAATTGCGATGGCCTTGGCCCGTGAGGTAGAAGCCCTGCAACCCGCCATCGTCACCGGTCTGGTAGCCCATGCCTTTCCCATACGTAAAGGCAGTCGTGATGCCGAGCCCGTTCGTGAACCGGCGATCCAACTTTGCCTGGAGCGAGTGGTACATGGTGGACATGCCGTCCCAGTACAGAGTCGTGGAGCCCGTGCGCGGGTAGAGCGGATAGTCGGTGTTCCCAATCGCGGATGTGGGCGCGATGATCGAAGCAACGTTCATGTTCCGCGCGACTCCGATGCGAACCCCGTGATTGCCCACGTAAGCAAGGTCCAGCGCGAAATGAGCGGGCAGTTCCCGCTGGATCGAGAGGTTCCAGGCTTCCATGTACGGATTCTTCCAGTTCAACGGCTCCGTCTCCATGGCCGTAGCGTTGAAACTGGAGCCAAGAGTGAGGATTCCATTGGAGGGAATCGCCACCGGAGGAGGCACCGGAATGCCGGTTTGGAAGGAGGCCGCTTGCCCGCTGGGGAGCACCGCCGCCACGTAGGAACTGGCGCCGTTAGCGAGAGCCACGTTCCCCTTAACGGGGTAGTTGTCCCACGCGTACTTGTTGTCCTCAAATGGCGTATAGCTCATGCCGAAGCCGGCGCGGATCACCGTCTTCCCGGTCACACGGTAAGCAATTCCAAGACGTGGCGCGAAATAATGCAGGCCGTTCACCATTCCCATGTTCATGGGATTGCCGCCGACGCCCGCGATCACCAGTTGGTTGGCGTACGGAATGTAATTGGAGAACTGACCGGGGAAAGCCGGGGTGGCCGGAGGATACAACTCCCAACGAAGTCCAAGATCCACGGTAAGCTTGCGGCTCACTTGCCACTTGTCGCCGCCGTAGAAGAAGAACTCCCAGGCGCGGAACGTGGGGAAAATAATGCTGAAATCACGCCCGCTACTGTTGACCTGCGGCAAATCGAGCAAGAAGCTGCCCATCGAATTCGCCCACGAGGTGTTGGAATCGGGGCCGGTGCCGGAGACACCCGGGCAATTTCCCGCGCAGGAGGTTTGACTGGCGCCAAAGCTGTACACGCCGCGCGGACTGTAGGTTTGCGTCTGCAGCAAATCGTCGCGCAAACGGCGCATGTCAAAACCAAACCGGAACGTGTGATTTCCCTGAATCTTGGTCCAGTTGTTCACCAAGTCGATATTCGCTTCCGCGCGAACCCACGGCAGGCTGTTCACATATCCGGTGAGTCCGTATCCGCCGCCATTGGTGAAACTGTCGAGGCGGACGCCGACTTGCCCGCTGGTAAACTGGCTGACATTGATGTTCGGAACGCCCAGGGTTTGGGCGTCATTCGAGCCGTAATCGGAAGGAGTCGCCTCGTTGTGATAGTGTGCCACGCCGACGCGGACTTCCATGAGCAGCGTGGGCGTGAAAATGTGGTTCCAGTTGACGCCCGTGCTGTAGGTCTTTTGAATTCCCGTGCCCTGAAAACCGCCATTCCCCGGGCCGCCGGCCATGCCGAAAATGGGCGCCTGGAAAATGACTGGCTTCTGGAAGCTGAAACGGCCGCTCAGCCGATCCTTGTCGGACATGGTGTAGTCGACCTTTTCGTCCGTGTAGTCGGTGTTCTTGTAAAAGGGCAACAGCGCGTAGTAGTTGTTCGAAGGAGCCGTCGTGCTAAATGGCATATTCGGCTGCGGAATCAATTGCAGGATCTTAAGCGAGATCGGGTCGATGCGGTTCTGCGGAATGATGTTGCCGGGAAACGGCGTCCGGCCGATACCCGTCGAGGTGTCGCCCGTCAATGGGTCGTATACCTTGTTCGAATTCTCGCTCAGATTGCCGGTGCGGGACAGCGTGGAAGGAATTGTCACCAGATTGCTGTTCGCCTCATGATCGCTGGACCGCAGGTAGTCTCCGAAGATGAACAGCTTGTTCTTCTTGATTGGCCCGCCGACCGTCCCGCCAAAGTAGTTGTAGGCCATGTGGCCGACGTTGGGGTTGAAGAAACTGCGCGCGTCGAGGGAGGAGTTCTGCAGGAATTCGTAGGCGGAACCGTGCCAGTCGTTGGTGCCCGACTTCAGGATGACGTTGGTCACCGCGCCGGCGGAGCGGCCGAGGACGACGTCATGGTTACTGGTGGAAACGTCCACGGTCTGAATAGCCTCGATGGGCGGAATGATCACCTGCAACAAGCCCGTGCGCTCGTTGTCGTCAATGCCCTCGATCATGTAGTTGTTGACTTGGCGCGCGCCACCGTTCACTTCCGTTTGCAGCGAGCTGGAAGCATTGAAGAACTGCGAGTGCTGGATGGTGGTATAAGCCACACCCGGAACCAGATTCAGCAACGATTGATAATTCCGGTTGGTGCTCAGCGGCAGCGATTGGACCACAACCGAGTCAAGGTTCCGGCCGGTATCGGTGCGGTCCGTTTGCAACATCGGCGCCGCCGCGGTTACCTCCACGGTTTCAGTCACACTGCCGGTCTGCAACTGGACATCGACGCGCTGGCTGGTATTTACCGATAGCGCAACATCCTTGCGCGAGTCCAGCTTGAAGCCCGTCACTTCCACCGTAATCGTATACGTGCCCGGCGGCATGTCGGGAAATACGTAATTGCCGCTGCCATTGGTTTGGGTTGGGTGGCTGATCCCGGTGTTCTGCTCCAAGGCCGTGACCTTGGCGTTGGCGACCACCGCGCCGCTGGCGTCGGTTACCGTGCCCAGCAGGGTCGCATTTACGACCTGTGCATGGAGCGGGCTTGCAATCAAGCAAAGAACGACACCCACCGCCGCAAGAAAAATAGCGGAACGTTTGAATAACATCCGATCCTCCTTATCCGGAATTTCCATTTTTGGACTTCCAGACCTCATTGCCATGATCCCGAACAGTCGCCGCGAGAGATGGCTCTCGGCCGGCATCAGCCAGTAGTACCGCGCGTGCTTGACCAGACGACCCCGGGTCCTCACCAAGCGCTGCTGCAAGCTGGTCAGCGACCAATTCTCGATCTTTTTCGGCAGCACCCCTATTCTGCACCTCCCTCCAGCCCTACATCCACCCTTAACGAGTTCGCTAACATTCTGCTACGCTCCTGATAACACGGACGTTAGATGCCGCTTGCGGATTAACGGTTAAGCTGGTAGTATTATCCGGGAGGGAAGGCCACCACGGGCACAAGGGATGTGCCTTAAGTCGGGTGTGTGAGCGAGCATGGAAGTGGCCACGCCAGATTCAGCGAAAACCCGCAAGCTCATTTGCGAAGAAATGGAGCGTGTGCTGCGGAGCCGCGAGTTCTCATCCAGCGAGCGGAGTTGCATGTTTTTGCGGTACCTGGTGGAACGCGCCCTCGACGGCAGTGGGCACCAACTCAAAGAGCGCACCATCGGGGTGGACGTGTTCGGCCGGGATGCCGCCTACGATACGGGAAAAGATGCGATTGTGCGTGTGTCGGCAAACGGTGTCCGCAAGCGTTTGCTGGCCCACTACGCCAAGGCGGACCCGGCGCGCGAGCCGGGGAGCGTGCAGATTAGTCTGCCGGCGGGCAGCTACATGCTTGAGTTCCGCGTCTTGCCGCCAGGTCAGGACGAAACGGAGCTGCGCGAGGCGCCGGGCAGTCGCCCGTCACCGCCGAGTTCGGTGCGGGAGCCAAGGTGGAGGTGGCCTGCTGCTGCCTGGGCGGCGATTGGGGTTCTTGCGGTGGCTTGCGGCCTGCTGGTGTGGTACAACCACCAACTGTTGAGCCGGGTTCCGCCGGCGCCGGGCATGGATTCTCTGCCATGGTCGCAATTTGGGTCGCAGAAGATCGTGCGGGTAGGGCTCACCGACGCGAACTACACGATCTATTCCAACGTCGTCGCCAAACGGCGACTTACGCTCGATGAGTGGTTGGGCGAGCAGTGGACCGGGAACTTTAGCGCTGCGCTGGCGTCGGTTTCACCGCGGTCGGGGAATCAGTACACCAGCGTAGTGAGCGCGGTAGCCGCCTCGCGGGTAAGCGCCATGTTGGAGACTACGGGCCGCACCGCGCTGCTGGTACCGGCGCGCAGGTTGCAGATGGAACAGTTCAAAGGCGAGCAACCCGTGATCCTGCTGGGAAGTTCCATTGCAAACCCGTGGGCCGAGGTGTTTCGAGAGAATCTGACCTTTGCGATCGAGGTCGAACCTGTCACCAGGTTCCAGTACGTCGAGAACCACGCACCGGTTGCGGGTGAGCCGGCGCGGTGGCAGCCGACCCCTGCTACAGCCTCGCCGCGCATCGATTACGCCATTCTTTCGCTGATTCCCAACCTTACGGGTAAGGGCTGGGTCTTACTGGTGGCCGGGACCAGCGCCGAGGGCACGAGCGCGGCCTCCGAACTTCTGACGGACCCCGCGCGGCTACGCAAGGAACTGATCGCGCGAGGCATCAATCCGACCGGCCGCGTGCAGAAACTGGAGCTGCTGCTGCGGGTACAGTCCCAAGGGATGGACTCGCGGCATTACCAAGTGATCGCCTCGCGCGTGGCGGGAGGCTGAGCCCCCGTTGGCGAGATCTCGCCCCCCACATTACGGGGCCGTGCGAAACGACTTCTCTTCGCCATAGAGGGTAACCAATGGATGGCGGACACGAGCCCGGTATTCATAGGTTCGATCCAACGCCAGACCGGTCAGCGAATCATGAAATTCGCCGGGAGCGGACTGTGCCGCGCCGGGGAGGTCGGTCCAAGGCTCGGTCCTTTCCGAGAGGTCGGTGCCGCCTTTCTTCTCGCGGTATTGGAATCCCACATCGACCCGATTCGCCTTTCCGAGGTTGATCAGCTTTCCCTGGAGCAAGGCGGAGCCCGCCTTTCGATCCCAGCGGGAGCCGGCTGTGGCGACCTCCGGAGGCGTCAAGCCCGGTTCGACGTTGGTGATCTTCAAGACTATGGGGTCTGGCCAGCGGCGATCCGTATAGAGCCGTTGCGCACGGTAAGCCGTGATGTGGAGGCCCTCGTCATCCTGCTTCCACGCGGTCTTGGGCACCACCTCGGGACGGTATTCCACGATTTCGTCCGATTGGCCCAAGACAGTCACTTTGGTGGCCGCGGTCGCTCTCACCGATCGTAAGGCGACGGTCTTGGCTTCTCCTAGTTTCCAAGGACTCATTTGCGTGAGAAACGCATAAACCACGCCGGCATGAGCGCTCTTCGTCAACCAGATGTTGTTCTCGTTAGTGATGATCCACGGGCGGACATTCTTGATGGCTTCGCCGTTCACAAAATTCCACAATGCGATTTCGCGCAGCCGCGATTCCTGTTCGATGGGAATCTCTCCATCGGGTTTGGGCCCGATGTTCAGCAGCAGATTGCCGCCCTTGGCGCGGGTTTCGATGAGCGTATCGATCAGTTGCGTGCCGGACTTATACTCTTCGTTGGTAGCTTTCCAGGGCCACTCCGTGCCCATGGTCAGATTGCCTTCCCAGGCGCCCTTCAGCGCGACTCCAGGAGTATACTGCTCGGGAGTTTCCATGGCTCCGCGGGTGATCACAAGCTTGGGCCGCAATTGCCAGGCGTAATCCGTCAGACCTGTGGCCGGGCCGTCGAAGAAGAAGTAATCGATGGGCCCATAATTCGTCAGCAACTCCTTGAGCTGCTGCCGGGTGTATTCCATGAACTCGGGAATTTCGAATGGGTAGACGCCCTTCACCTGGCGGTTAATGGTGATGCCATGCCGGTGCAGCCACCCAAAATCGTCGGGAGAAAAGTAGAACCCTATGGCGATGCCCTGCTTTCGGAAGGAATCCACCAGTTGCCGCGTGATGTCTTTGCCATACGGTGTGTGCATGACGCTGAAATCCGTGGTGGCGGTGTCCCACATGCAGAATCCGGCGTGATGCTTGGTCGTGAACATCACGTATTCGTAGCCGGCGAGTTTGGCAAGAGACGCCCACTTCGCCGGATCATACCGTTCCGGGTTGAAGTAGCCCGGCAGGTCGCGGAAGAATCGTTCCACGAAATCCGGAGACGCGCCCACCAGCGAGTGGGAAATCACGCCGCCGAGGGGGCCATCGACGCCCCAGTGGATGAACAGGCCAAACCCGCGGTCGCGGAACTTCTCCACCTCGGCGGGATCATTCTCATTCCGAGAAGGATCGGGTGCGTGAATGGGCAGTTGCAAGGAGCCTTGAGCCGCCGCGGACAGGGCGAGAACAAGGGACACAATGAGCCGTCGCGGAAACATGACAGAACGATTATGGCGCTGCCCCCGGCGGAACGGCAAGCGAGCGAGCGCGTTCGGCCCGTACCCGCCCGGCGCAAACGCGCGGTTTTCCGGCGGTGGCACGGTCAGAGCACAGGCCCGCGGACCAGCATGGTAAACTTGCATTAGACCGCTGAAGATTTCCCGCGGCTGACCACGGAAAGCCCTCTCGCGCCTCAACCTGATCGACGTGATTCATGAAAACTAGCAATACCGCCATTCGCAACATCGCCATTATCGCCCACGTGGACCATGGCAAGACCACGCTGGTGGACGCCATGCTCAACCAGAGCGGCATCTTCGGGCAGCACGAGGAGCACGTGGAACGCGTGATGGATTCCAACGAGCTGGAACGCGAGCGCGGTATCACTATCCTCGCCAAGATCACCGGCATCCGTTACCACGGCGTCAAGATCAACATCGTCGATACGCCCGGCCACAGCGATTTCGGGGGCGAAGTGGAGCGCGCGCTCAAGATGGTGGACGGCGTCATGCTGCTGGTGGACGCCAGCGAAGGCCCGCTGCCGCAGACGCGCTACGTCCTGGTGAAGGCGCTCGAGGCCAAGCTGCCTCCCATCGTGGTGATCAACAAGATCGACCGGCCCGACGCGCGCGTGCAGGAAGTCCTCAACGAGATCTACGACCTGTTCATAGACCTCGACGCGGTGGAAGACCAACTGGATTTCCCGGTGCTTTACACCATCGCCAAAACCGGCGTGGCCAAACGCTCTATGGATGATCCGTCGAGCGACCTGCGTCCGCTGTTCGACGCCATTGTCGAGCACATTCCGGCGCCGGTGGGCGATCCGGATGGCGTGCTCCAGATGCTGGTGGCCAACCTGGATTACAGCGATTACCTGGGCCGCCTGGCGATTGGCCGCGTTTTCAATGGCACGCTGCGATATGGCGACACGGTGGCCATTGCCAAGCGGGACGGCTCGCTCCACACCACCCGCATCACCAAGCTGTACTCCTTCGAAGGGCTGAAGCGCGTGGACGAAACCATGGGAGTCCCCGGCAACCTCCTGGCCATTGCCGGCGTGGAGGGCATCACCATCGGCGAGACTGTGACCAGCGCCGAAACGCCGGAGCCGCTGCCGCAGATCCAGATCGACGAGCCCACTATCGCCATGGCGTTCACCATCAACACCTCGCCCTTCTCCGGGCGCGAGGGCCAATGGGTGACGTCGCGCAACCTGCGCGAGCGGCTCGACAAGGAACTTCTCACCAACGTGTCCATTCGCGTGGAGGAACTGGGACACGACACCTTCAAAGTGATGGGGCGCGGTGAATTGCAGCTCGCCATTCTGATCGAAATGATGCGCCGCGAAGGCTTCGAGCTGATGGTCGGCAAGCCCGAGATCCTGACGCGCACCATCGGCGGCAAAGTGCAGGAGCCGGTCGAGCTTCTGGTCATCGACTGCCCCGAGAGGTTTCTCGGCGTGGTGATCGAGAAGTTGGGCACGCGCAAGGGGAAGATGACCAAGAGTTTCAAATGCCAACACACGAGGCTCAGGAGAAGCTGGCCGACTGCATCGAAGGGTAGACGGGGAGGGTCGCGAGACAAGGCGGCTCCGCCGGTATGTTCGCCGATCTGTGGAAGGCCTTCTGTGCCGTGAAGTCCGGTCGGTGGTCGAAGAAGAAGAACGAAGGCAGTGGGTTAGCTTCGCAACTGACCCACTGCCCGAAGGAGGGTCTCCGAGATTGCGGAACTAAAGTCCCGCCGGATCTACGGTTCTAGTGCCGGCGCCGACGCCGCCACAGTCCCAGTCCGGCGAGCGCGCTTCCCAGCAACATCAGACTCCCCGGTTCCGGCACTACTTCCGGCGCCGACATATTGTAACTGGTCTGCTGCGGGTCGGCGCCCCAAACTCCCAACGGCGGCGCCAAAACACCCGGAGCCGGCGACTGCACGGTGCCGTTCAGCGTGACCGTTAAGAACGTGTTGTTGCCGCTGGGGTCGACCGTGGGAATGCCATTTTGGCTCCCGTCCAGGATCGACATCATGAACATGTCCTGAAAAGGTCCCGAATCGGCGTTATTCGTGAACGTGGCATAGAACGTCACCCACGGGCCAGGAACGAAATCCTGCCACATCGCGTTAAAAAAGGGATCGCTATCGGTTAGCGTCACGCCGGATGACAAGCTGCCGCTCGCTCCGCCATACAGCGTCGGGACGCCGGCTACGGAACCGCCATCGAAGTTGAAACCGGACAGGGTGACGGTGTTGTTGGCATCGCCCGTCCCGCTGCCATCCACCAGTTGGAAGGCTAAGTAGAACGTCCCCATTGCCTCGATGGAGTTGGTATCCAGGCCGAATTGCAAGCCCAGCGTGCCGGCCAGGGCCGTCGTGCTCCCAAACAAGAGGAGCGCAAGTGCGGAAATGCTGGTTCTGAGTATGTGTTGAATGGTCATTGTTTTCTCCTCTCGATTAGCGAGGCGCGGACCCTGCCAGCACTCGCGGGGTGTAAGTGATGCCGGTGTTGGTCGGGTCGGTGAACTGTATAACAAATGTTACGCTGGCACCGGGCCCGAGGCCGGAAGTGTTCGCATAGGGGCTGCCAGCCGGCAATTGGGCCGCCGTCACGCCGCTCGGGTTGTACAGCGATGCGTTGCCGCTCAGGCTGTCCAACACCAGTGAAATCGGGCCGGGAACGCTATTCGTGGTGTCCAAATTGGTCAAAGTGACCGTCTGGCTGAAGCGCTTCGTCGTGAAGTTGTACACGAAACCGCTCTTGGCCATCGAAACACCGGTCGATTTGACAGCTTCCACATTGTTTGGCACCACGCCCTGCGGCGAGGTATCGCGGCTGGCGGCATCGGTTGAATAATAGTCGACCTTGTGCAGATAGGAATTGAGCGTGAAAGGCGCGGTGTAGGTTGTCCAGGCCCCGCCGTCCACACGGTACTTCGTCCCGGATACCCCAAAACCGCCCAGATTGTCCGCCGCCGACAGGGTGATCTGAATGCCTTGACCCGGGAATTGAATACTTGCTGTAGTTGCCGGCGGCGTGGTGTCCAACTGCCAGTTCTGACCGAAATACCCAGCCTCGAGATACGTCGCGGGCGTATGGCGAAAACGTGTGCTGTTGGGATTTTGCACCGTAAGAGGCGGGGCCGCAGTCGTGCCGGGGTACGGATCGGTCGCCAATTCGGTTCTGGGAGTGTACGTCCACACCGTGTAGTCCGGCTGATCCCAAGGGAGCCGCTCCAGGTTACAGCCCCAGCGCTCATTGTTGCTGTCTGCTCCCGCGTCGGTAATGTACTCCGTCAGATAGCCCCGCCCCACGACAACGTATTTGTTCGGGTTCAGCGGGTTCGGGTAAATCATCGCGTAGCGCACGTTATTTCCCGTATAAGTACGCCCACCCACGCTAACGCCATTGTCCAGCAGCGTCAGGGGAAGAGCGCTTTTGATCTGCGCCGTAATACTGTTGGTATTGTGATCGCCAAACAGGCGCAGATTGCTGGAGGCGATCATGGCAGGGGTTACGGCGGTATCCGGGATGGCTTGCAGAAAGTTCTGCGTAGGAAGATTCCAGGCGGAACCCGCACCGGAGTCGTTCCTGTTATAGTAACCCTCCTCGTAGTCGTTCCATTCCGTGACGAACTGCTGAGCGTCCGCCTGGTTCTGAGCGGTCTGCGCCGGAGTGCCCGCTGTGCCATAGACCACGACGAACTTGGACATGAACATGTGGTTGATGGGACCTTCGAGCACATGGGTCTTGAGCAAGCCGACGGGCAAAGAATTCGCCGTAGACCAGCCGGTGATGGTGTTGGCCGGCGAAAACGCGGCATAAAACGTGAGGCTGGACGCCGCCGGGCCATTATAGGTGAGCGCTCCGTTGGTGTAAACTTGCACCGACTGAGTCATGTTCACCAAATTGCTGTTTAAAGCGAGGGTGTATTGGACAAGGTTCGCGGCGGTGACATCGATGCGATTGGGCGCAGAGATATTCGCGGCGAGGCGCGTCCACTGGTTCGTGTACTGCAAGCGGTCAATCGTCACCCAGTAGGCGCTGTTGTACTTAAGAAAGTTGGTGTTATAGACGACGCTTGTAGGGTTCACCGTGACAGTCTTGCCGGTGAAGAACGGATAGATTCTGGTCTGGTCATAGGCGGAGTTATGCGAGTTGCTGACAATGGAATACACCTGAGCGGTAGTGTAGCCAAAACCGTTGAGCGCGCCAATGATCCACAGAGCGTTTTCCTCCTGATTCGTGGGATCGCCCGTGGCGTAGCCAATCCAGATGGGTTGATATTGGCCGTTCTCGACATGGTAGTAGGCGGAAGCGTTCTTCAGCAGTGGCAGGCGCGAGGGATCCGCATAGATGGCATTGTCCTGCGCGCTGCCCGGAGCAGGCGGATGGTTATTCAGATTCGGCGCCTGGGATTGATTGCCCCAATGTCCTACGTCTTCACTCAGTCCGGCGTACCACTTGAAGTAGAAGTCCTGGAAGGAGGTCCATCCGGCGGAGGCGGCATTGGCAGCGAACAGGCCGGGGAATCGGTAAGGCCAGAGGTAATTGGGATGGCCACCCATCGAGCCACCTTCGGCGTAGAGGCGGGTCGAATCGACGCTATAGTTCGCCTTCACGGCGGCGAGGACATCGAACAGTTCCACCTCGCCCGTGCCGTCAAAGTTCTGCGAGTACCGGTCCTCGAGGCTGACGAGCAGAGCATTGTTAGCATTAGCCCAGGTCTTGGCAGTAGAAGAGAAGCTGTTGCTGCAGTGCCCGTGAGACCCGTGCATGCTATAGAAGACCAAGCCGGCGGGCACACTGCTGCTGTAACCTGTGGGCACGTAGATACCATACGGCTGGTAGGAACCATCGTTGGACGCCACATACCAACTGTAGCCAGACTGTCCAGCCGTGTAAATCGGGGGATTGGCCGCATCCAGCCTGGTCAAACTGAATAGAACAACCAGCGGGACCATAACAAGCATGGACGCCACGGTCCTTGTCTTTAACGTGATCAACCTGCTCATCTTCTTCCTTTCATTGCATCGCTGCACAGCTTCGTACAGGCGCTGATCGGCGCATACGTCTGTTCCTGCCTTGCCAGACCCCACCCAGCACCGGGAATGGGGCCGCTACCGGCGCGTAGCATACAATGGGAACGTTTCCATTTTTTTGGCAGACAAGAGAATTATACACCCGGTTGCCCTCCTGTCAAGACCCAACTTGCAGGAGTTCCCCATTTTTTCATGTGCCTAGCCCATTCGGTGCATGCCTGCGGAAAACCGGCGAGTGCCGCGCTTGCTTTCCGCCCATCCGGTCGCACGCAGCCATGCTGTATGTTGTTGATAATGAACAAGTACGAGCTGTTCGTTCCTTGTTAGCGCCGATAAGAGAGTGCGCCAAGATGGCGGCTTACGGGATCCCGGATCAAACGACGGCCCGCCTGAGATCTTTGGGCTGCCCTCTCCCCACTAAAAAAGCCGGAAGCGCGGGTTTCTATGAACTCTGGGCTTGACTCCAGAGGCGAAATATGAGAACGTTCCTTTTTGGCGAGGGAAGAATCGTGCTGGCCACATCCAACCGATCCCATTCCGAGGCGCGGGAGCGACGACGGCTTGTGTGGGGAGGGCGCTGCCACTCAATGGGTAGTGTGCCCGATTGCGTCGGACTCCGCCAGTTCGGCCTGTTCGCCCGATCCTCGCTTTTACGGGCTCTCGTATTTTGAAGGGTTCAGGGTGCTTTTTCGACCCTGTCATATTACGCGCCGGGTCAATCGTAATTGCTTGCCGGTTACAGGCGGCCGTAGGATTAAGGAACAAGAATGGCTAAATTTTTGAAGCGGGGACTTGACGCGAGCACTGTCGCTGCCGGCGATGCCAAGGTACGCTCTACGGTGGAAGGTATTCTGGCGGATGTCGAAGCGCGAGGAGATGCGGCTGTGCGCGAGTTGTCGGAGCGTTTCGACGGATGGTCTCCACAGAACTTCCGTTTATCCGATAGGGACATAGAGAATGCCTTGTCGGAAGTTGCCAGGAGCGACCTCGACGACATACGCTTCGCCCAAAGGCAGGTACGCAACTTCGCCCAGCACCAGCTCGAATCGCTGAAGGATATCGAAGTGGAGACCCTGCCGGGAGTAATTCTCGGCCATAGAAACATTCCGGTAAATGCCGTGGGCTGTTATGTGCCTGGCGGCAAATACCCACTGGTAGCCTCGGTTCATATGAGCGTCGTAACCGCGCGCGTTGCCGGCGTAAGGCGCATCGTCGCCTGTGCGCCGCCATTCCAGGGGCGGCCCCACGCGGCAATCGTCGCGGCCATGCATTTGGGAGGCGCTACCGAGGTCTACGTGCTCGGAGGGATTCAGGCTGTCGCCGCAATGGCACTGGGCACACAAACGATCGCGCCGGTCGACATGTTGGTGGGCCCCGGCAATGCATTCGTCGCTGAAGCCAAGCGTCAGTTGTTCGGGAGGGTTGGCATCGATCTTCTCGCCGGACCTACCGAGACCCTGATTATCGCCGACGACAGTGTGGACGCCGAAATCTGTGCGACCGACCTGCTTGGGCAGGCGGAGCACGGGCCCACATCTCCAGCAGTGCTCCTGACGACATCCGAGAAGCTTGCGCGCGCCACAATATCGGAAGTCGAACGTCAGCTTAGACTACTACCCACTGCCGAGACCGCTGGCAAGGCCTGGGCCGATTATGGTGAAGTGATTGTTTGCGAGGACGACGACGAAATGGTGCGGGAGGCCGATCGCATCGCGTCTGAACATGTGCAGGTAATGACGCGGGACCCCGACTACTTCCTGAGCCACATGACCAATTACGGCTCCCTCTTCCTGGGAGTACGCACGAACGTGGCCTTTGGCGACAAAGTAATCGGGACGAACCATACGCTGCCTACGAGAAAAGCCGCGCGTTATACAGGCGGCTTGTGGGTCGGAAAGTTCCTCAAGACCTGCACATATCAAAAGGTGCTTACCGATGAAGCCAGTGCCCTGGTGGGCGAATACTGCTCGCGGCTTTGCAGGCTGGAGGGCTTTGCCGCCCATGCGCAGCAAGCGAATATTCGCATCCGGCGTTTTGGTGGCCCGACTGCGGCGCAATCGCGGAGAACGTTTGACCTTGTCGCCGAGCGATGATCAGCTTATCATTTTGAAATGAGCAAGAAGATGTCCGATGTCCTAGCCGAGGGTTATCGCAGGCGGCGCATTACGGTCAAAGACCTTGCACGCCAACTGGGCATGTCGGTTTCAACTGTTTCCCGCGCCTTCTACCAAGACTCGGTGATCGCGTCCGAGACGCGGCAGAAGGTCCTGCTCCACGCCGCCGAAATCGGCTACCTGCCCAACCCCCTGGCGCGGGGATTGGTTACCAAGAGCAGTCGAATCGTCGGCATTGTGGCTTCGGATATTACAAACCCTTTCTACCCGGAGGCGCTGAACCGACTCAGCGAGCGACTTCAGTCAATCGATTTCAACGTGATGCTTGTGGTCGCGAGCAAGTCGCGCAGTCAGGAGGACGCGGTGCGCGTGCTTCTGTCCTACCATCCCGATGTGGTCATCCTTCTCGCCACGACATTGTTGTCGATGGCATCGGATGCTTGCCGAAGAGTCGGGACGCCAGTCATCTGCTTCAACCGCCGGGCCACCGACACGCATTCGTTCAGCATTACCTGCGACAACGAACTCGGCGGACGAATAGTGGCCGATCATCTGATCGATCGCGGCCACCGGCAGCTCGCCTTTGTAGCGGGCCGTCCCGACGCAGCTACGAACCTGGATCGTTGGCGGGGCTTTAGCACACGCTGTGTCGAGCGAGGGCTGAGCCCGCCGCGGGTAATGGGAGGGCAGGCATTCAGCTACGAAGACGGGTATGCCGCCGCGCTCAAACTGCTCAAGACGCCCGACCGGCCTCAGGCGATTTTTTGCGCAAACGACATGCTCGCAATCGGAGCTCTGGATGCCGCGCGCCGGGAACTGGGTCTGGCCATTCCCGAGGATGTGTCGATCGTAGGATTCGACGACATATTCATGGCTTCATGGCCCAGTTACGCACTGACCACTGTCCGCCAGCCGCTCGGAGTCATGGTTGAACGGACGATGGAACTCGTGCTCGGGCTGACGCAGAAGGACCTAAGTCAACCGGCTCTCCAGCAGATTCCAGGTGCGCTGATAGAACGGACGACCACGAGGTTCGCCGATGGGAGATGAATATGGCTCGTGGTCATTCTCAGATCGGGCGGCGAGTGTGGATCGTGTCGTCTCGGCAAGCCATGTAGTAGCGCCCATGGCGCACTGAGGATTGCTGGCTGGAAGAGCGGGGAGGGGTAACAGAAGTGTTTCGGCTGGACAGCAGGGTCGCGATGATAACTGGCGCGGCAACGGGTATCGGCGCGGCAATCGCCTGCGCTCTCGCCCGTCAGGGCGCCGCAGTGGCCATTTCAGACATTCCCGGAGAAAACCTGGACCGGACTGCCGAGGAGGCACGACGTCATGGTCACCGCGTGTTCGCGTTCGGCATGGATGTCCGGCTCATTGACCGGTTAGCGGCGGGGGTCGCGGCCGTCAAAGAAGCGTTTGGCCGTGTTGACATTCTCGTCAATAATGCCGGGATCAACCGTCCTGCATCGGGCCTGGAGGTGACCGAAGAGAACTGGGACGATCACTTCAGCACGAACCTCAAGGGCGGGTTTTTCCTGGCTCAGAAGGTTGCTCCCCAGATGATCGCGCAACAATGGGGAAGAATCATCTGGGTCTCCAGCCAATCGGGTCTGGTCGGAATACCAGGCCAGCCAGTCTACTGCTCGACCAAGGGAGGGATCATACAGGTGGTACGAACATTGGGCCTCGAGTGGGCGCGGCACGGCATCACGGTGAATTCAGTCGCCCCAACGTTCGTCGAAACCAATTTGACCCGGAAAAGACTCCAGAATCCGGAGTTCCTGAAGTTTGTTCTTGGGAAAATTCCCGCCGGCAGATTGGCGACGGCGGAAGAAGTCGCGGCTGCTGCCGTGTTTCTTGCCAGCGAAGAAGCCGCCATGGTGAATTGCCATACTCTGAGCGTAGACGGAGGATGGACGGCTTGGTGACGCCGGTTCAACGTGCGTGCGCAAATGGTAAACTTGCATTAGACCGCCGAAGATTTCCCGCGGCTGACCACGGAAAGCCCTCTCGCGCCTCAATCCGATCGACGTGATTCATGAAAACTAGCAATACCGCCATTCGCAACATCGCCATTATCGCCCACGTGGACCATGGCAAGACCACTCTCGTCGACGCCATGCTCAACCAGAGCGG
>PLMF01000235.1 GCA_003142355.1 Bryobacterales bacterium
CTCTTGCGCTCGAACATCCAGGCGACGCAGCCCTCTGCTCCCATGTTGCCGCCATTCTTGGAAAAGGCATGGCGGAGCTCGCTCACCGTGCGGTTGCGGTTATCGGTTGCGACATTGACCAGCACGGCCGCGCCTCCGGGGCCGTACCCTTCGAACATGACTTCTTCGATTTGCCCGCCCTCCAGCTCGCCGGTGCCGCGCATGATGGCCTTCTTGATGTTGTCGGAAGGCATGCTGGCGGCCTTGGCGGCGATGATGGCGCTGCGCAGACGGGGATTGCCGTCGGGATCGCCGCCCGAGCGCGCGGCGATGCTGATTTCCTTGATGATGCGCGTGAANNTGGCCTGACATGTGAACCTCTCGGGGCAGGCCCGGCCCCATCGGCCGGGGAAGACCATGCTTATGAATTCAACGCTATGAGGATAGCAGAATCGGAAATCAGGCTCAAGGCCCGCGATGCCGGCCGTCCCTCCGAGCCTCCGAGCAGACGACTGCCGGATTTTTTGATGTGATATTCTTGACGGTCGTAGTCTTGGTGACATGGAGACGGGATTCATCCGTCTGGCGAGCGGCTGGAATCCTGCCGCGTTGATGGGTATCGCTCCGAGGAACAGTGCCGTGCTGCGCGATATAGTAGAAATCCTTGGGTTGGCCGTCGGCCTTGCCGGCCTGGTCCAACTCTACCGTCAAAACGGAGGCAGGCTCCTGCTCTCTTTTGCGGGCCTCTTCCTGCTGTTGCTTGTTGGGTGGAAGGTATTTGTTGCCGTTGATCGTCGCCAGGAGGTTCGTAAGACGCAGGAGCGTATCGTCAACCTGGTTCGCTACAGGCCCGCAACCATCGAAGAAATTACCCAGGGCCTCGCCGCCGATCAAGTCCCTCTGCTTAAAGACGCGCTTGACGGACTCTTGGAAGGCTCACCTCCCCTGGTCTGGTTCAACCCCAAGGTGTACTTGGAGCCGTCGACGAATATTGAATATCATTTCCGTGCTTACTACCTGAACCGCGCAAACTGAGCGCCGGACGATGGTCTTGCTATCGGTCGACGGAAGTTGTCTAATGCAATGCGGAGGCACCACTCATGCGATCAACACTCGCGTTCCTGCTCTTAGCTACCGGCACGATTGTGTTGGGGCTATACGCTCAATCGAAAAAGGGGTCACCCGCCAAAGACATCGTTCCGCCAAGCCCGCTGACACTGAAAGCGCCAGTGGATGTGGCTAGTCGTTTCGTTGCGTCCGGTTACATGGGCGATGGAGAGTTGGGGAGCCAATACGTGAAAGTCGTCCCTGTGGTCGGCGAGAAGTGCCGCGGCTCCAATGTCCCGTGCATCAAGGTTTCCTACCAACGAGGATCGAAGGGTTGGGCGGGCGTATACTGGCTCTTCCCGGCCAGCAACTGGGGCACCAGCCCTGGCCGCCAGATTGAAGGCGCCAGGAAGATCACTTTCTGGGCTGTCGGCGAGAGAGGTAACGAGGTCGTCGAATTCAAAGCTGGTGGAATCTTGGACAAGCCGCACCCGGACAGTTTTGAGGTCACGTTGGGCAGCGTCGCTCTCTCCAAAGAGTGGAAGCAATACGAGATGCCTCTGACAGGCCAGAATTTGAAGAGCGTCGTCGGCGCCTTCGCTTGGGTGGCAACGGCAGACGCGAATCCGAAGGGCCTGACTTTCTATCTCGACGCTATCCGGTACGAATAGCGGGTCCCGCCGAGGTCAATCTGAGCTGGCATGGCGCCGCCACGCCACGTTGACCCTGGGGCGCGCGATACTGGCAGAGAGTGGATTTTGAAAACGTAGCCGCCAATCTGCGCGAGTCGTTTCGCGCCATCGCCGCCAGCCGGGCGCCCGGTGAGATCCGCGAGTTGCGCGGCGTGAGCATCGCCTCGGCGGGCGTCACCTTCCAGATGTTCAACGCGGCCTTCCTGTCGGCGCCCGTGGAAACCGAAACGGATCTGGCCCGGCGCATCATGCTCCCTTCGGTCCATTTCGATGCCCGCGGCCTCGAGTGGGCCTACTGGGTTTGCNNTGCCCGGCATGGTGGCGGAACGCATTCTGCCGCCCGTGAAGCCGCTCCCCAACCTGGAAATCCGGCGCGTGGGCGGCCGGGCGACGCGCGATGCTTTCTGCGCCATCGGCTCGGTCTGTTTTCATGTCCCCCTTCCCTGGTTCCGCGAGGTCTTCGACCACGATTCCGTGTGGGACCGCTTCATCGGCTGGGTAGGATACCTGGACCAGGAACCGGTGTCCACCGCGGCCACCGTGATAGGCGGCGGAGCCGTCGGGGTCTACAACGTGGCCACCATGCCCGAGCACCAAATGCGCGGGTACGGCGAAACCGTGATGCGCCACGCCGTGGCCGAGGCCCAACGCCGCCACGGCATCGAGCACACGATTCTGCAATCCACCCCCGCCGGCCACCGCCTGTACCAGCGCATGGGCTTCTGCACCGTGACCAACGTAGCCGTCTACGCGAGCTAGGTGCCAGGTGGGCCAGGCGCTTTCGCCTGGCAATTCCGTTCCTTCGGAGCTCCCTGGCCCGGATGCGCGACACCGCGAACGATGAGCCCCTTGCCTTAGGTACGAAGTGTGCTACCCTCCATGTCCGGGGCATAAATGCCGGACTCCTGCCGTCCAGTTCGCCGTCTCCTCCGCTGGTCGCGGGCAACTTACGCCAGAACCGAAACCATTCCCGGCTCCTGCGATTCGCTCGAATGCTCGTATAGCACGGCAGACTGGCTGGGAGGATATTAGGGCAGGAATCTTCAACCAGGCTCGATAGTGAAGAGTGGAATATGACGCGCATTGCGGTTTGTGTACTCTGTCTTGCAGCCGTGGCTGCTGGAGCGAATGTACCCAAGGACCTGTCGAACGTCCGAGGGTTCAACTACGCCTCGTCGTTCGTCAGAGGCCATACGGAGACCTGGACCAAATACAACGCTGCTGAGGTCGAGCGGGACTTAGGCTACGCTCAGCGGCTGAACTTCAACCAGGTCCGGGTGTTCGTCACCTACGAGGCCTGGACGGCGGACAAGGAGGCGTTTCGCAAGAACCTCGTTCATTTTGTCCGCGCCGCCCGTCAGCGCGGCATGGGAACGATGCCAACGATAGGCTCGATGCCCAGGGAGGCGTTTCAGGGAGACGCGGGCCTGCCTTTGGCCCGTGAATGGGTCCAGGACTTGGTGAAGACCATCGGACAGGAGCCTGGCCTTGCGTTTTGGGATGCAACCAACGAGCCGGATTACCCGCCAACTCCAGCGGAGCGGATGCAGCGCCGGATGGAACTTGCTAAAGACATGGCGGGCTTCTTCCGGGAATTCGACAAGAAGACGCCAGTGACAATCGGGTTTGCCTTCGTGCCGGGAATGGAGGAACTGGCCGGCGCCGTGGACGTGCTTTCGTTCCACGACTACATGCAGAACCGGGCCGTCATCCATGCGAATATTGCGCGGGCCAAGGCGTTCGCTGCGAAGGCCGGCAAGCCCGTCTTCAACACCGAGATCGGTTGCATCGCGCGAGCCAACCCGTACGACGTAACGCTCCAGGAACACATGAACGCCAACGTGGGCTGGTACATCTGGGAACTCATGATCACGCCCGGGTGGGGCGACGTTCACGGCGTGTTCTACGGGGATGGAACAGTGCGTGACCCCTCCATCGCGGCAGCGATATTGGGGCTGTTCCGGAACCGCGGACCGAACGTGGTTTTGGAGAACCCCGACCGTGAGGGCTGGGTGACGAGAGCCGTGGCCAATGGCAAGCAGTGGCTGGCACAGCCGGAAGCGAGTTGGGAGCGGGGGCTTGATATCGCTGAGACAGCCGCGAATCTGCTGGAATCCGGGGAATTGGTCGCCATGCGGGAACCGCCGACCCGGACCGTGGACTTGATGCGTCAGGGAATACCGGACCTGCCGGCGCTGCGCGCCCTGGTGCAAAAGTTCGTCGACCTTCTGGAGCCCTACAAGAAACAGAGGTAGTGGGGTACGCGCCGATTACCGCTTCTTCTGCCGCGCCGCGATCAACTCCTCAATGTTGACCAGCTCCGTCGGATAGTCCCCGGTGTAGCAGGCATAGCAATACTCGTGCCGGTCGTCGGCCACGGCCTTCCGCAGCGAGCCCAGCGACAGGTAGCCCAGCGAATCGGCTTCCACGAACCGCCGGATCTCTTCCACGTTGTGGTCTGAGCCGATCAGCTCGCTGCGCGTCGGGGTGTCCACGCCATAGAAACACGGCGACACCGTGGGCGGGCATGAGATACGTAAGTGCACCTCGCGCGCGCCCGCTTGCCGCACCATGCGGACTATCTTCCTGCTCGTCGTGCCGCGCACGATGGAGTCGTCCACCAACACCACACGCTTCCCTTGCAGCAGGCAGCGCACGGGGTTGAGCTTCAACTTGACTCCGAAATCGCGGATGGCCTGGGATGGCTCGATAAAAGTGCGGCCCACATAGTGGTTGCGAATGAGAGCCTGGCGGAAGGGAAGCCCCGACTCGGCCGAGTATCCGATCGCCGCCGCCACGCCGGAATCGGGAACCGGAACCACCAGGTCGGCATCGGCCGGACACTCGCGCGCCAGCAGCCGGCCCAGGTTCTCGCGCGATTCCTCCACCGCCCGGCCGAAAACCACGGAATCGGGCCGCGAGAAGTACACCTGCTCGAAAACGCATTTCGCATGTGCCTGCTCGGGGGCGTAACGCTCGCGGGTGACGCCTTCCGGGCCGACGATGACCATCTCGCCGGGCTCTACTTCGTTCAGATAAACCGCCCCGATCAGGTCGAAGGCGCAGCTTTCCGAGGCGAAGGCGTAGACCTTGCGGCCCCCGGAAATCTCCATCTCACCTACCGCCAGCGGCCGAAAGCCATGCGGATCCCGCGCCACGATGACGCGGTCTTGCGCCAGGAATACCAGCGAAAACGCGCCTTCCAGTTGCAGCAGCGCATCGCGCAGCGAGCCCGCCAGCGTCCGCTCGGAAGAGTGCGCCAACAAATGAAGAATGACCTCTGTGTCGCTGGACGCCTGGAAGATGGCGCCGCGGCGCTCCAGGTCGGCGCGCAATTCCCCAGCGTTGGTGATGTTGCCGTTGTGCGCCACGGCCACGCGCCCCTTGTTGCACGCTACTGAAAACGGCTGCGCGTTGAGCAGCGCCGTATCGCCGGCCGTGGAATAGCGCGTGTGGCCGATGGCCAGCCTGCCCGGCAGCGTGGCCAGCACCGGGCTGGTGAAGATATCGGCCACGTGACCCATGGATTTGTGACTGTAAATCCGGTCGCCATCCGTGGTCGAAATGCCCGCGCTCTCCTGGCCGCGATGCTGCAAGGCATAGAGGCCGAGGTACGCCAGCTTGGCCGCTTCCGGGTGGCCGTAGATGGCCACCACGCCGCACTCTTCGTGGAATTTATCGAACATAGCCCTCGAGTGCGCCATGGTAGACGGCTCTCAGCGTTGCGATTTCCCAGGAACCCAGTGTCATGGCGCGCTGCCGGATTTCCATCCCTTTCTCTATTGTAACGCCCACCACCGGCGCTTCGATTCCGTGTCTCTCTGCGATGGCCGCGACTTTCCTGGGGTGCGCAGTTGAAATCAGAATGCGCGACGGCCCTTCGTGAAACGCCAGCATTTCCGGACGCAGGTCGCTCGCTATATCGATCGCCGCGCCGATTCCCGCCGGTCCGAACGAGCACTCGGCCAGCGCCACCGCCAGGCCGCCATCGCTCAGATCGTGCGCCGATTCCGCCAGGCCCGCCGCCACAATTTCGCGGATGGCCGACTGCGCACGCTTTTCGCGCTCCAGGTCGAGCGCCGGCGGCAGGCCCCAGAGCTGCTTCAGGATCTCCTTGGCGTACCCCGTGCCGCCAAATCGTGTCTCGTCGCACCCGCCGATGCCGCCCAGCAGCACCACCGCGCGGCCGGGGCTTTTGAACGGAATCGTGACCGGCGCCGCGGTCTTGAGCAGACCGACAATGCCCATCACGGGCGTGGGGTAGACGCCTTCGCCCAGTGTTTCGTTGTACAGGCTGACGTTGCCGCCGGTGATGGGGGTGTCGAAGAAGCGGCACGCCTCCGCCATCCCTTCGATCGCTTCCACGAGCTGCGCCATAATCTCGGGCCGCTCGGGATTGCCGAAGTTGAGGCAATTGGTGGCCGCCACCGGCTCCGCGCCCACCGTCGACAGGTTGCGGCAGCACTCCGCCACCGCCAGTTGCGCCCCCTCGCGCGGCGAAAGGTAACAGTAGCGGCCGTTGCCATCGAGCGACATGGCCACAGATGCGCCGGTTTCCTTGATGCGGACGATGGCGGCGTCGGTTCGCTCCGGCCCCGCAATGGTGTTGGTGCGGACCTGGTAATCGTACTGCTCCCAGATCCACCGCTTCGAGCAACTGTCGGGCGACGCCAGCAGAGCCGGCAACGCCTCCTGCACATTGCCCAGCACGCTGACCCTCTCCACCGTCATCGGCGCGCGCCGCAGCGGTTCCGTGTGCGGCCGGTCGTAGAGCGGCGCTTCATCCGCCAGCTCACGGGCCGGAATCTCCGCCACCGTCAC
>PLMF01000284.1 GCA_003142355.1 Bryobacterales bacterium
CCGGGCGAATCGATCATGTTGCTGCGGCCGATGGCATCCAGGATGTTGGAGATGGTGGCGCCGGTCTGAACCAGCTTGGCGGGGTCGGTCTGGACCTGAAACTCCGGCACCTGGCCGCCCTGCACCACGATGGACGAGACGCCGGGCTGACGGTTCAACCGCGGTTTGAGGTCGTAAGTGGCCAGTTCCCAGATGCGGGTTTGCGGCACCGTGTCGGAGGTGAGGCTGTAGCCCATGATGGGGAAGGCGGCGAAGGTCAGGCGGTTGGCGACAATTTTGGCGGTGGGCGGCAGGGTGGGCTGGATGCGCGCGATGGCGGCATTGACCAGCTCAAGCGTGCGGTACATATCCACTTTCCAGGTGAAGAACAGATCGATTTCGGCGGTGCCGCGGCTGGTGATGGACCAGACGTAATCGAGCCCGGGCACGGTGTTGACCGCTTCTTCGAGCGGCTTGGTCACCGTGACCAGCATCTGGTCGATGGGGAAGACGCCGTTGTCGACGCCGATCACAATGCGCGGGAAATCGGTGTCCGGGAAAACGGCTATCGGGATGGTGAGCGCCAGGTAGATGCCCACGGCCACCATGGTCAGGATGACGAAGACAATCGGCTTGCCGTGGCGGGCGGTCCAGTGCGGCGCGTCGGCGGGCGCCGGGGCGGGTGGAGGTATCGAAAGGTCGCTCATTTCGCTTTCGGTTTCGCCTCGTCTTTCTTGGCGGCTTCCGGCGGGGCGGGGGTTTCGTCCTCGTCGCTCTCTTCGACGGTGGTACTGATGACCTTCACCTTGGCCTTGTCGTCCACGCCGAGGCCGCCCACCACCACCACTTCTTCACCGGGCCTGACGCCGCTCAGGATCTGCACCTTGTCGCCTTCGCGGACACCCAGCTCGACCTGCTTCTTGTGGGCGGTGGAATCGGCGCTGACGGTCAGGACGGCGGTGCCTTTTTCCTCCCCCGGAAGAATGGCGGTGATGGGCACCACGGTGGCGGCTTTGAACATCTCGGTGATGATGACGGCGTGTACGCTGGCGCCGGGCTTGAGCTTTTCGCCGGGATTCTCGGCCTCCACCCAGACTTGCACGGTGGTGCTGGCGGGGTCCGTGGCGGGGCTTACGACAATCACTTTGCCGGGCACCACCTCCCCGCTATCGACCTGAGTAATGGTTGCCGGGTGGCCCACCTTTACCGTGGCGGCCTGGCTCTGCGGAACGCTGACGCGGGCCACGACGCGCGAGATATCCATCACCATGAGGAGCGGCGTGCCGGGTGTGGCCATTTCACCGGCGTACAGCGGCCGGTCGGCGACGACGCCGCCGATGGGGCTCAAGATCCGCGCATAACTGAGTTGGGCTTCGAGCGATTGATGATGCGCCTTGGCGGATTCCACCTGCGCGGAGGCGGTCTTGATCTGTTCGTCTTTGGCGACGGATTGGAGCACCTTCAGATGCTCCTGGGCGGCTTCGAACTGGCTCTTTGCCTGGGTGTAGCTGACCAGGGCTTCATCCACCTGGCGCCGCGCCAGCGCGCCCTCCTTGAACAAACCCTCGCGGCTATCGAACACCTTCTTGGCGGCATCCATGGCCTGCCGGTCTGCGTCCACATCGGTTTGCGCCTTGACCAACGCCTCGGGAACCGACGCGCCCGAGGTGGTGCGCAGATTGGATTCCGCCTGGTCCATGGCGCCTTGGCCTTCGGCGGCCTGGGCGGTGAGGTCGCGGCTCTCGAGCACGGCCAGGAGTTGGCCCAGCTTGACGTGGTCGCCGCGGTTGACGTAGAACTTTTGCACCGGCGAGGCGATCTTGGGCATGACGCTGGCCTGGTCCCGCGGGAAGAGCATGCCATCGCCGTTGACAATGCGGCGGATGGTGTCCTGGGTTACGGCCGTGACCTGGACGGGCGCGGGCGCCTCGGCTTCGCCTGCCTCTTTCTTGGAGCAGCCCGACAGGGCTGCCAGGCAGGAGGTCAGTATGAGGATTGTGATTTTCTGCATTGGCTAAAACGCCCCCGTGAGAGTCTGAAGGTTGGCCACGGCGACACGGTAACGCACCATGCCGTCGTCGTACGCATTGCGCGCCCCGACCAGGGTGGTCTGCGCGTCCACCACTTCGAGCACCGAAACCTCGCCGGCCTCGTAGCGCAGCAGCGTCAGCTTGAGGCTCTCGGTGGAAAGGTCCAGGGAATGGCGGAGGGAAGCGATTTGGGAATTGGCGGCGACCGCCTCCAGGTAGAACGAGTTAAGGTTGGCAAGGAGCTGGCGGTAGGTGAGGCTCAGGTCGTTTTTGGCCTGCTGGAGGCGAAACTCCGACTGTTTCACCCGGCTGCGCGTCGCGCCCCAGTTCCAGATGGGAATGTTCAACTGGGCCTGGACCGCGGAACCAAGGTTCCGGTAGCCTTCGGGATTGTGGATGGCAAATTCGTTGGCATTGATGCCGAAAAAGTAATCGGCGGATAGCGTGGGCAGAAAGCCGGCGCGAGACGACTTGATTTCCCACTTCTGCTGCTCCACGGTGGCCTGGGCCGCGCGAATATCGGGACTCTTCTCTCCGGCCAGCGCCTGAATTTCGCGGAAGACGGGCAGCGGACGGGGGGTGTCGAGGTCGTCGACCACCGTGAAATCCTGGCGGAAATCCGGAAAGAGCAGGACCGCCAGGCCGATGCGGGCCTTGTCCAGCCCAAGCTGCGATTCCTCGGTGTCGCGCTGGCGCCCGACGAACTGGATCTCGGCTTTGACGGCGTCGGAGTGCGCCACCTCGCCGCCGCGTTCCTGCTTTCGGGTGATGTCGAGGAAGTGTTCGGCCTCAAGCTGGCTCTGCCGGGCGTTGGCGAGCTTGCGCGTGGCCGAGACCATGGCGTAATAGTTCTCCGTGACGGTGGCGACCAGGCCGCGCGCGGCGATTTCCGCTTTGGCGCGCGCCACGGCTTCGGCCACCTGCNNATGGCCTGGTTGTTGTAGACGTGCGTGCCGTCGTTGGACACGAACACGCCGGAAGGCGCGCCGTTGGGCTGGGTGTAGATGAACTGGTTGAACGAATTGACGCTGGGCAGCAAAGCGGCCCTGGCCTGCACGGTATCCTCGCGGGCGATGAGCGCGGCGAGGTTGGCGGAGAGAATTTGCGGACTGTTGGCGCGAGCGCGCTCCATGGCGTCCTCGAGAGTCAGGCGCAGGGGAGCGTTGGGGGAAGCGGCGGGCGGGTTTTGCGCAAACGCGCCCTGGCACAAGGCCAGACCCAGCCCCACAATCAACGGAATGTGCGGCATCGGAAGACTCCAGTATAGGAATCGGGACATGAACAGACGATGAATCAGGGGCCGGGGGCCGGGGGCCAGGGGGTGGCCGGCGGGTCACGGATCGGCCAAGCAGGCCAACCGGGTGACGCATCTGTTCCAGGTATGTGGAATTTTTATTCGTGACGTTTTAAGCGCCTCTTTTTCAATGGGTTGAGGTGGTGGGGCGAAGATTTGTGACGCATCGGGAGGCATTTTTTTGCAAGATGCGTCACACGGGTGGTTACGGAGGCGGACGATGGCGCTGAGGGGATCGAGGGGATCGAGCATTGGCGCCTCCTAATTCTGGTATAGCAGGCCAGAATTGGGCTAACGGGCGTTAAACTCCTAAATGATTGAAACGATTCAGAAAATTCTGGACAAAAAACGGTTAACGGGATTCGCCGTTTCAGATAAGTTCCAGCCGGAGTTGGCGGCCGATAGCCACCGCAGCGCGTTGAAGAGTGTGCAATGTAACGCTCGTATTGGTGGGATCGAGCAAACGGTCGAGCGCTCTGCGGCTGGTTTGCATGCGGATGGCCATGGCCGCCTTGGTGAGGCGATCCTTCTCCATGGCGGCTTTGATCCGGCAAGAACCTCCTGCTGGGCTGCTCCAGGGCCTGGAACCCGGCGCTGGCGGAGTTCCCGGATGCCGGGAGCGTGAGGCGCCGTCAGTGACGTTTCACTGCATCTGTAGTCCAATAGAATCATGAGCAGGGTCATCGCATTCCTCTTTCTTGTCGCTTGCGCCAACGCCCGAGACCCCGAATGGCCTGGTTTCCGCGGACCCTCCTCCAACCCCTCCGCCATCCACACCGATCTCCCTGATAAATGGTCGAAAACCTCCCATATCGAATGGACCGCGGCTCTTCCTGGCCTCGGCTGGTCTTCTCCGATAGTGGCCGGCAGGAACATCTTCCTCACAACCGTCACCACCGACGGCAAAGCCAAACAGCCGCAAGCCGGGACCAACTATTCCAACGATTACGCCGCCGAACTCGCGAAGCAGGGTTTAAAAGAGAACGAAGTTACGGACCGCTTGAACGCGCGCGATTTCGAATTTCCCAACGAAGTCGCACTACATTATTTCCTTTATTCCATCGATCTCTACTCCGGCAAGATCCACTGGACACGCGAATTCCATTCAGGTCACCCTCCCGGGGGCCGTCATCGCAAGAACAGCTTCTGCTCGGAAACCCCTGTCACCGACGGCAGCCGTGTTTACGTCTACATCAACAACCTCGGCCTCTTCGCCTACGATTTCGACGGCCACAAAGTCTGGAACACCCCGCTCGAGAACTTCCCGACTATTCTCGACTTCGGCACTGCCTCTTCACCCACTCTTGTCAATGACTTGGTCATCATCGTGAACGACAACGAGAAACAGCAATTCATGGCGGCATTCGACAGGAATACCGGCAAGCAAGTCTGGCGCACAAATCGCTCTATCCACGTCCCAGGCTCCGATCGCCAGACCGGCTGGTCGAGCCCCTACATCTGGAAAAACTCGGAGCGCACCGAAATCGTCACCATTGGCCCTGGCCTGGCCATCGGTTACGATCTCGAAGGCAAAGAACTGTGGCGCCTGGGCGGGATGGCCGCCATGCCCATCCCCAGTCCTTTCGCCTACGACGGCCTTTTGTATCTCAACGGTGGGGCCGGTAAAGCCCTGGCTGCGGTCAAACCCGGCGCGAGCGGCGACCTCACCACACCGGACGGCGCCAAGCTCAACGATTTCGTGGCCTGGCTTCAGCCCAAGGCCGGAACTTATCTGCCGACCGAACTGGCCTATGACGGAGGGCTCTATGTCCTCAGCCACACCGGCATCCTCACGCGCTTCGACGCTAAGACGGGCGTGCAATCTTACAAAGCTCGCATTGGGGAAGGCGGCGATTTCACCGCATCGCCCTGGGGCTACAAGGGCGAGATCTTTTGTATGAACGAAGAAGGCAGGACGTTGGCGATCCGCGCCGGCGATCAATACGAACTGCTCGGCTCCAACGACCTCGCCGAAATGGCGCTGGCCACGCCAGCCCTCATTGGCGATCGCCTGATCCTGCGCACCCAGAATCACCTCTACTCCATCCGCAACAAACCCGGCAACAGGCGCCGTTAAAAGAACGACACTTTGTCACGACCGCGAAAGCGTGTCGAGATGAGTCTCCGACACGGCAGGCACGAGTGCCTGCGCCACGTCAGCGGGGCAAGGTTATTGTGGCTCTGTAGCAGAATCTATGGG
>PLMF01000388.1 GCA_003142355.1 Bryobacterales bacterium
AGCGGCAGCTCCACGTTTTCATATACCGTGAGGTCGCCGATCAGGTTGAACGCCTGGAAAATGAAGCCGATCTCGCGGTTGCGGATGCGCGCCCGCTCGGAGAGTTTCAGCCCCGTCACCGCCTTGCCATCCAGGTAGTAGGTGCCGTCGGTGGGCGTGTCCAGTAACCCCAGGATGGCGAGCAGCGTCGATTTGCCGCAGCCGGAAGGCCCCGCGATCGACAGGTACTCTCCTTTCGCGACATCGATGTGGATGCTCGACAGCGCGTGCGTCTCCACCTCGTCCGTCACAAAGACTTTGCTCACCGTCTCCAGCCGAATCAGCGGTTGCGAGCCATTGTCCATCGTCATCACTCCTTCTACGAAAACCGCGAGAACTTAGTTCAATCGAATCCGGTCGTAATTATCGTACTGCGACATGTCCGAGAGAATCACCTGGTCGCCAACCTTCAGGCCATCCTTGATCTCTATGGTATTGACGGAGCTGCGGCCAAGTTGCACCTTCACTTTGTCGGCATATTTCCCGTCCGGTTCCAGTTTGAAGAGCTGCACCGTGGCGTCCTGCTGCCCGAATACCGGCCGCCCGACATACACCACGTCGTCGAGCTTCGCCAGTTGGATGGTGCCGTCCACGCTCAGATCGGGACGGGCGCCCGCGGGCAGCGTGCCCTTGAGAGCCACATCCACCGTCACCGTGCCGTTCAAAATGGAGGGATCGATGCGCGAGACACGGCCCTCGATCAGCCCGTTCGATCCGCCCCCGGCCAGGCGCGTGTCGATGACGGCGGGCTGCCCATAGGCAATATCCTTAACCTGCGTCTCGGCGATTTTCAGCTCGGCTTTCAGTTTGGAGGGCTGCGCCACCTTGCCCAGCGGCGTTCCGGCCATGACCTTCTGGCCCACCTCGACGGGCGTGGGAAGCTGTTGCAACATGCCGTCGAAGCCGGCCCGCACCTTCAACTGGTCCACCTGGCTCTTCTTCAGGTTGAACTGCCCGCGAAGCTGCTCGACCTTCACTCGCTGGGCCGCCAGTTGGGCTTCTTCCGCATCGCCGTTGATGGCCAGGCGCTTCTGCTCGAGTGCCACCCGCCCGCCCAGTTGCTCCGCCTTCACCGACGAGATCTTGGCATCCACTTCGGAGAACAGTCCCTCTTTGGCGAGCGCCTGGTCGCGGTCTGCCTGGAGCTTCGAGGTGTTGAAGTCCGCTCCCACCTGCGCCACGGTGGACTGCATATCGAGCTTGGCCTTCTGCAGCGTGACCTTTAGATTGGCGTAATCCGCTTCGGCGACTTTCAGGTTGAATTCGGCGTCCAGCAACTGGGTCTCGAGCTCCTGGCTGGTCAGAATCATCACCACCGAATCGGCCTTCACCGGCGTGCCCGGGTAGATCAGGATGCGCTGCACGCGGCCGTCGGTGGTGGCCGGGATCAGCATGGTCTCCTCGGGCACCAGCGTTCCCAAGCCGCGCACCTCCAGCACGATGGGGCCGCGCTTGACAGCGTCGATATAGAGCGTGGACCGGTCGATGCCCGGCGCCGCCGGCTTCAAGCGCGACAGCCCAATCGTAATCGCCGGGATGGCCGCCAGCACCACCACTCCTATCAGGATCCGGCGGATCAGTCTCTTCCTGGCAGCGTCTTTGCGCGGTATGTCCATTTCGATGTCCGGTGATGATTGGGCACGGCGCCTGCCAATCCGCGCCTCACCTAACATTATGACGTTTCAGAAGATAAAAGGGATAGCCACCCGATGCGACTGTCCGCTAATGGGATACCCTGTGCCGCCGTGGGACGCCGGGATCTGTGGGGCAGACCATCGCCTTCTGTGGTGCCAACCCGCCAGTGGCGCCGGTAGACAACCGGCGCGCAGCTTGCCAAGCTGCCCCACGTTAGGATAAGCGCTCGGGAGCGGGGATCGTGTACTATTTGAACATGTACGTAGGAAGCCGCCGGGCGAGGGCAGTGATCCAGGAAGCGGAACATCTAGAACTGTCCGGGCGAGACGGCCTGCGCGTTTTGGCCGTGCTGGAGAACCCGCCCAAGCCGAACGCGAAGCTGCTGGCCGCGGCGAAGTCGCTGCCAAAGCGGAAATGAACATTGCGGCCTGGCACGAGGCGCCGATCGGCAAACGGCATCTCCTGCGATCGACGACGCCGACAACAACACGATTCTCGGCTGCTGGTCCGGCGCGGCTTGGCGCGTCATGACGTGCCGGCATTCCCGTTGGCACGCCTGGCGGTCGATCTCAAAGTACAAGCGCAAGGGCTTGGCGGGCAGCTTCTGCTGTCGGCGGGTAAGAGATGTCTACTGGCATCCGCGGAAGTGGGGGGCGTGGCGATGCTCATCGATGCCAAAAACGCCAGGGTCGCGGCGTGGTATGCGAGCTACGGCGCTCTGCCGCTGCTGGATGCTCCGCTTTCCCTGCTGCTGCCGCTGACGACCGTTGAAGCGGCCCTCAAGGCGGCCAGGAAGTAGGTCGGCGACGCCGCTCCATGGAGACCCCGAACTCCTGAGAGGCTTTCTGCGTCTGTCCTATTGACACCCTGACGCGGATGGTCTAATATATCCGTAACGGATGTATTTATGACGAAGCACCGACTGCCTCGAGAGCTGCTGCCGCTGACCCCGCCGGTCTTTCACATTCTGCTCGCGTTGGTCGAGGAGGAACGGCACGGCTACGGCATTATGCAGGACGTCTCCCAACAAACCGATGGCGCACTCCAACTCGGTCCCGGCACGCTCTACGGATGCCTGAAACGCATGCTCGCTGCCCAACTGGTAGAGGAATCCGATGAACGCCCCGATCCCGCCCTCGACGACGAACGCCGCCGCTATTACCGTATGACGGCACTCGGAAAACGCGTAGTCCGCGCCGAGGCGCAGCGTCTGGCAGGTGCGGTGACGGTGGCCATGGCCAGACTGGCCGGAGAAAGCGCATGACTTCCGAATCCAATCCGATGAGCGGCTTCTGCCGCCTCTACTCCGTCCTTCTATATGCCTATCCGCCTGAGTTTCGCAGGCAGTATGGCCGTTCCATGGAGCAGCTTCTTCGAGACCGCTGCCGCGACCTGGCGCGACGTCCGGGCGGGCTGACGCTCTTTCGTTTCGCCGGCCAGGTGATGGCCGATTGGCTCCGAACCACGGTCCGGGAAAGAGCCGCCGCCGTCTGGTCCGCAGGCCGCAAACCTGCCAAGCGTAGCTCCGTAACGGAGTGGGCTGGCACGTTCCTCATCTACCTGTTCGCCACCACCACCCTGGTCCAGGCTTACGTCATTCCCACCGGTTCCATGGAAGGCAACCTCCTCATAGGCGACCACATCCTGGTGGACCGGATGGTATTCGCGGACCCGGGACCGTTGGGTCGCCACATCTTGCCGTATCGCCAGGTGGAGCGCGGCGACATCGTGGCCTTTCTCTATCCCGAAGATCTTCGCCAGACGTACGTGAAGCGCATCGTCGGACTGCCGGGCGACCGCATTCGTCTCCACAACGGGCAGGTCGTCCGCAACGGCCGCCGGCTTGTCGAACCTTATGTCCAGCACATTGCGACTCAGCCCGATCCCTACCGCGACGACTTCCCGCTGGCGCCGGAAGCATGGACCACTCCGCGCGGCCGCGACATGCTCCAGCACCATGTGCGCAACGGCGAAGTGATCGTGCCTCCGGGCATGCTCTTCGCGCTGGGCGACAACCGTGACAACTCCGCCGATAGCCGCTATTGGGGATTCGTGCCGCGGGAGTATGTCGTAGGCAAGCCACTGCTGGTTTATTGGTCCTATGACGCGCCCACGGCCGAACTCCAGCAGTGGACTCTGGATCACGTGATCGACGTGGCGGAGCATTTCTTGACCAGGACGAGGTGGAAGCGAACCTTCCTGGTGCCCCGATCGCAACCGGCGGAGGAAGTCGGAGATGCCCGATGAGTGCTCTGCTGTTCGCTGCGTTCGGGTGGCTGGTCCCTGGAGGCGCGTACCTGCTGATGCGGCGCTACCTGCAGTTCGGCGTATTCGCATTCGTGGTCTGGGCTGCATTCGCCGCCGGATTTGCGCTTCAGGGTGGATGCCGATGGCCCGAGCCCGCCGAGCTCGCCGGCCTCGATGGCTTCAGCGCATTGCTGTTCAAGACCGCGGCTTTTGCGAAACTTCTCGCGGGCGGACCTTATCTGGCAGCGCGGCTTTGCGGCGGCTCCAGTGGATTTCTCAGCGGCCGTTTGCACGAGTATGGGTCGACACTGCTGCTGATGGCGGGTCTGTTCAATGTGCTGGGAGTGTCGAGCGCCCTGGATCTGCGAAAGGAGCGAAGCGAGTGATGCCGCACCCCACGTTCACTCTGCTGGCCGCGGTTTTACTTTCGATGGCCCTGGCGATGGTGGAGCATCGGGCTCCGCGCGAGCGGTTGTACGTCGCGATCCGCGTGTTCTGCTGCTGTGCGCTCGTTACGCTGGGCGGTAGCTGGCTCATGCACCTGATTCACGGCTGAAAGGCGAAACTTTATCGGCCCGTCATCTCCCTGAATCGGTTATGGCGCGCACGGCGGAAGCGGGCCTCATGAGAGATGCGGGGTTCAACATGGATTGGCGCACAGCCGTGGAACAGATCTCGCCGTCGCGGGCCGGAGTCAGTGCCCAAACCAGCCCGGCCCAACCCTGAGATGGTGGCTGATCGAATCCGGAACCACCAGGAAGAGCAGAAAGCCCACCGTGGCGTGCGCCAGTCCCAGAAGGTAGAGATTCCGGTACCGCCAGTAGATGCGCGTAGAGCAATAACCCGCCGGGAAGGCCACCACCATCAGAAACCAGTTGGGAAAGTGAACCCCGCAGAAAAGCGCCGCCGAAATCAGGAACGCCGCCCGGCGCCCCAGCACCGCGTGGAACCGGTTCAGAAAATAACCGTTCAGGACGTACTGCTGGAACACTCCCCACGGCAGATATGCGATCCATGACGCCATCGCCGTCTGCACGCCGATGGGCCGCGTAGTCCGAAGCAGCGTGCCGCACGCCAGCATCAGCAGCGTCAGGAACGGCAGCGCCGGCGCGATCTCCCGCCAGCACTCGCCCATGTTGCGCGTGCGAAAGCCCAGGCTACAGGCGTCCTCCCGGTGAACCAGGTGCGAAAGCAGCATCAGTCCGAGAATCCCCACCCATGCGCCGCTGTGGCTGTAGCGCAGGTCCCAGATGTACGCCACGATCATGGCGTAAACCAGAACCGGCTCCAGAATGGCGAGCGTGCGAGACGTGGTTCCCTCGGGCCTAAAAGAAGAAATGCTTGGTCCAATCTACCATGGCGTGCAGCGCCGTCGAAGACAGCACCGTGGATGATCTCTGGAAGACCTTGCCGTAGGCCACGCCCGCAATCGTCGCCAGGATCATGTAGCGCCAGTTCGGCAACGGCTGCGGTCCGTTGTCCAGGTGCGCGCAGCCGAAGATCAAACTCGCCGCCAGCAGCGTTCGCCAACTCGCGCCGAAGCGCAGCATGATGAGGTTCTGGATGAGCGAGCGGAACAGGATCTCCTCCGGCAGCGCCGTCCCCACCAGGATCACCCCGAATGCTCCGGCCATCCGGCCGCCTGTCGCAGCGGCCCCGGGCCAGTGTGGCATGGGAATGAACCCGATGGCGATTCCGGCCACCATCAGCACCGGCGCCGTGATGGCGAAAGCCGCCACGGGCAGCCCGAAATCGGACCGCCGCCGCGGCAGGCTGTACTTCATCCCCGAAAACGATCGGAATCCGGTAAACAGCACCAGCCCCAGTAGAATGGCGATGGCATACCCCACGCTGTGCAGGAACCCTTGCGCCGGGCGCGGGACCAGGCGGGCGCCGGCGGCGAATTCGAGCGGCAGCCATAGCAGCAGAATGGCCGCGAAATCGAGCGCCGCCGGCCGCTCGATGAACCCGGCGCCTCCCACCCACGCGCAAACCACCGGCGCGGCCGCATACCCCAAGACGAGCACCGCCAGTGAGAGGCTGAACGCGCCCGCCAGCACGGCCGCGCCGCTGAAGATTGCGGCCAGAAGAAACGGAACGGCCCAGATGGCCGCTGGGCGGGCATGTAGCGCGCCCCGCACACAATTCTGCACCGCGGGCAGAAAGAATGCCACGACCGCTGCCAGCAGCAGTGCCAGAACCAGCGTTTGCATGGTAGCACCGGCGCTACGCGGCTACTGGACTACGATTCCCCGCTCGTCCAGCAGTTCGCCCGTCTGGGTCAGCAGGTTCAGAAGATTGAGCCGCACACCGATCTGATTGGTGACCACCGCCGATTCCGCCTGCACCAGCACGTTCTGCGCGTTGATCACGTTCTGGTTGATTTCCGTGCCGAGCTGAAACTTGGTGTTCTCGGCGTCGAGGTTTTTTTGCGCGAAATCCATGGCGGTTTTTGCCAGCTTCAACTGTTCTTTAGCCCCCTCCAGCTTGGTTACGCCATTCAGGATGTTCAGCCGGATGCCCTGCTCCTGGTTGCGCAAGTTGAGCATGTCCGTTTTCTTCTGGACGGTCGCCGTGGCCATGGCCGCCGAGGCGGCGCGATTCCTGATGGGAAGGTTCAGGGTAAGGGCCGCATAGTAGGTCGGATACCCGAATCCGAACATCT
>PLMF01000297.1 GCA_003142355.1 Bryobacterales bacterium
TTGACGGCGTCGACAATCTCCGCGCGCCCGCCGTAATTGATGGCCAGGTTGACCAGCAACCCGCGGTTGGCGGAGGTGGCGTCCACCGCGGCGTCGAGTTCGCGCCGGACCGGCGTGGGCAGCGCGTCCAGCCGCCCGATAGCCTGCAAGCGGATGTCGTTTTTCTGAAGTTCGGGAAGCTCCTGCTTGACGTAATAGCGCAGCAGGCGCCACAGAGTTTCGACTTCGGCCCGCGGCCGCTTCCAGTTTTCGACGGAGAAGGCGTATAGGGTGAGCACCTTCACGCCCAGGCGCGCGCAGGTTTCGACGGTCGAGCGGACGGGACCGATTCCCGCTTTGTGGCCGGCCACCCGCGGCAATCGCCGCCGGCCCGCCCACCTTCCGTTGCCGTCCATGATGATGGCGATATGCGCGGGCAGCCGGGCGGGATCGATCGCCTGGGCGAGATCCCAATCCCTCTCACCGGGCTGGAGCGATTCCACTAAAGCCTTCATGAAGTAACTATTTATAGTACAACACGGCCATGCGCGTGGTGCGTACTGGGGCGGAGGCTCATTCTTCCCGCAACGTGTGCGCGGGCAGCCGGTAAACGAACGGTTTGGGCAGCACTGCCCGGCTATACCGGTAGAGCTCCAGATCGAACAAGGAGAATCCAGGCCCGTCAACAGCCGGTCAATATTTCGGAACGTGTCGGACTCGTCGTAGACGAGCCCGTGAAACTGGCACTCGACGGCACGCCGAAAAAAAGGCCTCACGGCATTCCCCTCCGTGCAATCCCGATCGCGCGCGTACTGCGCAACGTGTTGCAATAGGAACCAGGAATCGTTGCGCGATGCCGAAGAATCTCTCTTTTGCCGATCCGTCCTGCGCCATAGAGCGGTTCTACACGACAATCCACGTCCGCATGGCAGCTCACGAGGCTGGTGGCGCAGATGTCCGTCCGACGATCCTGGAGTTCAAAGACGCGTTGCGCCGGTTCTCGATCCAGCCGGACGGGTTAGCGCTCGATGCCGGCTGTGGGGGGACAGCCGCCGTAGCGGCCGCTTGCGCGAGCCATGGTTTTCACCGCGTGCATGCTATCGACATCAACCAGGAGAGCCTGCGGCACGCCCGAGCGCTTGTCAACGGCGGCGATCATGATGTGCATGTGTCATGCGGATCGGTTCTCGCGCTGCCGTTTGCCGACGGCGCGTTCGATTTCGCTGCTTGCTTGGGCGTGGCCCATCACACGCTGGACCCCGAACAAGCGATCGCGGAACTTGCCAGGGTACTCCGGCCGACAGGGAAGCTATACCTCTCCCTGTATTGTTTTGCCGGCTCGTTTTTCGACCTGGCGGTGCAAGTGTTGCGATGGGTAGGCGCACGGATTCCCTTTGGGACGGTACACCGCATCGGCGGTAGAAGCCGCGTTATGAACAATTTCGTCCTGGACCACATGTATGTTCCGACTCTGTGGCTGTTTCGGGCCGAAGAAGTCCGGGCGCTGCTCGCCAAGCATCATCTCGTGACGCTTGCGGAATGGACCAGCCAAATGGACCCCTGGGCGGATTGTGGCTGGATGGGGCGCAGGATCAGCGGCGACGGCCTGCTGCGGATATGGCTCTGTGAGAAGCCATAGCGAGGCTGCGGCCGTTCACTTCTTTGAGCAATCCAATCCTGGGAGATGAATGTACGGAGACCTGCATCCCATCAGACGATCTACGTATTGCTCCTGCGGTGCGGTCGGAACCATTCGGCCGGGTCGGATAGTGACATCGATTGCCTTCAAGCGCCCCAGGCTGGAATTGGCGATCACAATCCGCACCCAGGTCGCGTCTTCGGTATCAAACACCGCCCGGCGGGGCATCAGCGTCTGAGTGGAGAGCCACGTGCCCGTGGAGCCGATGACGCCAAGTTCGATTCCACCGCTAGCCGGCTCGGAGGGCAGCGTGAGCGCGAGGCGCTCGTGGGGTGCCACGGGAATCGGCGGGCTTTCGTACAGCGGGACCCCCGCATCCGCGGTTCCGGACAAGCGGAGCTTGCCCGAATCGTCTGACTGTACGGTCATGCCCCGGTCCTGGATCGACCATTCGGACCATGAGGGCAGCTTCACCGGCGCGATCCGGCCCGTGTTGTCGGCCAGCATGACGACGCGGCGGACCGACCTGACCTGCATGCCGATCCCGCGTGCGTCCGCCGGCGGCATCAGGTTGTGCCCCGCCGCCCGATTCTTGAGGAACACTTCACTGTGCGTCGGGGCTGCATTGGTATCCACTGCTCGATTCTCGAATCTGCTGAGGTACAGTGGTCCTCCCAGGTGGTCGACCAGGACCAGTACGTTTCTCTCGCCAGGCAAATGAGGGGAGACGGGCATGCCGAAGTCCGCCCAACCCCCGCGCCAGTAGAAATACCGGCCTGCCGTGGCGAGGATGAAACCGGTACGAGTCGGATCCACGGTTTCGAGATCCACGTCGATCAGATAGAAGCCCGGCGGCAGATCGGCGGCGATGGAAGTGCGCGCCGCGGTCTCCAAGGTGGTGGCGTATAGGGAGAGATTCGCGGTGACCGGCTGGACCGGGGAAAAGCGGACGTCGAGCTCGCCGGAGAGAGCCCCACTCCATTGACGCCCGGTGCCATCGTTCACTGACAGGCTGGGCAGCACGGCCTGCTCGGCCGGGGACTGCGGATGTACGCGCTCGTATTCGCGAGTGACGCCATAAGGTGGCGCACACACCAGGTGGGCGAGCCTGTAGCGGATGCCGGGAAAGAGCTTCGCGAAGATCTCGGTGACCGTGTCTGCGCCGGCCAAGCCGCCCACCGAGTCGATATCCATTTCGTAATTACTCAGCACCAGGAAATCCGGAGCCAGCTTGGAACGCTGATCGACGCGAAAGTCATCGCGGACCGGGCCGAACATCTGAATGAATTGCACTAGGTCCGTACGGTCACCCGCGTCCAGGCCGAAATATAAGCTGCCCCAGGCGGCAGCGCGTTCCGGCAACGGGGCCACAACCTGGCGAACGTAGTCTCCGATATCGACGTTGCCAGCGGCGCGCACCTGCCAGTTGGAGCGCTGCTTCAGCCATGCCGCGTCGGCTCGTGAAACCACCAGGAGCGAGATGGCAATCGCCGCGAACTCGAATCCCCGGCCCCACTGTCCCCAACGATCGCGAACCCAGGCGATTCCCACCGCGCCCAGCGCGGCCACCGCCCAATACGTTGTGACGTGGGACAGAATGACGTAGCCGGAATGCTGGTTGCCGTAAAACCCGAGACTCAGTTGGTAAACCACGGCCGTGACCACAGGGGGCATCACCAGGCCCAGAACGCGCCGGCGCAACTCCCCGGTCAGGAAACTCCCGGTGATCGCCACAATCGCCGCGGTGGCGAACCAAAGCCACAGCCAGAGATGCGAGCCCGAGTTCCAGGACCACGCGTACTCGAAGAACGCGCGCAGAGTCTCCGCATATGGCTTGCTGTACGACGACATACTGACCGACCCCAAGACCCACAAATCGCGCAGCCGGAAGTCGATGGCGACCAGATAGACCAAGGCCCCAGCGGCGCCGCCCAGCACCAGCGCCACGAAACCGGGAATCCAGCGCCGCCGGGGACCGGCTTCCGTTTGGCGCCACTCGACGACGGCGCTCCAAGCCCAAATGATACCCGCCACCGGGACCATAGACGCCGCGATCTGATGAGTGGTCAGTGCACTGGCAGCGAAGAACCCTACGCCCAGCCAGTCCAACCACGCACCGTGCTGGATGGCACGGGCCGCGAAGACCAGCATCAACGACACGCAGACCGAAACCATGATGTCGGGGCGCGCAAGCGGCCACTCCGACGCCAGGTACACTCTCAACACCGCCACCGCCAGGATCGCCGTGCCCACCACGGAAACCCGCCGGAACACCCACAGCGAAGCCAGCACCACAAACACCAACCCGGCCGGGTGCAGCATGCGATACAGTTCCAGCGACGGACCGATCAGCCAAGTCAACGCAGCCGCAACATAAAAGTACAAGGGGCCGTAGTTGAAGAACGCGTGCGTGCGGTCCACTTCGTGGAAACCTTGCGTAGGACTGGAGAGGAATCCGTATCGGCCGTGTTCGGCCAGGCTTACGGCCACGTTCGGAATGCTGTCGTCCACGTTCAGGAACGGTGCTGTGTCGATGAAGTGGAAGCTCTTCTGCAGAACAATCAGGCAGCCCGTCACGATTGCCAGCAGCAGAAGGCACTCCGTCGCGCGAAACACCCAGCTGAACCGAGATGGCGTCGCTACTTCACCGCTTCTGCCAGCCATAGGTACCCCAGTGGATTATGAATCCGGCGGTCCAGACGCCGATTGATCCCGCCCAGAGGCAGACCGGATCCGTGAGCGCTCAGGCGGAGGGATGAAAACTCCCGGAAAAGTTCGTGCATGCCCCGGCGCGTATAGCTCCGCAGGATGGGGACGCCGAAACACTCGTAGACGGCAGTTCCGAAACCGTCCCCAATTTGGAGAGACCGAAACCCACGGTACAACGCCCGGTCGGTCCGCAGGACCGAGTCCAGGCAGAATTGTGCAGCGCGGAGAGTATGAGCCGCCAGAACTCTGGGAGCGATGGTGCGGTAGAGGAGCACGAACGCAGTGCCCCCTGGCTTCAGGACACGCCTGATTTCTTGGATCGCCCCCTCCGTATTCTGGCTGTGGTGCAATGCCCCCACGGACAGGACGCAAGCAAAGCTGTCATCGGTGAAGCTCAGCCGCTCTGCGTTCGCCGGTTCAAAGACCGGCGTCACCGCCAGGCTGTCGCCTGCTTCTGCCGCAGCCGAACGTGCGCGGACCAGACTGACTTCCGACATGTCCACTCCGATGTATCGGCTGCCTGGCCGCAGTTTTCGACACAACGTAACACCATCCGTGCCTTGGCCGCAGCCAACTTCCAGAACGCACTGGTGGGCGGCCGCGATTCGATCGATCAGCGGCAGGAGCCAGGGATCCTTACAATACCGGAATCGCGACCTCTCGGCATAGGTGGCTTGTCCGTCACACGGCGTTTCGTCCCAGAATTCCCGTACCAGCGCCAGTCTATCCATCCAGCTTCTCCACCTCTCTGGCCGACGTTGCCCTCTGCTGGGAGCCGGTCGCCGGCGACGCGGCGATCTGGCCAAATCCCGTGAAGTGGAACCGAATCGCGATCTCCATCACCCCGAGCGCCGCCTTGATGTAATCCACCAGGCGCACTTTCGATAGTCCTTCATCCCGCCCCACATAGTGTCCCGGGATCTCGACCACTTTGAGCCTGCGCTTCATCCAGATCGCCATGACCTCGGTCAAATAAATCGGGCTCCCGTGACGAATGGCGTAGCGGGCCGGCAGTTCCGCGGCGGCCCGGTTGTAAAAACGGTATCCGTTGCTGAAATCACGGAGATCCCGCCGAATCAAGGTGCGGACAGCCAAGTTACAAATCACGCTGATGATCGTCCGGTCTCGAGACCGGCCCGTAATCCGGCTGCCCGGCGCGTACTTGGAGGTGATGGCTATATCGGCTGCGCCGCGGGCGATGGTTTCGATCCCCGCCGGAAGCTCTTCGGCGCGGTGCGACAGGTCCCCATCCATCTCCACAAAAATGTCGAAGTCTCCATTCTGAAGACCCCACTTCAGGCCCGCGAGCAGCGCTGCCCCGCGCTGGCATCCGCGACGGTCCTTCTTGTTCTTGAGCAAGGCGATGCGTTGCGGGTGCTCCGCCATCGCGCGCGCGAGGTATTCCAATGTGCCATCCGTGCTGCCGTCATCCACGATCAGCAGCAGATAATCGTAGCCCAGCAGCGCGCCGGTGACGCCGCGCACCAGGCGCTCTATGTTCTCGATCTCATTCAAGATCGGAATGTTGATTAGTATTCGCGGGCGGAGTCGGTTGGTGATCCCGGGGTTCACTACCTGAGTATTATATCCGATTGACCGGGACGTTCGATCCGCCTCGACCCTCTTTATTCAGCAACGAGGTCCGGATTGTCAGCGCGGTAGTAGAGCCGGCCACTGAGCGCCAGAAGATCGATGCGGGTACGGAGAAAGCAGCGAATGGCATCGTCCGGAGTACACACGATGGGCTCGTTGTCATTGAACGAAGTGTTGACCACCAACGGCACCCCAGTCAGGTCGTGGAAATACGAGATGATGCGGTGAAAGTTCGGAGCATGCTCGCGACGCACGGCTTGGGCCCGGGCCGTTCCGTCGTTGTGCGTAATGGCGGGGACCCTTTGTTTCCATTCTGGGCGGACCGACATGGTGGTGATCATGTAGTCGAGCGAGCGGCAAGCCGGCAGCGGTTCGAAGACCGTGTTCACCTCTTCCGCCAAAATGGACGGTGCGAAGGGCCGGAAATGTTCGCGATGCTTGACCCGTGAATTCAGGATGTCTTTCATGTCGGCCCGGCGGGCATCCGCCAGAATGGAACGCGCGCCCAAGGCTCGGGGCCCGGCCTCCATCCGGCCGTCAAAGCAGCCCACGATGAGCCCTTCGCTAATCGCCCGGGCCACATCTCGCGGCCAATCCGCCGACGGTCTTTCTTTCAGGCCGAATCGAGCTGCACTGGCGGAGACCGAGGACCCGTAGTCCGGACCCAGATACAAATGCCGCGTGACGTATTTGCGTGGTTGGCCGTGCACCGCATGGTAGCGGTAAAGGGCGCCGCCGACGGAGCCGCCGACATCGCCGGCCAGCGGCTGTATGAAGACGTTGTCAAACAAATCCGACTCGCAAATCGCCTGATTCATCAGGCAGTTCTGCGCCACGCCACCGGCCATGCAGAGGTTTCTGGATCCAGTGAGCCTCTTTGCCAGGGACGCCATCGCCAGGCCGTATTGAGTCGTAGCGGCTTGCAGCGACGCTGCCAGGTCGTACTCCCGTTGGGTGATTGGAGACGCCGGGTTGCGCGCAGGGCCGAAGAGGCCCGCCATCTTCTTGGAGAACAATTTGGACCTGCCGGCCTTTTGAAACTCGAAGAAATCCAGGTCCAACACCATCTCTCCGGTCGACGGGTCGTACCGGTACAGGCGGTTAATCTGCCCAAGGTACCGGGGCTCGCCAAACGCGGCCATACCCATCACTTTGAACTCGTCGTACCACCTGAATCCCAGCATGTGGGTGACGGCGGCGTAAAGGATCGCAAACCCATGGGGTAGCCGGTGCTTGAGTTTGTCTGTAATCGCGCGATCCGTGCCATGAGCGATCACCTCGGTGGTGCCATCCACCGCGAAATCCATCGTGAGAACGGCGGCCTCGTCGAAACCGGAGGCGTAGAAAGCGCTCGCCTGGTGCGTACGGTAGTGATCCAGGAAAACCAGATTGAAGCGGCCCCGGGCGCGATGGCTTCGGCACATAAATGGCTTCAGACGCGCCATACGCCAAAGCCGTTCGAATGGCGGCAGCGTCGCCGAGCCCCGGCGAAGCAGACTGATAGAATACGGAAAACTCGCGGCGGCCGACTTTATTCCGGTCCAAAGATACTTCGATGGATTGACATAGAACACCACTTCATCCATATCATCCAAGGTCAGATTGTTGGAAGAAAGGACCCAGTCGATCGACTGCATAGGGTACGCGTTGGTGTGCTTTTCCCGATTGAAGCGCTCTTCTTCGACATACGAAGTCAACTCTCCGTCAAGAAGGAGAGCGGCGCTGGAATCATGAAACCAACTGGCGATGCCTAGGATGTTCACGGATAGGAACCGAGTGAAGGCCTTCGGGGCACTTCTAGATTTTGCGCCACCGCAGGCGACGGCAAATACGAGGTTAACACAAGCCGTCGATGGAGATGGCAGGATGCGTGCATCGCAGATCCAACCCATCCGGTTCCGGTAGCCGTTTTCGGCGAACGGCAGCACCCCTCCACCTCTTCTGCTACGATGAAACTTCCCCTTCATTATGGCGTTGCGCTTCTACAACACGTTGTCACAGCGGGTGGAGGAGTTCTTACCGGCGCGCGACAACACCGTCCGCATGTATACCTGCGGCCCTACGGTCTACGATTACGCCCATATCGGCAACTTCCGGACCTTCACCTTCCTCGACATCCTGCGCAAATGGCTGCGCGCCAGCGGATTCCGCCTCGACCACGTCATGAACATCACCGACGTGGATGACAAGATCATCCGCAATGCCGTGGCCCAGCACAAGACGCTGGGGGAATACACCGAAATTTATACCAAGGCTTTCCTGGAGGACTGCGCCACGCTGCGCCTTGAGCGCCCCGAGCGACTGGTTCCCGCCACCGAGCACATCGACGACATGGTCGGGGCCATCGAGCGCCTGGGCGCCGGGAACCACACCTATACCAGCGACGGTTCGGTGTACTTCCGGATTTCCACCTTTCCGGAATACGGCAAGCTCTCGCACAACGATTTCAGCGGCAACCTGGCCGGCGCGCGCGTCGACGTGGACGAATACGAAAAGACCGACGCCCGCGATTTCGCGCTGTGGAAAGCGCCCAAGGAGGGCGAGCCGTTCTGGCCCGCCGCCATCGGCCCCGGCCGCCCCGGATGGCACATCGAGTGCTCCGCGATGGCCATCAAGTACCTGGGCGAGACGCTGGATATTCACGCCGGCGGCGTCGATCTGATCTTCCCGCACCACGAAAACGAGATCGCGCAATCGGAATCGCTCACCGGTAAACCCTTTGCGCGCTTTTGGCTCCACGCCGAGTTCCTCATGGTGGAAGGCCAGAAGATGTCCAAGTCGCTCGGCAACTATTACACCCTCCGCGACCTGCTCGACCGCGGCTACCAGCCCGAGGCCATCCGCTACCTGCTGGCGTCGGCGCCGTACCGCAAATCGCTCAACTTCACCTTCGACGGGCTGAGATCGTCCGCCATTGCCGTCGACCGCCTGCGTAATTTCAAGCTGCGCCTGGAAACCGACCAGTACCCCGAAGGCGTCGACGAACCGTTGCTGGCCCGCACCGCGCAGGCTTCCCAGGCATTTGCCGACAGCCTCGACGACGACCTCAACACCGCCGAAGCCCTGGCCGCTGTCTTCGAGTACGTGCGCGACGCCAACAGCGCCATGGACTCCGGCGAGTTCCGCGCGGGCAACGCCGCCGCGGCGCTCCAGTTCCTGCACCGCTTCGATTCTGTATTCGACGTGCTCAGGCCCACCGTCGCGAGCGGCCAGCTCTCCGATGCGGAAATCGACTCCCGCATCGCCGAGCGCACCGCGGCCAAGAAAGCCAGGAACTTCGCGCTCGCCGACCAGATTCGCGACCAGCTTCTGCAACAGGGCATCATCCTCGAGGACACCAAGTCCGGCGTGCGCTGGAAGAGGAAATCGAATTGAAGATCGAGACCCAGGCCGTCCATGCGGGCGACCGCAAGAAGCCCGGCCCCGCCATTCCCGTCACCACCCCGATTCACACCGCCTCGAGCTACTTTTACGACTCCATGGAACAGCTCGACCGCACCTTCGGCCGGACGGAGCCGGGCTACAGTTACGCGCGCTACGACAACCCTACCAACGCCGCGCTCGAAGAGTTGATGACTGCGCTCGAAAGCGGCCACGGCGCGCTGGCTTGCGCCTCCGGAATGGCAGCCGTCGAGATGGCCGTGGCCACCGCGCTCGCCGGCCGGCGGAAATCCGTGGTGGCGGCCGACGCACTCTACGGCGCCACCATCAGCCTGCTCACCAAGGTGCTCGAGCCCGCGGGCGTGGCGGTCCGGTTCGCCGACGTGTGCGATCTCGATGCCCTGCGCGCCGCGGTGGACGAAGCCCGGCCCGGCTGCATCCTGGTCGAGACCATTTCCAACCCCCTGCTGCGCGTTCCCGAGATCGACAAGATCGCCGTAATCGCGCGCCAGGCCGGCGCCGCCCTGGTGGTCGACAACACCTTCGGCACGCCGCTGCTGGTGCGTCCCCTCGAGCTGGGCGCTAACTTCACGGTTCACAGCGTCACCAAGTACCTGGCCGGACACGGCGACGTGCTGGGCGGTGTGGTGGTTTCCGACCAGCACCACTTCGAGCCTCTGCGTGCGCTGTCCCGCATCATCGGTCCGGTGCTGGGGCCGTTTGAAAGCTACCTGACCATGCGCGGCATCAAGACTTTTCCGCTGCGCATGGAACGCCACTGCGCCAATGCGTGCCATGTGGCCCGCTGGCTTGGCGCGCATCCCAAGGTGGAGCGTGTGTACTTTCCGGCCGACCCCGCGCATCCCGACGCCGCCGCCATCCGGCGCCTTTTCCCGCCCAACCTCTACGGCGGCATGGTGAGCTTCGAGATCAAGGACGCGGGCAGGGAAGAGGTTTTCCGCTTCATGGATTCGCTCAAGCTGGTGGTGCCCGCCACCTCGCTGGGCGACGTCCACAGCATGATGCTCTACCCGGTGATGAGCTCGCACCGCGAGATCTCGCCCCAGCTCCGCGAGCGCATGGGCATTCGCGACAACTTGGTGCGCCTTTCCGTGGGCATCGAAGCCGTGGAAGACATCATCGGGGATCTGGAGCAGGCGTTAGCCAACTCGGGCGGGTAGGATCACGGCAGCGCTTCTAGCAGCCGGTCGATTTCCGACGGACTATTGTAGAAGTGCGGCGACGTCCGCACCCACCCGGCTCGCGGCGCCGTGATGATGCCCGAGGCGCGCAGCTTCCGTACGATCTCCCCAGCCTCGAACGGCGGCTTGCGGAAGCTCACAATGCCCGCCCCCGTTTCCGCTGTTCGATCTCCCAGCAATTCGTACCCCCGCGCCTGGACGCCCTTGGCAATCCGATCGCCGAGATTTTGGACAACCGGGGCGATTTCTCCGACCCCGACTTCAAGTAAAAACTCAATTGAAGCCCTCAATCCAAAACATCCAATGGTATTTAGCGTTCCGCATTCATATCGGCCCGCATCCCGCCGCAGGGTCATGTCGCGCGAACCGTAGTCGTTGTAGCCGGCCACATTCGTCCAACCGAATTCTACCGGTTCCACGCGGTCCTGAAGTGCTTGATTTATGTAGAAGATGGCGCAGCCCTCGGGGCCCAGCAGCCACTTGTGCCCATCGGCGGCCAGAGCGTCGATGTGGCATGCCCGGACATCGAGCGGAAATGCGCCAAGTCCCTGAATCGCATCTACGAAATAAATGCAGTGGTTACGCACGCAAATCTCACCTATTTCTTGAATCGGTGCGCGGTATCCGCCAAGGAATTGCACGAAGCTGATGGCTAGCAATCGGGCGCCGCGGCAGGCTTGGTCGATCTTCTCCAGGGAATCGTAGATGGAGAGCCATGTAATCTCGATCCCCTTTGCTTCCAGGCGTTTCCAGGGGTACTGGTTGGCCGGAAACTCCTCCAGGAAACCCACCATGCGGTCGCCGGGCTGCCAATCCAGGCCCAGGGCGAGCGTGGCGATGCCTTCGGACGTATTCTTGACCAGCGCGATCTCCCTGGGGTCGGCATTCACCAGCCGGGCGGCTGCCACGCGCAGTCCTTCGTAGACGGCCAGCCACTCGGAATAGTGCAGGCTACCATAGTGCAGGCAATCCTCGGCCAGGTGCTCGAGCGCATCGGCGCAGCGCCTGGGGAGCGGCGCGACGGCCGCGTGATTCAAATAAACCAGGTTCTCGCGCACCGGGAACTGGTCGGCGTAGCGCTGCCACAGCGGAACTTCCGCAACGCAATTTTTTACAACTTCAGGACCCATTCTTTATACAATACTTGAATAATGGCCTCGAGGAGCAGGCGATGACATTCCGCTGCGCGCTGGCCTGCCTGCTGGCGCTGTCTGCCAGTGCCGCCTTCGCCCAGGATTCCACCCGCAAAACGAAGGACGACCCGGCCCAGATCGGCAACCGCGATGTCGGCAAGGGCGTCAACCTCTACTCGCTGGAAAAAGAGATGGCGCTGGGCAAGCAGTTGGCGGAGGAAGTCCGGCGTCAGGCTAAGGTGGTGGATGACCCGCTGATCTCCGAATACATCAACCGCATCGGCCAGAATCTGGTTCGCAGCTCCGATGCCAAGGTCCCGTTCACCTTTCAGGTGATCGAGGGCGATTCGCCGAACGCCTTCGCGCTGCCGGGCGGGTATGTCTTCGTCTACACGGCGCTCATCAAGATCGCCGACGAAGAGGACGAACTGGCGGCGGCGATGGCCCACGAGATCGCGCATGTGGCGGCGCGCCACATGACCAAACAGGCCACCAAATCCCAGATCGTCAACCTGGCGGGCGTCCCCGTGGCAGTCATTCTGGGGGGCGGCATTGGCGGCGCGGTGATCCGGCAGGGCGCCAATTTCGGCATCCCGGCGGTGTTTCTGCACTTCACGCGCCAGGACGAGTCGGAGGCCGATTACCTGGGCGTGCAGTATCTGTACGCCGCCGGCTACGATCCCACCGGCGCCATCAGCATCTTCGAGAAGCTGGAGTCGCTGGAGCGGAAGCAGCCCGGTACGGTCGCTCGCATCTTTGTAACCCACCCCATGGATGCCGCGCGCATCCAGAAGACCGAACAGGAGATCGGCCGCATCCTGCCCCCCAGGGACGAGTACCTGATCAACACGTCCGAATACACCGTCATCCGCCAGCGCCTGATCTCGCGGGAGGCGCGCAAGAAGGCGGCCGAGGATGGACGTCCGCAACTGCGCACGCGCCAGGAAGCGGAGCAGCCCGGCGGCCAGGAGCGTCCGCCGGAGCGCCGCCGCGACCTGGTCGAGTAAACAGGCTCCAGGTGGGACAGACGATCGTTTTTTGTCGTCTGTCAACCAGCCGCCCTTTTGTGAGGGATGACAGACCACGAAAGGCGATGGTCTGTCCCA
>PLMF01000039.1 GCA_003142355.1 Bryobacterales bacterium
GCGACGAGGCGTCGCAGCTACGCTGGTATTGCACCGGCGACGTGGCGGCGCTGGACGAGGACGGCTTCCTGCAAATCACCGACCGCCTGAACCGCTTCAGCAAAATCGGCGGCGAGATGGTGCCGCACATCAAGGTGGAGGAAAAACTCCACGAACTCGCCGGCGCAACCGGCCAGACGTTTGTCATCACCGGCGTGCCGGACGAGAAAAAAGGCGAGCGCCTGGTCGTTTTGCACAAACTGGCGGACGGGCAATTGCCGGCCTGCCTCGAAAAACTTTCCCAGTGTGACCTGCCGAATTTATGGAAGCCGCGCGCCGACCAGTTCTTTCGCGTGGACGCCTTCCCGCAGCTCGGCACCGGCAAACTGGATTTGCGCCAGGTGCGCGAAATCGCGATGAAATTCTCGACCGTGACCTGAGGTGACCACCATGCAGAACATCGTCATTGACCAACCCTACCAGTTCGTACCGCCGCATCGCGGCCGGTTCTGGTACGCGTTTTTTGGCCCCTGGCTGCCGCGCTATTTGAACCGGAGCCACGGCATCGAATCCGTTGAATGCCGCGGCACGGAGCACCTGCGGCGCTCGCTTGACGCCGGCCATGGCATTCTCCTCACCTCGAACCATTGCCGCCCCAGTGACCCGATGACGCTTGGGATGTTGTCGCTCAACGTGCGGCAGCCGTTCTTTACCATGGCCAGCTGGCACTTGTTCCGGCAGAGCCGCTTTCAAACCTGGGTGCTCCCGCGCATCGGCGCCTTCAGCGTTTACCGCGAAGGCCTGGACCGCGAAGCCTTGAAGACCGCCGTCGGTATTCTCAACGACGCCGTTCGGCCCCTGGTGCTCTTTCCCGAGGGCGTCGTCTCCCGCACGAATGACCGGTTGAACAACTTGATGGAAGGCACGGCTTTCATCGCCCACACCGCCGCCAAACAACGCGCCGTCGCCACGCCGCCGGGGCAGGTGGTCGTCCATCCTGTCATCGTCCGCTATCTTTTCCGCGGCGACCTCGAAGCTACGCTCACACCGGTGCTGGAGGAAATTGAAGCGCGTTTTTCGTGGCGTCCGCCGCCCGGATGCCGGTTGCGTGAACGGATCACCCGGGTCGGCGAAGCACTGCTCTGCCTCAAGGAGCTGGAATACCTCGGCCGGCCGCAGACCGGCGAAGTGCCGGAGCGCCTCGGGCGCCTGATCAACTGCTTGCTCCAGCCGCTGGAAAAAGAGTGGCTCAAAGGCGAACGGGACGGCGACGTCGTGGCGCGGGTGAAAAAACTGCGGATGGCCATCCTGCCCGACTTGGTCAGCGGCGAAATTGATCAGGCCGAGCGCGCCCGCCGCTGGCGTCAACTGGCCGATCTCTACCTCGCCCAGCAGTTCTCCTGTTATCCGCCGGACTACATCCGCTCGCGGCCCACACCCGAGCGGCTGTTGGAAACCGTCGAGCGCTTTGAAGAAGACCTGACCGACCGCACGCGCATCCACCGGCCGCTCCACGCCATCATCGAGGTCGGCGAGGCGCTGCCCGTCAACCCGGTGCGCGAGCGCGGCGGCGGCCCGGACCCGTTGATGGAAAAAATCCGCCGACAAATGGAGACGCTGCTCGAACGGAGCGGGAAGGAAACGACGCCCCTTTCACACCCGCCGGCCAGCGGAGATGAAGGGGTGAGCAGCACAGCGTAACCGGGTTGATGATACAAATGATTTCCCGTGTGCAACATCCTTGGAATGCGGTGGGAATTGTCCGTCATGGCGAAAGTTCCCGCGATGGAAAGCGGTGGAGGGCCACCGCAGTCCAANNCGCCAGTCCTCTGGCGCTTTGGGAATCGCCATCCGCGCGCCGGGCAGTCTCGATCATACCCATATCCTTGCCCCACATCGCCGATATTGTCCTCCGGGCTTTTCCAACCCTGACCACGGAGACTTTACCATGAATGCCCCAAATTCGGATAACCGCAAGACACCCGTTACCGGCGCAGCGCCGTGGTGGATTCGCGCCCTGTTGGTCGCGCTGGGACTGGCTGCCTGGTTTTGGACCCAATCGCTCATCGGCCAGAGGACGGTTTCCGGGCAGGCCATCGGCGATGAACTGCAGGTCCTGACCGCGCCGGCGCACCAGTATCTGCTCGATCACCCGCGCGCGGCAAACGGCCTGCTCATCGCGAGTTCGGCCGGCATCGACCTGTTCGCGCTTTTTCTGCTGGGCCGCGCCATTTTCGGGCCGACCTTCCGTCCGTTCATCGGGCTGTTGATGCTCTTCGCCCTGCGGCAAATTTGCCAGGCCCTCTGCGCCCTGCCGCCGCCGGAGGAAATGATCTGGCGCAACCCCGGTTTTCCCTCGCTGGTGGTGACCTACGGTGTGGTCAACGACCTTTTCTTTTCCGGGCACACGGCCATCGCCGTGTTTGGCGCGGTCGAACTGGCGCGCCTGGGCCGGCGCTGGCTCGGGATCCTCGGCTTTGGCGTCGCCCTGTTCGAGGTGGCGGCGGTCCTGACGCTGCGCGCGCATTACACGATGGACGTGTTCACCGGCGCCGTCACCGCCTTGCTGGTCGCCGGTGTTGCCGCGAAAATCTCCCCGTGGTGCGACCGTGCCCTGGCCGGGTTGACGGGACGAAAACCGGGCGTGGCGGACAGTGCCGGTTGACGTTTATAACGGCAGAAACTCCGGACGGATCTCCTTTTCGCCACAGTGCAGAATGGCCACGGTGCGTTCC
>PLMF01000210.1 GCA_003142355.1 Bryobacterales bacterium
GTTCATCGTGTCCGTGGTTCTGCATGGGTTTCTTGGGGCTTTCATGCTCTGGAGAACTCGCGGCGGCAAACTGCCGGTTGTGGCAGGGGTTTTCGGGGTGCTCCTGGGCTTGCTTTTGCTGGGCGCCGCGGCGGGCTTCGCGCACCACGGCCCCGCCATGCATCTGGCGGCGATTGCGCTTTTCGCATGCACGGGAATCGATCTGGTTGTGGGCGCCTCGTCTTTGGTGGCGGCGGCGATGGTGCGGGAACCCGAATTGGAGGAAGGGGAGCTACGGTTTCCCTAACGAACACAACGGGTCGCCCAGCACCACGCCTTGCCAGCTCAGGAAGGGGAGCGCCAGATAGTAACTGTCGGCCAGGGTGCGGCCCTGGAACCAGGCGGGGAGGAGGTAGTCGGGGCGGGCACATGCCTGGAGAAAAGGCTCGTACACGTTGCCGGAGACGCCGGTGGCGCCTTCGTGGAGATAGTCGGCGGAGAGGTTCTGATTGTAACCGCCGAACCAGTGCTGCTTGTCTCCGCCGAACATCCAGTCGTCGGGAGGGCGTTTCAGAGTGCGGGCATTGGTGGAAACAAACTCGGTCGCAATGGCTCCCGGCAACCACTGGAAATTCAGCCAGCGCTTCTTGCGGTTGTCATCGTTGGATCCCCAAGAGGCGTAGCCGATCACGTTTTTCCGATCGTAAAGGACCTGGGGGGTTTCATCCATGATGACGCGATCGGCGGGCAGCAGAATGGCGGCGGTGCGGAGCCAGTTGTTGCCCGGTTGGTCGCCGGCCGAACTGAGATCGATGACAAACTTGCCGCGGTTACGGGCGGCCAGGGCGCGGTCGATCATGGCTTTGACGCCGGCGAGATCCCAGGCCGCCAGACGGGTGACCAGGTAGATGGGGAAGCGGGGATGGCGGAACGGCTCGTCGCGTTTCATGAAGAAGGGGTTGGGAACGCCGCCGCCGCGCGGGAACTGGACGCCATTCAGCTTGGAATAGAGCAACGCCAGCTCGGAATCGACGGAGCAGTGCTCGGAGGTGAAGAGCGACCCTCCCGAGCCATCCACCTTGAGCGGCACGCCCATGGTGGTGACGATGTACAGCACCTTTTCCTGCAGGCCGGCCTGGCGGAGGCAGGCGCCGACCGGGCGCTCGATCTGTTCCACGTAAGTATTCCAGGAGATCTCCTCGTCGGAAGTGGTGGCGAGGTAACAGACGTTGCCGGCGGGGATGGAACGGCGGGGGCGGTAGTAATCGGCGATGGCACGGGAATCGGGGTCGTTGCGGTTTACCACCAGCAGGACATTGTCGCCGGTCTGGGCCCGGAGACCGGGAACTACAGCGAGGAGGAAAAGGAGCGGGACCATGGGCGGATCTGTAATTTGATGGTATCCGCGACAGGATGCGCACCGCAAGCGCACCAGCCGGGGGCCTTTGCTACAATACTTAAGCAAACGCGCCCAAAGGGCGCCTCATGGACTTCGACCAGCTTCATACATTTCTGGAGATTGTCCGGCTAAAGAGTTTCTCCAAGGCCGCTGTGACGTGCTACCGCACGCAGCCGGCGATCAGTGCGCAGGTGCGCCAACTGGAGCAGGAACTGCGCGCGGACCTGTTCGAGCGCTTCGGGAGCCGCATTTCGCTGACCACNNCTGGAAAGCAGCCCGCGCGGCGAACTGGCGATCGCGGCCAACGAAGCCACCTGTATCTACGTTCTGCCCAAGGTTTTTTCGAAATACCGCCAGCTTTTCCCGGCGGTCCAGATCCAGGTACTGCGCTCCTATGGCGCGCGGGTAGTGGAAGCGGTGATGGAGAACGCCGCGGATTTCGGCCTGACGCAACTGCCGGTGGAAGAGAAGCGCATACAGGTGGTGAACATATACCATGACGAGATCCGGCTGATTGTGCCGGCGCGGCATCCTCTGGCGGACAAGAAATCGGTAATGCCGCAGGACCTGGTGGAGCACTTTCTGATTCTTCCCAAGCAGGGCAAGACGCGGACGCGGCTGAACGAATGGCTGGAGCCGGTGGAAGACGAGATCCGGATCTCGATGGAACTGGATTCCACGGAGATGATGAAGCGGTTCGTGATGGCGGGTCTGGGGGCGACGTTCCTGGCGGTGTCGAACTGCGGCGAGGAAATGGCGGCGGGGAAGCTGCGGGCGATTTCGCTGGCGCCGGAACGGATGGTCCGGCGGCTGGGCTTGATCTACCGAAAGGACAAGGCATTATCGAAGGCGGCGCTGGGATTCATCCAGGTGGTGCTGGATCATGTAGGAGAGGAAGTCTCAGCGGGACGATGACTTGCGGCCGTTGCGGGAAAGAGTTCGACGAAGCAGAGGCCCGGTGTCCTCATTGTGGCGAGCCCAAGGCCGACGGGTCGGGTCTGTTCCAGACATCCACGGTGTTGATCTCCGCGGGCGGAGCCGACCTGGTATACCGCTCGGTGGAGGAGATTCCGTCGGGCCTGCGAACGAGATTGCTGAAGTCCACCAGCGGGGGTAATTCAGGGACCATCCTGATCGCCGACCGGCGCGGACGGCAGGAGATCGCCAAGGCGGCGGGAAAGCTTCCGGGCGTGGAGAAGGGGTCAAGCCTGGCGGAGTGGTTGACGCCCGTCCGGAAGCGCGGGATTGCGGCCGCGCTGGCGCTGCTGGCGCTGGCGCTGGTGGCGTGGGTATTCGCCCATCACTGGCAGTGATGGTGGAGTTCCTATGAACCGACGAGCGGTGGTGTTGGGATCGGCCGGGCAATTGGGGGTCGAGCTGGTCCGGGAACTCAGGGCGCGGGATTACGCGGTGATGGGTTGGGACCGCGACGAAGTGGATATCACGGAGGCCGCGGCGGTAGAGAACGCGATTGCCGGGTTCGATGCCGAAGTGGTATTCAACGCCGCGGCCTACAACCAGGTGGACGTGGCGGAGGAGGAGCCGCAAGCGGCCTTCGAGGTGAATGCGCTGGCGGTGCGGAACATCGCGCTGGCCTGCCGGCAGATGGATGCGCGGCTGGTGCACTTCTCGACGGATTACGTTTTCGACGGCTTGGCCCGCCACCCCTACGCGGAAGACGATCCCACGCATCCGCTGGGGGCTTATGCGGTTTCGAAGCTGGCGGGGGAGTTGTACGCGCAGGCGTATCTGGACCGGGTGCTGATCGTGCGCACATCGGGGCTTTTCGGCGCCGGGGGCCTGGCAACGGCGCGCGGCAATTTCGTGGAGCTGATGCTGCGGCTGGCGGGTACGGGGCAACCGATCCGGGTGGTGGAAGACCACGTGGCGTCGCCGACGTTCGCCCCGCTGCTGGCGGCGCGGACCGTCGATCTGGCGGACCGGGGGGGTAGTGGCCTGTTCCACATCGGGGGCGGGGCGCCGATCTCGTGGTTTCAGTTCGCGCGAACTATCTTCGAGGTGGCGGGATTAAAACCGATGTTGCTGGCCACCAACGAGCGGGAATACCGCACGCGGGCGAAGAGGCCGAAGTATTCGGCGCTCTCGAACGCCAAGATGGAACGGGTCGGGCTCGAGCCCATGCCGCCGGTGCGCCAGGCGGTGGAGGCGTATTTCGCGGTGCGTAGCCGGCCGGTCAGCGGGATTCCGGCTTGATAGCGTAGTATCCCTTGCGCGCCTGGGCCTTGAGGTCCTTGTTGGCCAGCTTGACGTCGAGATGCCGGTAGGAGCCGTCCTTGAGGCCGTTGGTGGGGGTGTAGCCAATGGAATACTGGCTGCGCATTTCGTCCTGTAGCTCGCGGAAGACCTGGTCGAGCGGGTGGGAGCGGTCCACTCTGAACATGTGGCCGCCGGTCTCGTCGGACATCTTGCGCAGCTCGCCTTCTCCGCCGCCGCCGCCGAAGCTCATGAACCTGCCGTAGGCGCCGGGATCGTAGTAGTCGATGCTGTAGATGACGGCGTCGGCTTTCTGCGCGGCCTCGATGGCCTGGTTGCGGGTCATGCGGCTGCCCTGGTCCACGCCATCGGTGATGACGACGATGACTTTGCGGCCCACCTCGGTTTTCAGCTTTTCGGAGGCGGCGAGGTAAATGGCGTCGTAGAGCACGGTGCCGCGGGGATCGCCAATCGTGGGCACGGGCCCCGGATGAATGCCGCCGACGCCGGAACTGACGCGCAACTGATTGAGCCCCTGAGCGAGCAGGCGCGCGGAGCCGGTGTAGTCCTGCAACAATTCGGTTTCTTCGCCGAAGCTGATGAGGAAGGCTTCGTCCTTCTTGCGCAAGACCTGGGAGAAGAACTGGGAGGCGGCATTGCGCTCGATATCGATCAGGTTTCTCTGGCTGCCGCTGACGTCGACCAGGAGGCCGATGGTGAGGGGGAGGTCGGTTTCCCGGGTGAAGTACTTGATGGCCTGGGCCTTGCCCTCTTCGAGGATGGTGAAATCGTCCTTCTGGAGGTTGGGGACGAGGGCGCCGCGCTTGTCGCGGACGGAGGCCAGAATGCTGACCACATCGACGTCGACGGTGATGGAGGGCAGCTCATCGGGCGGTTTGGTCTGGGGCGGCGCCTGCGCCAGAAGGGCGGCGCCGAGCGCAAGAAAGAAGGGTAGTCGCATCCGGATACAATAGAGGTGACGTATCGCCAGGCACGATTGTTTCATCATGAAGGAAGCCATTCAGCACCTCAAGCAGTCCGACCCGGTACTTTCGGGGATTATCGACCGCGTCGGGGACTATGGTATCGAATTTCGCGATCCGGATTTCGAAACGCTGGTGAAGTCGATCGTCTACCAGCAGCTCAGCGGGCGCGTGGCNNATGCGCGCGCTGGGCCTCTCGGGGCAGAAGACGGCTTACATACGGGACCTGGCGCGGCACACGCGCGACGGAAAGGTAGATTTCGCAGAACTGCTCGCTCTGTCCGACGAGGCCGTGATCGAGCGGCTGACGGAGGTGAAGGGCATCGGCGTGTGGACGGCGCACATGTTTCTGATCTTCGCGCTGCGGCGCACGGATGTGCTGCCCTGGGGGGACCTGGGGATTCGCGCGGCTATCCGCAAGGCGTACGGTCTGGCCGAACTGCCGGAGGCGGGCGAGATGGAGATGCTGGCGGCGCGGTGGCGGCCCTACTGCACGGTGGCGAGCTGGTATCTGTGGCGGAGTTTGGAACCCAACGCCAACCTGTGAAGGTATAATGTGAAGCTTAGGAGAAATACCATGCGTGCGATAAAAGTAGCGCTTCCGGCGGCGATCCTGATGGCCGGCTTTCTGCTATGCACTTCGGCGACCTACGGCAAGCCCGAGTACATGAAGAAGGAAGGGGTGAAATCCTGCACGTACTGCCACGTCAAGGCGGGAGCGAAGGACTTGAACGACACTGGCAAGTGCTACCAGACCAACGATCACTCGCTGGCCAAGTGCCAGCCGCCCGAGAAGAAGTAGTCCGTCCTACTTCGCAATTTGCAGTTTCTTCAACGCATCGATCACCAGCTCCATGCGTCCCCAGAAGAGCAGAAGTGTTGTGGGCACGGCGATGAGCATGATCGCGGCGAGCACGATGCCGGTCTTGGCCCAGGCGCGCCGTTCTTGAAGGGGCGGCGCGGGATTCGGTTTCAGGGCCAGGATGCCGAAGATGAGGGCTAGGATGGCCTTTTCCATGCCCAGGATGTGGACGTAGCAGGTTATCCCGAGAACCAGGGAGACCGTGGCGTAGGCGTACCTCTGCCCAAGGACCACACCGGTTTGCGTTTCCTGTTGGTTATTCATGGTTCACTCTCCTTCGAGCCGAAGCTCGGTCGCGATCTGAAATGGACTTTGTCTGAGAATCCGGAACAAGCCAAACCCGATCAGCACGGGGACGATCTGGATGGCGGCGCTCCACTGCCGGTCGGGGACCAACTCGATCAGCTTATAGACGACGAGTAGCACGGACAGCACGACATACGGCCAGGCGCCGGCGGGGCGCGGCGCGACTTCCCCCTGGATTGCCGGCCACAGGTCGGCGGGATGCCGGCGGCGCGTCTGACGGGCGAGCGTGGCCAGGGTGGACGACATCGCGGTGACGGCGTCACGGCACGCGGGGCACTGGTTGAGATGCTCGCGCACCAGGGGTACGGGAATTTCCGGAACCTGACCTTCTTCGATCGCCATGGCGGCTATTTGCATTTCTTCACAACCGGGCTGGTTCATTTTTCCTCCTTTGGTCCTCCGAGCAGATCCCTCAATCTCCGGCGCGCATAGAAGAGCCGGCTCATGACGGTGCCCGGCGGGATATCGAGCCGTTCCGCCAATTCCTGGTAGGAGAGCCCGTCGAGGTGGCGAAGCGTGACGATCTCCCGTTCTTCGGGCGACAGTTGCCGGAGAGCCAGGTCGAGGGCGATGGTCTCCTCGATGGGGACTCCCGGGGCGTCCGCCAGAACGACCGTTTCCGGGTCCACGGCCGGGAACTTCCGGCGGACTCTCATGAGCCGGAAGCAGTGGTTCCGAAGCATGGCATAGAACCACGGATAAAACTGCCTGGCGAGGTCAAAGCGCGCCAGGGCGCGAAACGCGTCGAGGAAGGCTTCCTGCACGGCGTCGCGCGCATCCTCGGGATTCCCGAGGATGGCGGTGGCGTGGCCGACGGCTTCGGTCTGGTAGCGCAGAACCAGGGTGCCGAAGGCGTCCCGTTCGCCGCCCAAACAGCGGCGGATTGCTTCGGTGTCTTCCACAGCGTCCTTCCACTTCAATGTATACAGGAGAGGGGAGAAATATTCACGCTACGCCGAATAGCTCTGCTTCCACTTGGAAAGGTCGGCGGCGAGCGAAGTGCGGACGGTCAGAAACTGCGGGTTCTCGTACTGGTTGGTTCTTTCGCGAGGGTCCACGGGGAGGTCGTACAGCTCGCCGGGACCCTTGCCCTGGTCGCGCAGAACCAGCTTGTAACGCTTCTCCCGGGCCATATCGGTGTTTTGGCAGTGGCCGAAGACGGTGGTGCGCCAGGGCTGCTTCTTGGGCAACGGTTTCCCGGTGGCGAGCGGCAGATAGCTGCGGCCGCACAGATTGCGGGCGGGCAGGGCGGCGCCGGTTAGCTCGCAGAGGGTGGGCAGCAGATCGTAGGCGCTCACCAACTCGGGCCGCGTCAATTGCGGAGGGACGCGCCCCTGCCAGCTCCACACCAGCGGCGTAGAGACTACTTCCTCATACATGTTGGCGGGATCGGAAGCCGGCGCGGAATCCCACAGGCCGTGGCGGCCCAGCAGCGAACCACAGGTGGAAGTGAAGACGATCAGGGTTTGATCGAGCAGGCTCTTTTCGGCAAGCTTGGCGAAGAGCGGCGCCAGATCGTCATCGAGCGCCGTGACGGCGGCCGCGGCCTGGCGCTGGTTGGTGGCGAGGTCGCTCAGCATTTCCTTATCGCGGGCGGCATTCTTGGCGGGTGCCTCCTGGCTGAAGGTGGCAAACTTCACCTGGGCGTAGAGGTCGCGATACTTCCGCGGCACGCCATCGTAGGGCGGGCGCAGGTGAGCGCAATCGACGGTCAGGAAGAAGGGCTTGCCGGCGGCCTCGCGGTCGAGGGACTTGACGGCGGCGGCGCTATCGGCGGCGACACACGCGTACCCCGCGGCCTCGAGCACCTTGGAGAGCGGGACGTCGCCGGGGGAAGCGGCATCCGTGTCGCCAAGCTGCATGGGGGTGCGGCCGGTGAGCAGGGTGGCGCGGCCCGGGACTGGGGCCGGCGCGCAGGCAAAGTGATTGAGGAAACGCAGGCCGGTCTGGGCCAGCCGGTCGAGGTTGGGAGTGCGGACCTCGTTGTTGCCGTAACAGCCCAGGATCCAGGAGGGCAGACGATCCGCCAGGATGAGCAGGATATGGGGGCGCTCGCCAGGCGTTTTGGTGGCGGCGAGGGCCGGCAGGGCGAGGCTGCCGAAGAAGAAATGGCGGCGGGAAAGGGACATGGTGAATTACAAGTATAAGCCGGAGCTAAAGGAAGTTTGAGATCCGCCGATACTGATGACAACGGCCGCGATTGCCGCAACTTTCATGATCCGCCGGATTCATGCCGGACGTTCGACCTGGAGACCCGTCCTGGTTTTCATAGCCTGGGCTGTGGTGATGGGCGGGGCATGGGCCGGCTTTCGCCACGACGCGTGGGCCGGAACAATCGCCGCCGCACTGTTGGTTCTGGCGATGGCCGGCTGGCTCTTCGCCTATCAACGCTACGTTTGGGCCAAAAGGACCGAGGAGGAGTATCGCATTCTATTCAACAACAGCAGCGACGGAGTGGTTGTATTTGGGCTCGGGGAAGACGGGGCGCCCACCAACTTCACCCAAGTGAACGACGTGGCCTGTCAACGCCTGGGCTACACCCGGGAGGAGTTGCTGGAGCGGTCGCCCCGCGATGTGGACGCGCCCGGAACGTCGGGCCCGATCATGCAACATCTACTCGCCGGGGATCAGTCGCTCTTTGAGACAGAGCACCTGACCCGGGATGGCCGGAGGATACCGACCGAGATTAACGCGAGGGCTTTCCTGGTGGGCGGCCAGCGGATGGTGATGGGTGTGGCCCGCGACATCACGGAGCGCAAGCGCATGGAGAAGGATCTCCGGATGATCGCTGCGGTGGTGGAAAGCAGCACCGACCTGGTCGGCTTCGCGTCGATTGAAGGCGTAGAATTGTTTCTCAACCCCGCCGGGCGGCAGATGTTGGGTTTTGATCGGGATGAGCCGCTGGCAGGCGGCAGTGTGGTCGAGCACGTCGTGGATGAAGATCGGGAGGGGTTCCGCGAGCGGGTCTTGCCAGTGGTGGCGCGGGACGGCCGGTGGGAAGGGGAAACGCGATTCAAGCACCATAAGACCGGCGCGCCCATCCCTATGTGGCAATCCATATTCTCCATTACAGAACGGGGAACCAACCGGCGGATCGCCATGGCGACGATTTGCCGGGACATCACGGAGCGCAAGCGGGAGGAACGTTACCAGAATCTCTCCGCTGAAATCCTCGGTGTTCTGAATGAGGCTCTTGGCGTACACGATGCGATCAGCCGCATACTCGCGGCAATCAAGTTGGAAACAGGCTTCGACGCGGTGGGGATTCGACTACGAAGCGGCGATGACTTCCCGTACTTTGTGCAGAACGGGTTTTCCCCCGACTTCCTGCTTACCGAGAACACGCTGGTTGCGCATGATGAGAACGGCGACCTTTGCAGGGATCAGAACGGCAACGTCACCTTGGAGTGCACCTGCGGCCTGGTCCTTTCCGGGCAGGCAGATCCGGCGAGCCCCCTTTTTACCAAAGACGGAAGTTTTTGGACCAACAACTCGCTGTCGTTGCTGGATCTTCCGGCCAACCAGGACCCCAGGCTTCATCCGCGCAACAAGTGTATGTATCAAGGGTATTGTTCCATGGCGATCATTCCCATCCGCGCCAATCGCGAGATCGTGGGCCTGCTGCAACTCAATGACCGGAATAAGGACCGTTTCACACTGGAGCAGATCCACTTCTTCGAGGGGATCAGCGCCAGCATCGGTGTGGCCCTGACGCGCAAACAGCAGGAGGATGCCCTGCGCGAGAGCGAAGCGCGGCACCGCCTGTTGTTCGATGGCTCGCGGGACGCCATGATGACCTTGGCCCCGCCTTCGTGGAAGTTCACCTCGGGCAATCCGGCGGCGTTGGAGATGTTCGGGGCCAGGGATGCGGCGGAGTTCACTGCGGTGGGGCCGTGGGATGTATCCCCCGAACGGCAGCCCGATGGCAGCCCCTCCGCGGACAAGGCACGGGAAGCGATAGAGGCGGCCCTGCGCGCGGGTTCCCTGTTCTTCGAATGGACCCACCGGCGGCTGGACGGCTTGGATTTCCCCACCACCGTGCTGATTACCAGGATCGAGATGGCCGGCCAGGCATTTCTCGAGGCCACCGTGCGCGACATCACGGCCCAAAAGTTGGCCGAGGAGCGCATCGAGAAGATGTTCACGCGGCAGCGGGGCCTTGGCAGGCTTCGGCAGTCGCTCCTGGCCCCGGCCCCGCTGGAGGACCAACTCCGGAAGGTTACCGACGCCATCGTTCGCGAGTTCGACGCCGATTTCTGCCGTATCTGGTTGATCCGGCCCGGAGATCTGTGCGAACGAGGCTGCATGCATGCCGAGGTGCACGAGGGGCCGCACGTCTGCCGGCGCCGTGACCGGTGTCTGCATTTGGTGACGAGTTCCGGCCGCTACACCCACATCGACGGCCCGGTCCACCGGCGTGTTCCATTCGGGTGTTACAAGATCGGACTCGTCGCATCGGAGGAAGAAGCCAAGTTCGTCAGCAACGACGTCCAGAACGATCCGCATGTTCACAATCGTGCCTGGGCCCGCGAGCTGGGACTGGTGTCGTTCGCGGGATACCAGTTGCGACCGCCGGGGGAAGAGACCCTGGGCGTTCTGGCCCTGTTCTCCAAACATCCGATCCTGGCCGATGAAGCTGCCATGCTGGACGGACTCGGCACTACGGTGGCTTTGCTCGTCAAGCGAGCCGCCACCGAGGAGGCACTGCTCCGGCGGACCGGGGAGCTGGCAGGTTCCAACACGAAACTGGAGCAGGAGCTGGCCGGCCGCGGAAAGGCGGAAGAGGAGTTACGAGCGAGAGAGTATTCTCTGTCCGAATCGCAGCGCATTGCCCATGTCGGCAGTTGGAACTGGGATCTGGCGACCGGCGTACTCACGTGGACGCCCGAAACATATCGTCTTCATGGGGTCTCGCCGGATACCTTCGTCCCGTCCCGTGAGACGCTTCTGGGTCTGATCCACCCGGACGACCGGGCTGCCATGCAAACATGGCTCAGCGCCTGTTTGGCAGGGGAAGAACCGCCGGACTTGGAGTTTCGCGCCATCCTGCCCGACGGCAGCGTCCGCAATATCCTGGGTCGCGGGCATTTAGTACAGGACGCAAAGAACAAACCGATCCGCATGGCTGGCATTGCTCAGGACATCACCGAACGCAAGCGGGCGGAGAGTGAACTCCACGCAGCCAAGGAAGCCGCCGAGGCCGCCAACCAAGCCAAGAGCGAGTTTCTGGCCAACATGAGCCACGAGATCCGGACTCCCATGAACGGCATCCTGGGCATGACCGCCCTGGCGCTCGACACCACGCTCAGCCCCGAGCAGCGCGAGTATCTCGGCATGGTCAAGAGCTCCGCCGATTCTTTGCTGGAACTGATCAATACGATCCTCGACTTCTCCAAGATCGAGGCGGGAAAACTGGAGCTCGAGTCGATCGAATTCAACCTGCGAGACACCTTAAGACCTACCTTAAAGACCCTGGCATTGCGGGCGCATGAAAAGAGCCTCGAACTCAACTACCAGGTGCGGCCGGACGTGCCGGAGACCCTGGTGGGCGATCCGGGTGTGCTTCGCCAGATCATCGTGAACCTGGTGGGGAATGCCATCAAGTTCACCGAGCACGGCGAGGTAAACGTGCGGGTGGAGCGCGAGTCGGAAGAGGAGCGGCGGGCGTGCCTCCACTTCAGGGTTGAGGACACGGGAATCGGCATCCCGGTGGAGAGCCAGACACGGATCTTCGAGGCCTTTGCCCAGGCGGACAGCTCGACCACACGCCGTTATGGCGGCACCGGTTTGGGGCTGACGATTTCCCGCCGGTTGGTGGAAATGATGGGCGGCCGGATCTGGCTGGAGAGCACCCCCGGGAAAGGCTCGGCCTTTCACTTCACGGTGTGGTTGGGGAGAGGCGATCAAACCAAGCGGGCTACGCCGGAGCCGGCGAGCTTGGATGGCTTGGCGGTATTGGTGGTGGACGACAACNNTGGTGGACGCCAACATGCCGGAGATGGATGGGTTTGCCCTGGTAGAGCAGCTCCGGCGGAACCCAGGGCTGGCGGGGGCCATCATCATGATGCTGAGTTCGGCGAGCCAGAGTGGCGACGCCGCGAGATGCCGGGAGCTTGGGGTGGCCGCGCACCTCACCAAGCCGATTGGACAGTCGGAGTTGCTGGACGCAATCCTACTGGCCGTCGGAGGCAAACTACACGCTGCGGCCCCAGCATCGCGGCCGGGCACCCATGACCCCTTGCGAGAGCCGCCCAGGGGGCTTCGCATCCTCTTGGCCGAGGATAACCACGTGAACCAGATGCTGGCCGTCCGGCTGCTGGAAAAGCGAGGGTATCACGTGCAGGTTGCCAACGACGGGCGAGAGGCGCTGGAGAAACTCAAGGCAGCGGACTTCGACCTGGTCTTGATGGATGTACAGATGCCGGTCATGGGGGGATTCGAGGCAACCGCCGCAGTGCGGGAGATGGAGAAAAGCACGGGCAAGCACATTCCGATTGTTGCCCTGACGGCGCACGCGGTGAAAGGCGATCGGGAACGTTGCCTGGCGGCGGGGATGGATGGCTACATCGGAAAACCGATTCGCTCGGAGGAGCTATTCGAGCAAATCGAGGCCCTCATTCCAGGCGTCCCGCTGGCCGGGGTGGGAACGTAGCGCCAATGACCAGTCAAATCCATGCTGAACGCCCGTGGAGTTCCCTGCTGGCTTTCATGGCTGGGGCGGTGGCGGTTGCCGGTCTGGTTGCCTATCTCATCGTCAGCCAACACCGCGAGGTCCTTCGGAGCTGGGAAGGACGCGAAAACGGAATCGCCGACGATCGCAGCCGGCTGGTATCGCACTGGTTGATGGAACGCAAGGCCGACGCCGAACTGACCGCGAGGTCTCTCCGGGTCTCGATGTTGCTGTCCGGGATCGCCGGACAGAAAACCGTCCGGCAACTGTTGGAGGATGAACGCCGCTCGCCTATTCCGATGCTGGACGAGACCAAAGGCTCCTATGGCTACTCGGGAGTCTATATTCTAGACCGCGAAGGCAGGCTGGTGAGCCAGGCGGCCGGGTCTCCGGAGATGCCCCCGACGCTGGGAGCAGCGGGCCGGGCAGCCATGGAACGGGGTCAGCTCCAAGTCGACTTGCTTCCCGACGGACCTGGCAGGAACTTTCTCGGTTTCGTGGCGCCAGTCCCCGGCAAGGGCGAGAGGAATGGTGCCGGGCAAAGGGTCATAAACCCCTTGGGTGCAGTGGCTCTGATTATGAACCCATACGAAACACTATACCCTCTTGTGACCGCGGAGACGGTCGCCACCAAAACAGGTGAGACAGTCCTGTTGATGCGAAAAGGGGATGAGGTTTTCTATCTGTCTCCGCTTCGAAACGGTCCGGCCGGGCTCCACGTGGTTCTCAATAGGCCCGGCTTCGCCGCTAAGGCATCTTTGGAAGGCGGCCGGACTTTTGGGGAGTACATCGACTATCAAGGGGTTCGGGTTCTGGCGGCCACGCGCGGGATTCCCTTGACAGGTTGGGGCCTGGTGACCAAAATCGATCGTGAAGAGGCATGGGCCGATTTTCGTCATGACGCTTGGATGGAGGCATTCGCCGGCGCACTGTTACTGCTGGCGCTGGCTGGCTGGTTCTTCGCCTATCACCGCTACGTTTGGGCCAGGCTTTTGAAACTGGAGGAGGAGGAATTCCGCGCCTTGCTGGAGTCCACTCCCGATGGCCTTGTGATTTTGGACAGTGAGAGCCGCATGGTGTTCGTCAACTCCCAGACAGAGAGGCTGTTCGGTTACGGGCGCGATGAATTGCTGGGGCGAAGCGTTACGGTTCTTGTGCCCAAGGAAACTCGCGGCGGAGAGTTCCCCGAGGGCAGCGCCGGAGCCGGGGACTGGAGCACGGCCCCGAGAGTGGAGGCTGAGGGGCGCCGCAAAAATGGAACTGTCTTTGCTGTGGAGGTTGGCTTTAGCCCCGTGGTGGGCAGAGAAGGGCGCCTCTTCTGTGCTGCCATCCGGGATCTCACCGAGCGAAATAAAACCGAAGAAGTTGTGCAAGCCTCCGAGCAGCGCTATCGCCGGTATGTCGAGCGCAACGCCGCTGCCTTTCTTCGCGTTACACTCGATGGCCGGCTCGTGGAATGCAATGATGCCGCAGTGCGCCTCGTCGGCTATGAGTCCCGGGAGGAACTCCTATCGCATCGGACGGCGCAATTCTACTTCACCCCTGCCGACCAACAGGCGCTTGTCAAGCTCCTCAAGGAACAGAAGGCTCTCACCAATTACGAGATTTGTTGGAAGCGTAAAGATGGCAGCCCGGTGTGGGCCCTGGTGAACATAACTCTGGTGGAGGACGAGGACGGAGGTGGCTTCCTCGAGGGGACAGCCATTGACATCACGGAGCGCAAGCGCATGGAGAAGGATCTCCAAATGATCGCTTCGGTTGTGCAAAGCAGTACCGACCTGATCGGCTTCGCTTCGCTTGAAGGATCGGTATTCTTTCTCAACCCCGCCGGGCGGCAGATATTGGGCCTCGATAAAGATGAGCCGATGGTCGTGAGTGTGTCCGACTACGTCATGGATGAAGACCGGGAGAGGTTTCGCGAGCGGGTCTTGCCAGCCGTCGCGCGGGACGGCCGGTGGGAGGGGGAAACGCGATTCAAGCATATGAAGACCGGCGCGCCGGTCCCTATGTGGCAATCCATATTCTTCGTTACAGAGCATGGAACGAACCGCCGGACCGCCCTGGGGACGATTAGCCGGGACATGACTGAGCGCAAGCGAGAGGAGCACGAACTCCGGGCAGCCAAGGAAGCCGCGGAAGCGGCCAGCCGAGCCAAGAGCGAGTTTCTGGCCAACATGAGCCACGAAATCCGGACTCCCATGAACGGCATCCTGGGCATGACCGCCCTGGCGCTCGACACCGACATCAGCCCCGAGCAGCGCGAATATCTCGGCATGGTCAAGAGTTCCGCCGATTCTTTGCTGGAACTCATCAATACGATCCTCGACTTCTCCAAGATCGAGGCGGGAAAACTGGAGCTCGAGTCCATCGAATTCAACCTGCGAGACACCTTGGAACCCACCTTAAGGACTCTGGTATTGCGGGCACATGAAAAGAGCCTCGCACTCAACTACCAGGTGAGACCGGAGGTGCCGGAGACTCTGGTGGGCGATCCGGGTGTTCTGCGCCAGATCGTAGTCAATCTGGTGGGGAATGCCATCAAGTTCACCGAGCACGGCGAGGTAAACGTGCGGGTGGAGCGCGAGTCGGAAGAGGAGGGGCGGGCGTGCCTCCACTTCAGGATCGAGGACACGGGAATCGGCATCCCGGTGGAGAGCCAGACAGGGATCTTCGACGCCTTTGCCCAGGCGGATAGCTCGACCACACGCCGTTATGGGGGCACCGGCTTGGGGCTGACCATTTCTCGCCGGTTGGTGGAAATGATGGGCGGCCGCATCTGGCTCGAGAGCACACTCGGGAAAGGCACGGCCTTTGACTTCACCGCGTGGTTGGGGAAAGCGGGTCAAACCAACCCACGGGCCGTGGACCCGCTATCGCCGCCAGGCATCCATCTCCCTTTGCCGGAGCGGCGTAGGGGCTTTCACATCCTCTTGGCCGAGGATAACCGCGTGAACCAGATGCTGGCCGTCCGGCTGCTGGAAAAGCGAGGGCATCATGTGCAGGTTGCCGGCGACGGGCGCGAGGCGTTGGAGAAACTCGGGACAGCGGACTTCGACCTGGTCCTGATGGATGTGCAGATGCCTGTCATGGGGGGATTCGAGGCCACCGCCGCTGTGCGCGAAATCGAGAAAAGCACAGGCAAGCACATTCCTATTGTTGCCCTGACGGCCCGCGCGGTGACAGGCGATCGGGAACGTTGCCTGGCCGCGGGGATGGACGGCTACGTTGCGAAACCGATTCGCCCAGAGGAGCTATTCGAGCAAATTGAGGCTCTCATTCCATTTGTCCCGGTGGCCCGGGTGGGGACGT
>PLMF01000303.1 GCA_003142355.1 Bryobacterales bacterium
CCTGGCGGAATCGTTCGCGGCGAGCATGAAGGGCCTCTACACGCTGGTCTACAACAAGTACTTCGTGGATGAGATCTACGGCGCGGCGGTGGTGGATCCGCTGGTGGGAGGCTCGCGCGCGGTGCTTTGGAAAGGCGTGGATGTGGCGCTGATCGATGGCGCGGCCAACGGAGTCGCCGCGCGCGCCCGCAACATCGGCAGCCTGCTGCGGCTGATACAATCCGGCAACATACGCAGTTACGCCACGTGGGTGCTGCTCGGCTCGGTGCTGCTGATCGTGGCGATGGGGATCGCGGAGGGCCTCCGATGAACCTGCCAACCCTCATTCTGGCGCTGCCGCTGGCGGGATTCCTGGTCGCGCTGCTGGTGCCGCGTTCTTCGCCGCGGGGCAGCCGCGTGTGGGCCATTGCCATTTCGCTAGCGACGTTCGCGGCATCGCTGGCCTTGCCGGTGCTATTCGACCGTGCCGCGCCGGGCCAGCAATTCACCCTGGACGTGCCGTGGATCGCCACGCCCAACATTCACTACCACGTGGCGGCCGACGGCGTCAGCCTGTGGCTGGTGCTGCTCTCGACGTTTCTGACGCCCATCTGCGTGCTCATCTCCTGGCGCTCCATCGAGAACCGCGTCAAGGAGTTTTACGCCTTTCTGCTGCTGCTCGAATTCGGGCTGGTGGGCGTGTTCCTGGCGCAGGACCTGTTTCTGTTCTACGTATTCTGGGAAGTCTCGCTGGTGCCCATGTACTTCCTGATCGGCATCTGGGGCCACGANNGGCGAGCAGATGCTGCTCTTCCTGGCGTTTTTCGTGGCGTTCGCCATCAAGGTCCCGATTTTCCCCCTGCACACCTGGCTGCCGGACGCGCACGTGGAAGCCCCGGTGGCGGGCTCCGTGATGCTGGCTTCGGTAATGCTGAAAATGGGTACGTACGGAATCCTGCACTTCTGCCTGCCGCTGTTTCCCGGCGCGGCGCGAGCCTGCGCGCCCTGGATCGTGGTGCTGGCGATCATCGGGATCGTTTACGGCGCGCTGGTGGCCATGGTGCAGCCCAACATGAAGAAACTGGTGGCGTACTCTTCGGTGAGCCACCTCGGCTTTGTCGTGCTGGGGATTTTCACGTTTACGCAGATGGGCCTGGACGGCGCGGTCTACCAGATGCTGAACCACGGCATTTCCACCGGCGCCCTGTTCGTGTTCGTGGGGCTGCTTTACGAGCGGCGCCATTCGCTCGAGATCGCCGATTACGGCGGCGTGGCAACCGCGGCGCCGTGGCTCGCGACGGCGTTCCTGGTCACCACGCTGGCCAGCATCGGCCTGCCCATGCTGAACAATTTCGTGGGCGAGTTTCTGGTGCTCCAGGGCGCCGCCATTGCCAACTTCAAGTGGGCCATCTATGCCGCCATCGGCGTGATCCTCTCGGCCTGCTACATGCTCTGGATGTACCAGCGCGTGTTCTATGGCGAGGTGAAGGAAGAGGTGCGGCGGCGCATTGGCGACCTCACCCTTCGCGAATGGGCAGTGGTGATTCCGCTCATCGCCATGATGGTGTGGATGGGCGTCTATTCGCAGTCGTTCCTGCCGCCGGTGAGCAGGACCACCGCGCGCGTGCTGGAGCAGACGCAGGTGAACGTGCCATTCCAGGTGCGAATCGAGCATCCGCCGCGGATGCCCGTGGAGGCCGCCCATGCCCGCTAACTACGGGTTCAACGCCTCCGACCTCATCCGCTTCCTGCCCGAGACGATTCTCACCGTGATGGGCACGCTCATGATGGTGCTCGATCCGATTCTCCACCGGCGCGGGTCGCACGCCTTCGGCCACTTGAGCCTGGCGACTCTGGTTGCGGCCATTGGCGGAGCGGTCTACGCTTACACCGAGGCCGGCCCGGCTTTCGGCGGCATGTTGATGGTGGACGGCTTCGCCACGTTTTTCCGCGTGCTGGTGCTGGTGGTGGGGATTCTGACCATTCTGCCGTCCTATCGCTTTCTGGCGCGGCAGGACGCCGAAACCAGCGAGTATCATGCGCTGCTGATTTTTTCGATTGCCGGCCAGTGCCTGATGGCCGCGGCCAACGACCTGATCGTCGTGTTCATCGGCCTGGAGATTTCGTCGATTGCGAGCTACGTACTGGCCGGGTATTTCCGCGACGATAAACGCTCCAACGAGTCCGCGCTGAAGTATTTCCTGCTGGGCTCGTTCGCGACGGCCTTCTTCCTGTACGGCGTGGCTTTCATCTACGGCGCCACCGGCAGCGTCAACCTCAGCGTCGCGCGCGCCGTCATCCTGGGGCAAGGCCCGGGGGGCCTCGCGCCGGCGCCGGTATTCATCGGCGTGGCAGCGGCCCTCATGTTTGTCGGGCTGGGATTCAAAGTCTCGGCGGCCCCGTTCCAGATGTGGGCGCCGGATGTGTACCAGGGCGCGCCCACGCCGGTGGCCGCGTTCCTTTCAGCCGGTCCCAAGGCCGCGGCCTTTGCCGTGTTCCTGCGCATCTTCATGACCATGTTCGAGCCGATCGGCGCCGGCTGGGAGCCGCTGGTGTGGTTCTCGGCGCTGGCCTCGATGACCATCGGGAACTTCGCGGCGCTGCTGCAAACCAACATCAAGCGCATGCTGGCTTACAGCTCGATTGCGCACGCCGGTTACGTGCTGGTGGCGCTGGCGGCGCGCTCGCAGGTGGGCACGGCCGCGGCCATGTTCTACCTGGCGGCGTACGCGCTCATGAACATCGGGGCGTTCGCGGTGGTGAGCCATCTCTCCGGCCGCGGCGAGCGGTACCAGAACATCGAGGACTTTTCCGGCCTGGGCCAGAAACAGCCGCTGACCGCCGCCATGCTTTCGATTTTCCTGCTCTCGCTGATCGGCGTGCCCCTGACCGGCGGCTTCTTCGGCAAGTTTTACATCTTCAAAGCGGCNNGGTGGCGGCGTACTACTATCTGCGCATCCTGGTGATGATGTACATGCACGAGCCGGGCGAAGCCGTCGAGAACGTTGAGCCGCTCTCGCCGGCGTTGCGCGCCGCACTGATCCTCCCGGCGCTAGGCACGCTGCTGCTGGGCATCTTCCCGGGGTGGGTGCTGGAGTTCGCGGGGAAGTCGGCGGCGCTGGTGAAGTAGGCGATAGATGACCGCCCAAGCTGCCATCGACGAGATTGTGAACCGCATCGCCGCCAGATTTTCGCCCGAGAGAATCGTTCTCTTCGGGTCGCATGCGCGCGGCGATGCGCGGGAAGGCAGCGACCTCGACCTCATGGTGCTGTTCCGCGAAGTGGACGACCCGCGCGAGCGCGCCGCCGAACTGTATGCAGCCCTGATCGATTGCCATCTGCCGACAGACATAGTGGTCTCGACAACGGCGCGTTTCGAGCGGTACAAGAACGTCGTGAATACGGTTTATTGGCCCGCCGCCCGCGAAGGCAGGGTTGTCTATGAGCGTGCCGCCTGAAGTCCTCGCCGGCTTGCAGGAGTTTCGGAATTCGAGACTGCACGGGCAACCGCTCCCCGAGAAGATGTAGAAGAATCGGTTGGCAGGCGGAAGCGCCCAATGCCACATACTTTTCCCAGCAACCGCACAGTCTGCATTGATTGTGGGGCGGACCCTCCGGTCCGCAGCCGACGCCCCCGTCGGCTTGCACAGCATGGATGAAGCTGATTTCGTTGG
>PLMF01000218.1 GCA_003142355.1 Bryobacterales bacterium
GTCTGCAACATGTCGATCGAGGGCGGCGCTCGCGCCGGTCTCATCGCCCCGGACGAGACCACCTTCGCGTACCTGAAGGGCCGAGAGTTCGCTCCTCAGGGAGCGGCCTGGGACGAGGCGGTCGCGCGCTGGCGCAAGCTGCCGACCGACGCCGGCGCCACCTACGACCGAACGATCGTCATCGACGGCGACAGGCTCGAGCCGATGGTCACCTACGGCACGAACCCCGGCATGGGCATCGGTATCGGCGGCCACGTTCCCACGGCAGCCGAAGTTGGGCCGGCCGCGACGGCCGACCTCGAGCGCGCCCTCGCCTACATGGGCCTCCAGCCCGGTCAGTCGATTGCCGGCCAGAAGCTCGACGTCGTCTTCATCGGCTCGTGCACGAACGGTCGCATCGAAGACATGCGGGCCGCCGCCTCGGTCCTCAAGGGCCGGCACGTCGCCGACGGACTCCGCGTCCTCGTCGTCCCCGGCTCGCAGCAGGTCAAACGCCAGGCTGAGAGCGAGGGCCTGCACGAGGTCTTCAAAGCGGCCGGCGCGGAGTGGCGCGAGTCCGGCTGCTCGATGTGCATCGCGATGAACGGGGACCAGCTCCGTCCCGGCCAGTACGCGATCAGCACGAGCAACCGCAACTTCGAGGGCCGCCAGGGAGCCGGCGGGCGCACCCACCTCGTCAGCCCCGCCGTTGCCGCGGCGACCGCGGTCCTCGGCCACTTCGCCGACGCCGGCGAGCTGGCGGGAGCGGACGCATGAAGGCGTTCCGCACGGTGACGTCGCGCGCGGCGGTACTCGACCGCCCCGACGTCGACACCGACCAGATCATCCCGAAGCAGTTCCTGAAGCGGATCGAGCGGACAGGCTTCGGCGAGTTCCTCTTCTTCGACTGGCGCAAGGACCCCGCCTTCGAGCTGAACCAGCCGGAGGCGCAGGGAACGCGGATCCTGCTCGCCGGCCGCAACTTCGGCTGCGGCTCGTCGCGCGAGCACGCGCCGTGGGCGCTGACGCAGTTCGGCTTTCGGGCCGTGGTGAGCACGTCTTTTGCCGACATCTTCAAACACAACTCGTTGAAGAATTCGCTGCTGCCCATCGTGGTCCCGCCGGACGTGCAGGCCGAGTTGTTCGCGGCCGCGGCCAAAGATCCGGATGCGGCGGTGAAGATCGACCTGGCCAGCCAGACCCTCACCACGCCCGGCGGCCGGAGAGTGGAATTTCCCATCGACGCCTTTTCCAAGCACTGCCTGCTGGAAGGCGTGGACGAACTCGGTTACATTCTCCAGCACGAGGCCCACATCGCCGCCTACGAAGCGCGCCGCGTGGGGTCCATCGACACGCTGGAGTAAAGTAGAAGCATGGCTCTGGACATTGAGGAAAGAGAACGCGAAGGCATCATTATCCTGGATCTGAAGGGCCGCATCACGGTCGGCCCGGAAGCCAGCTCGCTGCGCGATAAGGTCGCCGCGCTCAACGCCGCTGGCACGCGCAACCTGGTGTTCAATCTGGCCGGCACCGATTACATCGACAGCACCGGCCTCGGCGCGCTGGTCATGTGCGCCACCACTTTGCGCAAGAGCGGCGGCAATATGAAACTGCTCAATCTCAACCGCCGCCACATCGAACTGCTGGTCATGACCAAGCTGGCCACCATCTTCGAGATCTTTAACGACGAGCAGGACGCCGTCAACAGCTATTACCCCGACCGCAAGCTCAAGACCTTCGATATCCTGGATTTTGTGCAGAAGATGAAAGAGGAATAGCCGCCGATGGCACTGGTGGTCATCGGAGGCGTGGCCGCGGGCCTGAGCGCGGCGGCGCGCGCGCGGCGCATCAATCCCGGCCTGGACATCGTGGTCCTGGAGAAAGGCCCCGCCATTTCCTATGGGGCCTGCGGGCTGCCGTATTTTGTCGAAGGACGCGTCCGCGAGGCCCGCCAGTTGATCGTCTACACACCCGAATATTTCCGCAAGGAGCGAAATATCGAGGTGCGCACCGGGGCGCGCGTGGTCTCCATCGCTCACCCGCGCCGCGAAGTGGAGCTCCAATCCGGCGACCGCGTGCATTACGACCACCTCATCATTGCGGCCGGCGCGCGCTGCGATACCGGCGGCATCGCGGGCGCGCTGCAGCCCCACGTCTTCACGCTGCACACCCTCGAAGACGCCGAGCGCATGCGCCGCTTCCTGCGCGAGAAGCGGCCCCGGCGCGCGGTGGTCGTCGGAGCGGGATACATCGGCGTGGAAGCCGCCGACGCGCTGCGCCGCAACGGCCTGCGCGTGACCGTGCTGGAGCGCTCGCCGAACGTTCTGCTGCGCGACGACCCGCACTTCACCGCGGCCGTCCGCCAGCAACTGGAAAAACATGGCGTGGAGCTGCGCTGCGGCGTCAACGCCGCCGCCATCGAGCCCGGCCGCGTGGCGGACGTCGACTGCGATTTGGTGGTGGTCTCCGCCGGGTTCAAGCCTAACGTGGAAATGGCCGTGGAGGCCGGTGTCGAGGTCGGCCGCACCGGCGCCATCCGCGCCGACGACCGCATGGAAACCAACCTGCTCGGCGTCTACGCCGCCGGCGACTGCGCCGAAGTCATGCACCTGGTGATCGGCCGCCCCACCTGGATTCCCCTGGGAACCACCGCCAACAAGACCGGGAGGGTGGCCGGCGCCAACGCCGCCGGAAGCCGCGAGCGCTTCCCCGGAGTGGTGGGAACCTCCATCGTCGGCATCTTCGGGATGGGTTTCGCCACCACCGGCCTTTCCGTCGAGCAGGCGCGCGCCGAAGGTCTTTCGCCGGCCGTCGCGCGCATCGAAGCCCCGGTGCGGCCACGCTACTTTCCGGGCGCCCCGACCACGGTGGAGCTGGTGGCCGACCGCGCCACCCGCCGCCTGATCGGCGGATCGGTGATCGGCGAGGAAGGCGCCGCCGGCCGCATCAATGTCATTGCCGCCGCGCTCCAGTCGCGTCTGCGTGTCGACGATTTCGAGCAACTGGACCTGGCCTACTCGCCGCCCTTCGCGCCCGTCTGGGACCCGCTGCTGATCGCGGCCCAGCAGCTCATCAAGGAGCTGTAGGCGCGCTGCCGATCAGTTCGAGGTGAGCCGCGCTGGCCCCTACAACCGCCTTGAGGGGAATCGACCGATCCAATGTGGCAAGTCTGCCGCCGTGCCGGACCGCCAGGCCGAGCAGATAGATATCCGTAATCTGCCGATGCCCTGTGATCGCTTGCAGCCGGAACAGCGACTCATCCAGCACCGAAACCGAGTCGCCCCAGAATTCATGACTCGGATCCGCGCACAAAACTCTGAGGCGGGATGCCGCCTCCGCCGGTGTCGCAGCCACGGTGGGATAGGCTGGGTTGCTCAGGACGCGGACACAGCCGTTCACAGTGACCGGACAGGTGGCCCAACCACGCTTCCGGTTGCGGCCAAACCACCGGTGTGCGTCCTCGTGATTCGGATGAGCCGGATCATGCAGCGCGACCAGCACGTTGACATCCAGCAGTGCGGTGCTCATTCCTCGTCTCGCAGTCGATTGACCAACGCCATGCTGGGTTTTCTCGCGCCGGGCTTCAGTTCGAACAGCAGAACTCCGTTTCGCATACGCGGCGCGCTCTTGGGCTCCATGGCCTGGCGAACCAGTTGGGAGATTACCTGTCCCATGGTCGTCTTGCGCTGTTGCGCGAGTTGCCTGGCAACCTGCACCAGGTCATCGTCGATTTCCAAAGTAGTCCTCACACCTGTATGTTAGCGCATCAGACATCATATCTACTGATGAGCGATGCGATACCGCCGCCATCGTACACTGGAATCATGGCCGGCAAACAGAGCAAACTCCTCGACCCCGGTTCGCGCGCCCCGGATTTTCGTCTGCCTCGACTGGATGGCGGCACAGCCGCGCTCCAGCAGATCCTCGCCAACGGCCCGGCGGTGATCGCCTTCTTCAAGACCACGTGTCCGGTGTGCCAGCTCACGCTCCCGTTTTTCGAGCGCATCCACCAGGGCGGCACGCTGCCGGTCTACGCCATCTCGCAGGACGACGCCGAAGATACCCGGGAGTTCAACCGGCAATTCGGCGTCACGCTCCCCACGCTGCTCGATACCGGGCGGAGCGGCTACCCGGTGAGCGACGCATTCGGGATTTCCAGCGTGCCCACCACGTTTCTGATCGAGCGCGACGGCGGCATCTCGCGCGTAATCGAAGGCTGGAGCAAGCGGGAAATCGAATCGCTCGGCGGACTGGCGGGCGTCGCGGCGATCCGGCGGGGCGACAACGTGCCCGAATGGAAGCCGGGTTGAGGCTCGCGCAATTAGGCTCCCGGGCGGAGCTTCAACCCACGTTAAAATAGAAGCAGGCCCTATGCCGAACCCCATCGGAGAGATTCTGGATACCGCCGCCTCCATCGCCAAGGGGATGGGCGTCACCTTCAGGGAGATGATGTCTCCCACCGTGACGGAATACTATCCCGACGAGCCCCCCAAGTTTGAAGAGCGCTACCGCGGCGTGCACGTGCTCCAGCGCGATTCGAACGGCCTCGAAAAATGCGTGGCCTGCTTCCTGTGCGCCGTCGCCTGCCCCTCCAACTGCATCTACATCGAGGCCGCGGAGAACACCAACCTTCTCCGCATCTCCGGCGGGGAGCGCTACGCCAAGGTTTACAACATCGATTACAACCGCTGCATTTTCTGCGGGTATTGCGTGGAAGCCTGCCCCACCGACGCCATTACGCACGGCCATGGGTTTGAAACCGCCAGCTTCAATACTTCCACGCTGGTCAAACGCAAAGAGGATATGCTCGCGCCGCCGCCGGCGCACTGAACCGGCATGTTTCGAGCCATCAGGGAACAGATCGGCACCATTTTTCGGGAAGACCCGGCCGCCAAGAGCGTGCTCGAGATCGTCCTGTGTTACCCCGGCTTCCATGCCATCCTGCTGCACCGCTTGGCCCACAAACTGTATGGCTGGAGGGTGCCGCTAGCGCCGCGCGTCATCTCGCAGACCGGCCGCTTCCTGACGGGGATCGAGATTCATCCCGGCGCCACTATCGGCCGGCGCTTCTTCATCGACCACGGCATGGGTGTGGTGATCGGCGAAACCGCCGAAATCGGCGACGATGTGCTGCTCTACCAGGGAGTTACGCTGGGCGGCACGGGCAACGAAAAAGGCAAGCGCCACCCCACGCTCGGCAATCGCGTGGTGGTGGGCAGCGGCGCCAAGGTGCTCGGCAATATCAAGATTGGCGACAACGTCAAGATCGGCGCCGGTTCGGTGGTGGTGCATTCCGTTCCGGACAACTCCACCGTGGTGGGAATTCCGGGCCGCGTGGTGCGCACGCGCACTGAGGACGGCGTGCTGGAGCACGGCAAGCTGCCTGATCCCGAAGGCCAGGCCATCGACGATCTGGCCCGCCGCGTGGCCGAGCTGGAAAGCACCCTGCGCCAGTTGATCTCCGAGCACGAGCTCGAGCACCACCGCCAGAACTGAACCGAAATCGCTGTACACTATCCTCATGACTCGCAGATTTCTTTTATTGTTCCTGCTGCTTTCCGGTTTGGCCTTGGCGCAGAACCGCGTCTACGAACTCCGCACGTACACGTGCTACGCCGGCAAGCTGGAGGCCCTCAAGGCCCGCTTCCGCGATCACACCATCGCCCTTTTCAAGCGTCACGGGATGGAGAGCATCGGCTATTGGGTGCCGCAAGACCCCGAGAAGTCCAAGAACACCCTGATCTACGTCCTGGCGCATCCCAGCCTGGAAGCCGCCCAGAAGAACTGGGATGCGTTCCGCGCCGATCCCGAATGGGTGAAGGCCAAAGCGGACTCCGAAGCCGCCGGTCCAGTCGTGCAGAAGACCGAATCGGTCTACATGACCCCCACGGAGTTCTCAATGCTGAAATAGCCGCGTGGCGGGGCATCCGCACTTTGGCCCCCAAAGTGCTCATGCTCTGTCGTGTCATCCACCATCACAGATCAACTCGCGACCACCATGGAAGAGCCTCTCGCGCGGCTGGTGGCATACGAACCCACCACGCTGCCGGTGGTGAGCGTGTACCTGAACACTCAGCCGGATCAGCACGGACGCTCGCCCGACGCGGCGCCGTATCTTCATCGCGAATTCAAAGCTCTCGCCAGGACCTGGGCGCCGGGTTCCCCGGAGCGTCACAGTTTCGATCGAGACGCGGAGCGAATCGTTTCCTATGTCGCCGGCAAAATAGACCCCGCGGCAAACGGGGTCGCCATATTCGCGTGTTGGGGCGCGCAAGAATTCTTCGAGGCCATCCAGTTAACCACCCCTGTCAGCGACAACCACGTCTACGCATGCCCCCAACCTCATCTGTATCATCTGGCCCGTCTGGATGAGCAATACCCGCGATACGCCGCGGTGCTTACGGACACGAACACGGCGCGTATCTTCGTCTTCGGGCTTGACCACGTCATCAGCGCGGAGGATGTGANNCTGGCTCAGATTGTCCGCGAAGACAAAATAAGTCACATCATCCTGGCCGGAGATCAGGTTGTGATTCCGCTTCTTCAAGAACACCTGCCTCAGGAGATGGTCTCCATGGTGGAGGTCATGAAGCTCGATATTCATGCTTCCGAGCAGAACGTCCTGACCGCCACTCTCGCCAAGCTGCTGGAGCAGGAAGCCAGGACTGCCGAGGAAAAGGTGGGCCGGTTGATGCAGCAATATCGCGCTCGCGGATTGGCCGTGGCCGGGCTCGAGGAGACGCTCGAAGCCCTGGCCAACGGACAAGTCGATGAATTGCTCATCAGCGGCGCGCTCGAGGAGACCCATCCCCTGCCGGAGGATGTGCGAGCCATTCTCGCGCCGGAGCTCCCCGATTCGGAGGGAGGAACGGCCAGCGAAGAACCGCGGCAAGCGTCCCTGCCCGATCTNNTGCTCGAATCGGTCGGCGGTGTCGCCGCGTTCCTGCGATGGCGCGGGTAAAGTGGCCATTGGCTTGCTAATCGAGAAGTATGTCCAAGATCACTGAAGCCAGCCGCGATCATATCGCGGACGAGAACTTCGCTTTCCCCAAGGAACGTAAAGAACCCATCCATGACGCTGCTCACGTGCGCAACGCCATCGCCCGCTTCAAGCAGGTGGAAGGGGTGACCGACTCTGAACGCGACGCCGCCTGGAAACGTATCAAATCCGCCGCCAAGAAGCACAAAGTAGAGTTGAATGAGCGGGACTGGCGCGAACTTAGCTGACCGCTCGTGTTCTGACGCCGCCCGTTGGCCCCTACTCGTTGCGCAGTGCGACGATCGGTTCCACGCGCATGGCCCGCAGCGCCGGCAGGTAGCTGGCGAGCGCGGCGACCAGCCCGAGGAAGGCCGCCGCGGACACGAACGTGAGCGGATCGGAGGCTCCGACATTCACCAGCATTCCGCCGGCGATGCGCGCCGCCGCCAGGGCGACGGCGCTTCCGGCCACGAGGCCCGGGACCGTCAATCGAAGGCCCTCCTTCAGCACCAACCCGAGCACGTTGCCTGGCTGCGCGCCCAACGCCATCCGGATTCCCATCTCCTGCGTGCGCTGGCTGACGGCGTAACTCATGACGCTGTACAAGCCGATGGCTGCCAGCAGCAGCGAGATGCCTCCGACCACTCCCAGCAGGCTGGCCGCTACGTGCTGCGCAAATAGCGATCCGGTAGTGGCGTCGGCGAGCAACTTTGTACTGAACACCGCGTCCTGGTTCAGCGCCAGGGCCTCCCGGCGCAGGACGGGGGTCATCCGCAGCGGGTCGCCCGTGGTCTTGAGGAAGACCGAAAAGTTGAGACCGGGCGCGAACACCTGGCGGAACGGCACGTAGAAGAACGGAGTCGGGCCCTCGATCGGGGTGTGATATTTGCTGTCTTTCACCAGCCCGGCCACGGTTGCCTGGCGGCTGCCCAAACGGACCTTGCGGCCGATCGGGTTTCTGCCGTGGAAGAACCGGTTGGCGAAGGTCTCATTGACAATCATCACCGCGGGCGCCTCGGCCGAATCGCGTTCGGTGAAGTCGCGGCCTTCGAGCATCCGGATGCCGAGCAGTTGGAAGTAGCCTGGCGGAACGGTGGCGCGATGGATCATCATCTGCTCATTGGACGCGGGAGCGTATCCTTCCACGTCGATCAGGCCCCAGGGCGTGGAGCCAGCCCCGGAGGCCGTCGACATGGGAACCACGTCGGAGTAGGTCACGCCAACCACGCCCGGTTTCGACTCCAAACGCTCACGGAGGATCCGGCAGAAATCCCGCTGTTCTTCGGCCGTGTAGCCCGCGTACGAGAGATAGAACTGCGACACGGAGATACTGCTCCGGTCAAAGCCCGGCTGGATGCCGCTGGCGTTGTGGAAGCTCCGGTAGAACAGCCCGGCTCCGATCAGCGCCACCATGGCCAGGGTCATCTCGGCGATCACCAGCAGACCGCGCAGGCGGTGCGAGCCGGCGCTCGCGCCTCCGCTGCGGCCGCCCTCTTTGAGGGTTTCGTTCAGGCCGGAGCGGGCTATGAGCAGGGCCGGCGCCGTGCCGGATAGCAACGTCGCGACCACCGCAATCAGCAACGTGAAGCCGAGGGTCGGCAGGTTCAATCCGCCACCGACATCCAGCGGAATGTCGATCATCGGAACCAGGAGCAGGAGCGACTGCCCCATCCACAAAACCAGCGTGACCCCGACCACCGCGCCACCGGCGGCGAGCAGCAGGGTCTCGACGAGAAGCTGCATCGCGAGGCGGGAGCGCCGGGCCCCCAGCGCCAGCCGGATACCGAACTCCCTCTGGCGCGACACCGCGCGGGCCAGCAACAGGTTGGCCACGTTGGCGCAGACGATCAGCAGGAGGAGCAGGGAGAGCGCCATCAAGATCCGCAGCGGCTGGAGCAGCATGCCCTGGGCGCCGAGATGCCCCTGCCAGAGCGGCGTCACCGTGAGGCCGGCGCCCCGGTTGGTGGCCGGATAGTCCGCCGCCAGCCGTCTGCCCAGCGCGGCGGCTTCCGCGCGCGCCTGCTCGATGGTCACGCCGGGCTTCAGCCGCACAATCGTGGAAGTCTCGTCCCGCGTCCCGCGGTAGTGCAGGGTGCCGTCGCCGGTGCCCATCGCCGTGGCCATGGTGACCGGGATCCAAACGTCGTAGACCACGCCGGCGAGGGAGCCGTGAAACTCGCGGGGCGCCACACCGATGATGGTCAACTCGTGCCGGTTCAAACGGATGGTCTTGCCCAGCACCTTCGGGTCGCCGCCGAAGCGGGTCTGCCACATGCCAAAGCTGATGACGGCAACCGGGGCGCCACCTTCCTGCTCGCCTCTCTCTTCGGCCAGAAACACGCGCCCCAACACGGGTTTGACCTTCAGGACATCGAAGTAGTTTGCGGAGACGAGTTCCGCCCAGGCGCGCGCCGTTCTTCCGTCGGCGCCGACGCTCAGGGGTGTGAAGCGTCCCAGGGCGACTCCGGAGACCAGTTGCAGATTGTCCCGGTAGTCGCGGTAGTCGAGGTATGAAGTGTTGACCAGAAACTCCCCGGTGGGGGTTACGGTCTCAATGAGGGCGAGTTCGTGCGGGTCGCCGACCCCGGGGAAGGGGTGCAGCAGGACGGAGTTGATCCAACTGAATACCGTCGTGTTCACCGCAATCCCCAGTCCGAGCGTGAGGACGGCGACGGCCGTGAACCACGGGCTGCGGCGCAGAACCCGCAATCCGAACCGCACGTCCTTCAGGAAGGTGGGCATAGAGATATTATGATTTGCAACTCGAATTCCAATCGCAAGTCCTTACAGGCGCGGGATTTCAGTGCTGTCGGGTGTCCGCTTGTGGGAAGAGGTGTCCGGAACCGAGGGGCATCGGCCGGCGTTGGCTCAAAGCATCGACATCCCCTTGACTTTGCGGTAGCCATCTGATTTGGTGAGTGTTGCACACAGTGCGAGGCGTGAATTTATGAAGAGACCACTAGAGATACTCCCTGTGCTCTCGCTCGCCTTGGTTCTCTGCTCCGCTCTCGCCGCGGCGCCGCAGCGCGGGCCCGCCGAGACTCGAGCCGGCGGCTCCGGCGCATTCGCCACCAAGCGCTATCGCAACCTGTTTCTGGAAGCCGGTCATTCCCCAAAAGAGATCGCCCAGAAGATCGACGCTGCTTTCCGGCAGTTGTTCCATGGCGACCCGGAAACACAAACCGTCTGCTACCCCGCCGGCCGGAATGCCAACGGACCGCTGGCGTATCTTACCGATATCAACAATAAGGACGCCCGTTCGGAAGGCATGTCGTACGGCATGATGATCGCGGTCGAGCTCGATAAGAAGGCCGAGTTCGATGCCCTCTGGAACTGGTCCAAGACCTTTATGTACCACGATTCGCCCAGCCACCCCGGTTACGGTTTCTTCTCCTGGTCGATGAAAACCAATGGCACGCCCAACGATGAATCGCCGGCGCCGGATGGGGAGGAGTATTGGGCCATGGCCCTGTATTTCGCCGCGGGACGCTGGGGCAATGGTACGGGCATCTATAATTACCGCGCCGAAGCGGACCGGCTCTTGGACAGCATGAAAAACCGCGCCGTGATCACCGGCCCAACGGTGAGAGGACCCGAGACCGACGGGCCGGAATTCAACGCCGAACACAAAATGGTGCGCTTCACGCCGAATAACCGGAGACCCGATCACACGGACCCTTCCTACCACTTACCGGCGTTCTATGAGCTGTGGGCGCGGTGGGGCCCGGTGGCGGACCGGCCGTTCTGGGCTGAAGTAACTGTTGTGAGCCGCGACTTCTTCCAGAAGGTCACCAACCCCACCACCGGCCTCGCTCCGGATTACGCGAATTTCGACGGCACGCCGGTTGCGGGTTTCGGGAGAGCCGCCAATTTCGGACCCGATGCCTGGCGCACGGCGGCAAACTGGTCCGTGGATTGGTCCTGGTGGGCTGCCGATCCCAGGGAGCGGCAATTGAGCAACCGGATCCAGGCTTTCTTCGAGTCCAAGGGCATGGACACGTATGGAAACCGATTCACGCTGGATGGCAACCAGTTGGGCAATAGCCACTCGACCGCATTGGTCGCCACCAACGCCGTGGCCAGCCTGGCCGCGACCCAACCGCGCGCGGCGAAGTTCGTCGAGGCCCTGTGGAATTCACCGATCCCCTCGGGCCAATACCGATACTACGATGGCATGGGGTATTTGATGGGCCTCCTGCACTGCAGTGGCGAGTTCCGAATCTGGCCCCCCAAGTAGGGCTGCAAAAGGGGACAGACGCGTTTATCCGCCACGAGGATTCTTCGTTGAAAATGCGCCTGTCCCGTTTTGGTCCCACCCGCACAGCCCTTCCACATACGCCGCCGAGCCGTCGCGCAGCCATCCATCCAGTTGGGCCACCTCCTTGAGTTGCTGCCCGCGCATTCTGGGCACTACCACAAACCGGCATTTCAGCTCCGAAAGGCCGGTCATGTCGCCCCATAGCTTTTCAAATTGCGCCACGGGGAAGACGTCCTCCTGGCCCTTGCCCCATCGCTTCTTGACATCCTTCAGCGTGATGTAAGTGGGCATGCGGGTGGCCAGGCGCCTCACTGACTCGTTTAGCTTCTCGGTGTCACTCAAGTCACTGCGACTAAGTCCGAACACCGCCAGCAGTTGGTCGATGTCGATCCAGTAGGTGGCGCTGTTGTAATAGGAAAGGCGCGATTCAATCTCGTCATTGGGCAGCGCCAGGCCCTCCACCAGGCGCACGCGGCCGTCCACGCGCGCCAGTCCGCCGCCGCGGTCCTCGAGGTGGCGCGCGATCACCTCCGTGGTCAGCGCCGCGCCTTCCTCGATATGGTATCCCAGGAGCGCCGCGTCCAAGTCCACCCCCGCCGTGTCGATGTTGTGGACCAGCAGGTGCTTCAGCCCGGGCCGCTCCTCCAGCAGGCGCGGCAGCGTACCGTTGCGCAGTAGGTTGGGCACTTCGTACCAGTGGCCCACCGGGTGCAAGCACTGCACCGGCAGGTTGTCGGTGTAGTTGCCGCCTTCACCCATCTGCCCAGCCCACGCGATCAGCGTGGCATGCAGGCTTTCTCGAACCTTCTGGGCCTGCTCGTCGAGCAATTGCTGCGGCATTTCCTCCCACGCGAACCGCAGGTCGCGCTCCATCGGCACCAGGCGCAAGCCGATGCTGCGGCCCGGCGAAACGAGCAGCGGGCCGGGGTAACCGTACTGTTCCACCGCCCGCATATGCGTCGCAATGGCGTCATGCGTCAGGTAACTGGTGGTGATGACGTGCGCCGGCATCACCCCGCTGGCGCGGCCCACCCGCAGGCTCTTGGCCAGGTGCACTTCGATGAAGCTGCGGTGCCTGCCGCCCAGCTTCGAGAACGGGTTGAGCGCCTTCACCACCCCCGCCCCCTTGGTCCAGCGGCTCCCCACACCGCCCGCCAGTGAGACCACCGCCACGGCGCCCGCCGCCAGCGCGTCCCTGCCCGTCTCGCGGTAATGCTCAGCCAACCCGTGAGTGGCATCCAACAGGTCGTCCGGGCCGGCGTCTTCGATGCGGCTGCTCGCCGGAAGGCGGTTCTGCGCCAGCCCGATGCGGCCGCCGCGCAGGTCGGCTTGGATCTGCTCGTGCTGCACGCGGTCGAACCCGTGTGCTTCCAGAAGCCCGTCGAGGCTCTGCGACCGGTCGGTTTCCTTCTCCTGGCCGCGCGGCAGCAGGTGGTCGAACAGGTGCTCCACCATGCCGGAGAATTCCGCCACCGTGCGGCACGCCGCCGTGAACTGGTCCAGCTCCGCGCGGCGCACGGGCGAGAGCAGGCGCGATTCCGTGCGCAGCAGCGGAGGCACGGCCAGCGTGTAGTAATCGGCGGGCATGAGCGCACGTTCGCCGCGAAAAAGCGTCGCCTCGGTCCCGCGCTCGTTGATGGCGAAATTGTAAACCACCGGCTCCATGGCGAACGGGATGGCGTGCTCCATCTCCCGCTTGGTCTCGCTCATGATGGCCCCCAGCCGCTCCTGTGCGAACGCCTTGCGCTGCGGGCTGAACAGGAACCCCATGCCCCCGCCCGACATCCCGCCGAGCATCCAGAAGCCCCAGAAGTCCTGGCCCATCTCCGCGCGCACGCGCCGGATCAGCATGTCCGTGTACAGGTTTCCCGCCCACGGAATAATGGTCTGGATGGGGCCGTCGAAATTCCTCTGCGTGCAGGCGCCGATCGCCCCGACGTCGCCCTCCTTCAAGTGCCCCATCACCTCGTCGAGAATGCCGATGGCTTCCATCCGCCCGCGCCACTCGGTCTCCGAGCGGAGCAGGTACTTTTCGGTGACCATCTCCAGGATGGGCCCCACGTCCTGCGCCATCCCGCCGTGCACCAGCACCAGGCTCTGCTGGAGCTTCTCGCGCGTTTGCTGCGGCACCTCGGCCAGGCTGAAGATTTTGTGATCCGGCAGAAGCCGCCCGCGGCTGACGCCGAATTCCGGATCGCCCTCCTGCGCGCACACACCGTGGATGAGCTTGATTCCCGGCCACACCCCGCCCGAATCCTGCCATCCCCCGCCCGAGCCCGCCAGCCACTCGCCCAGAATCGCGCGCGCGGCCACCAGCCGGCGGTCGTGTTCTTCCAGACCTCCTCTCAAGGCGTGGATCTGGCTGGTGGCCCGCATGCACACGGCGATGAGACAAGCCAGCAGGCTGGTGGATACGGCCAGGCGCGACCCCTTGGGGATGTCGTTCACCTTGCTCACGATTTCGATGCCATGGCCCGGCCTGCCGGTCAGCCGCGCCAGTACTTCGGCCAGCGGCTCGGTCGCGCCCTCCATCCCCGGCGGCACGATGCCGGAAGCGATCACCGCGGCTTTCAACAGCCCCAGGTAGTCGCGCGCGAAATCGAAGACCTCCGCAACGCTCCCGATTTCCGCGCTGGCCTTGAGATCCACGCTCACCAGCCGCAGCACCGGCTGATCGATCACCCTGAAGTACGCTTCCACCGGTGGGGCAGGCGGTGCCGCCTGCCCGCCCGCGCCGCGCACGCTCAAATCAATCGAAATGTTGAGCACGCGCGCGCCTTCCGGGAAATCCATGCCCAGAAAGAAGATGTCGCTCCATCCGCTGTGGGTGAGGTCCATGCGCACCGGCGTGGCCTCGCGCAGAATCGGAAACAGCTCGGGGCCACACACCCGCGAGGGGCCAGACACCCGCGTCCCAAGGCCCGGTTTTTGGGCCGCGTGGACGCTGGTGTCTGTCCCCGAATTTAGAAGCTCCCCCCGAACCCGCAGCGGATAGTCCGCCGCATGTCCCACGCGGAACATCCACTGGTTGCCGCGCACCGAGCGTACGCTGCGGCGCACCTGGTCGGCCAGGGTCTGGAAGCCCAGCGCCCGGTAGCCGGCGGCCAGCGCGCTGGAGATCGCGGCGCTCGGCCCGTTGCCCCTCTGAGCCGCCAGGAAAATGTCGATGGCCTCCTCGAAGCGCCGCTTCAAAAGGTTGGTATAACCCGCGAAGGGAATTGGCGCGCGCATCCCCGCCTCCGGCCGCAAGGGGACATGAAAGCGGTGGATGGCATACAGGAAGAACAGGGCGCGCACGCGCTCGTACAGGTTGTCGCTCGAGCGGCGGAACCGATCCAGCGCCGCGCATTCCTCGAGTAGCTCTTCCAGGGTTGCGCCTTGACAAAGCGCATCCAGCGGTCGATTGCGCGTTTCCAGGTCGCGCGCCGTGATGACGCCAGTCAGCTTACTCACTCGCCATCTCCCGGTCCGCCAGCAGCTCGAGCAGATTGGAGAGCACCTGGCTGCGGTCCTGGCCGTTGAGCGCCAGGGCCAATTGCGCGGTCAGCAATCCGTAGCGCGCGCCGATGTCGTACCGCCGGCCGGTTTCTTCCACCGCCAGGTACTGTTCGTGTCTCGCCAGTTCCGCCAGCGCCGCGGAAAGCGTGGCCGCCCCGCGCCCCAGCAACTCCATCACCGCCGGCGTCAGCACGTGGATGCCGAAAAAGCACAGGTAGAAACCGGCCCGGATTCCCGGCGCCGTCAGGCGCTGTTCCGCTTCGGTGGGCGTCGGCTTTTCGATCACCGTATCCACCCGATAGAGCCCCGGCCTCCCTGGAACGCGCCGCCCGCCGACGGCGCCGAACCGCGGCAGCAGGCTTTCTCGCGTCGGCTGGACCCCGGAAACCGCGCATTCCTCGGTCTCCGCCAGTTCCACCACCCGTTGCGCGCAGGGCTTCGACGTGCTGCTTACATAGAGATGGTCCCCCACCAGGTGCAGGAAGGGGTCGTCGCCGGTAAATTCGCGCGCGCAATAGATGGCATTCCCATATCCCAGCGGCTGCGCCTGCGGGACGAACCGCACGCATCCGCCNNTTGGCCGCCAGGGCCTGCTCGATCAGAATCCCAAGGACCGATTTCTCCTGCCCGTCCCGGTCGATGAGAGTTTGCAGCGGAAGCGCCCGCTGGTTCTGCCCGGCTGCCGTGATCACCGCTTTCTGGATTCTCAAGTTTGGTGCTCCTCACAGGAGTGTAACCGATGGCGAGGGCGGTGAGCTCTCAGCAATACCAGCGCGGCTCGGGAAGGCTTTGAACACCAGCGGAGACCGAGCTGTCGAGGAGCGGGCGGCATCGCGCGCTCGCCGGTCTGGTTGACGCAACTCAGGTCGCGCGGGTCGAGGGTGAAGCGCCCATGCTGGGTTCGCCGCGGGGCGATGTGCACTCGCTTGCTTGACGTTGCTGTAGGCGAACTTGGAACCGCCCAGTCCACACTCAAACGGATTGCCTTCGAAACCGCGATAGGTCCTGCCGTTCATGGAGTAGTCTTCGAAGGGCGGCGGGGCAGGCGCCCCGCGGGGTTGTATGCGCCCGCCAGAATCTCCGCAACCGCCGCGCGGCCAGTCGAAGTTGACGCGAGTGGACGGCTAGCATATCCTTTAGAACATGCAAAACAGGCGCGACTTTCTCAAGCTGGCTGCGGCGCTTCCGCTCGCATCAACCGCTCATGCCAAGAGCTCCGGGACCCTAGACTGGAGCCGGATCGCCCAGGAAATCGACGGATTTGGGGCTTCCGCCGCTTTTCACATGGCGCAGAACTTGAGAAACTTTCCCGAGCCCCAACGCGCTCAGGCGCTGGATGCCCTCTTTTCGCAAACCAAGGGCGCAGGTTTTTCCATCGTCCGCAATTTCGTCGGCGACGGCGGGTCGTGGGGTACGCCGGCGAACGGCCCCGCCCCGTCCATCGAGCCTCAGGAAGGCGTCTGGAACTGGACCGGCGACGAAGAAGAGATCTGGTTCATGCAGGAAGCCGCCGCGCGCGGCTGCACTCGCTACATGAGCACGGTCTGGAGCCCGCCGGCGTGGATGAAGGATAACGACAACGTCGTTGGGGGGCGGCTGCGCAGCGATAAATACCGGGCTTTCGCAGACTACCTCTCCATGTACGTGCGCGGCTACAAGGAGCATCACAACATTGAGATCTACGGCATTTCGCCGGCCAACGAGCCCGATGTCAACGTGAAGTACTCCTCCTGCCATTGGACTGGTGAGGAGTTTCACACCTTCCTCAAGGAAGCTCTGATACCGGTCTTCACCCGGGACAAGATCACCGCCAAGCTGATCCTGGGCGAACACAGCGCCTGGACCGAAGAGCCTGTCCTCGCCTCGCTCGAAGACCCGGCTACGGCCCCGCGCGTCGATATCGTTGCCGCACACGCGTACGGCGCCGTCGCCCGAACACCTTTTGCGCCCGTGTCCATCCGCGCGGGAAGCTTGATTACGGCGCAGCATCTGAAGAAGAAGATCTGGCAGACCGAAGTGGCCAATCTCGGGAAGAATTTCCCCGGCATTCGCGACGCTCTCTACTGGGCCAAGGTGCTACACACCCACGTGGCCGAAAATGGCGTCAATGCCTGGCTTTACTGGTGGGCGGTGAGCCAGTACGGCAGCTCGGGCGGCTCCCTGATCCATCTGGACCTGGAGAAGAAGACGTGGACCGCGGACAAGCGCCTGTACACGCTGGGGAATTACAGCCGTTTCGTGAGACCCGGCTACTTCCGCGTGAATATGGAGGCGGACACCGCGCCCGGAGTGCTGGTTTCGGCATTCAAAAACGAGCCCACGCGGCAACTGGTGGTGGTCGCCATCAACGAAAACGAAGGCGCCCAGGAGCTGGAGCTTCGGCTGGCGAGCGCCGGCGCGTCCGTGGCGGCGCCTTACCGGACTTCCGAGACAGAGGACTTGGCTGCCCTCCCGGAGCTTCGCATCGCGGACAACATCCTCCAAGCCACACTGGCGCCAGGCAGTGTCACCACGTTTGTCGCGACCGTCGCCGCGAAGTGAAGGCCGGGACCCGGTTCGCTTAGTGGCCGCCCGAGACAGCGGCTGGCTTGGCCGCCGCGGCGCGAGGCTTGCCCCAGAAGATAAACGTACCTCTGTTCGTGGAAGTGACGATATCCACGACACCGTCCTTATTGAGATCCACCGCCAGGATGTCTGAGCCGGCGCCTGAACGATTGTGGATCAGCTCCGGAACAAACTCGGCGCCGCCGGGCGCCTTCGGATTCCGTACCGTTCGGTACCAATACAAAACAGGTGGGCCGTACGGATCCGGGTCCAGATAGGAATCCAGGTGCGACCAGTAGCGTTTGCCCACGATGAAATCGGGTATGCCGTCCCCATCCACATCCGCGAGAGCGGTTCCGTGAGCCTCGGAGAAGGCGACCCCTCCGGCGTTCTTACCCTCGTAACCTTCGTTGATCATATGTTCGACGAAGGAAATGGTTCCGGCCGCGTCACGCTTTTGCTCGTACCACGCCATCCCAAAACCGTGCGAGTTCAAGACCGTCACCACGTCATTCAAGCCATCGCCGTTTACGTCGTAGACGAACATCCCGGCGCCGCCGACAATACCGCGGCCGTACCGCCCGAAGGCCTGCGGGTGATACTTCCATGGCTCCTGATTGCTCCCGGCCGGAGGCTGCTCCCACCACCCATACAAGTTCACGATATCGAGCCTGCCGTCGCCGTTAATATCGCCCACCCCGAGGCCGTGGGCCGCCCCGTACCCTCGCTCGGAAACCGAATGGACCGTCCAAGGCTTGGTCGGATCGGCGGGGTCGTACTTGGCGTACCGCACGAAGCCCTCGCCGGAGTAGATGAGCTCCGGCCTGCCATCGCCGTCGATATCCCTAAACATCGTAAGTTCGCTCTGGACACTGGGGAGCACCTGGTACTTCCGCCAACGCCGCGATTCCCCTTTCGGATTGATGTACAGCGAGGCGCCCGGAGGCGCGGCGAGAACATCGGGCCATCCGTCGCCATTGAAGTCGTAGGCGAAATCGCAGTGGGCGTACGCAAACTCCGTGGAGGGTTTCAGCGCGGTCGCGGTGAAGATTTCGCGGGATTTCGTGAAGTCGGGGCCGTAGTAGATGTAAGGACCGGCCACCAGGTCGAGGATGCCGTCGCGATTGAAGTCCGCCGCCGCGGCGGTCCAGGAGTAATACATATCGCTGATGCGCTGCACGCGGAAGCGGGATGAGACCTTCTCGATGGGAGTGACTCTGATTGCGAGGTCCTTGTACCCGACATCCTTGAAGCGCACTTCGCCCTCGCCTCCGACGTACAGGGCCAGAGGGCCATAGCTACCCGCATCGTCGTCCGCGGCGCCCCCGGCTTCACGGCCGCCGTTCACATAGGACCTGACGACGCCCGCGTCAAGGATGATTTCCAGTTCGTTCCAGTCACCGGGACGCATTGCCGTGTCGGGCGGCGTGATGGGCAAAGTCACGGCCGGGCCTCGGCCACCGGGCGGGAATCCGCCGCGGCCACCACGGCCGGCGGGTGCGTTCGGGTCGACCGGGGGCATCACGCGCACCCAACCGCCGGCGTACCTGAGCTTCTCGCGCTGCAGTTCCTGCCCTTGCGCGTCCAACGTGACGCGATAGAGTGCCGGCTCTCCCTCACTCACGGAAACGTAGATACCCTTCATACCCTCCGGAGTTTTCTCGGCCCGAAGGAGCACGCCGGTTTTGCAGCCACCGGTGCAGCGGAAGAATGCGTGAAACCCGACGTCCTGGTAAGAACGATCCAGGACGAGCCAGCCACCACCCTGCTTCACCGTCCCGACCAGCTCGCCGTTCTGCGCTTGCCAGTCGGCCTGGCCCAGAACGTGCCACCCCGTCAGACTCGAACCCTTGAAGATCGAATCCGGGATGAACGACGGATTTGCCTGGAGGACGGGAAGAAGAATCAACCATAGGATAGCCGTGGTGATCCCACGGCCCAACTTGTAGGACATTAGACACCGCCTTTTCTGATTGCAACTTTCTGAAGTCATGATCGTAGCACCGTTCTGCCGCTTGAAGCTTGAAACAGAAATGGCTGCCGCGCAGTCTGGACGCGGGCTGGGGAATTCTCGACCGCCACTTTGAAGATGATTGCACCGGCGGCGACAGAAATCCGCCGGTCCACGCTGTGTTCCATCTGTGGAAACCGGCCTCCCCGCGGTACTATAATTAAGTCGACGGCGTGAGCTCCGCGCGCCGGGCGAATGCTCTGCCTGCCTACGGGGCGAATCTCATGAGCGATGTGGTTGACCATCAGCTTTGCACGGGCTGGCTATGGCCAGCCCCTACGGCATGGCCGGCCCCAACGGCATCCAGTAGGGGGCCGGGCACGCCCGGCCCACCCGGTGTCGGCTATCGGCCCCCAACCCATTGTGGTGGTTGGGCAAAAAGACCCGTCCCATGTGGTGAAGGTACTTTACTTTTTCCTCTTTCGAGTTTAGTATAGTTACGACTCCCCATGCAGAGGGCAATGCTTTGCTGAAACTTAAACGCATCGAACTGCAAGGATTTAAATCCTTTTGCGAGCGCACCGAGCTGCGATTCAACGGCGCGGGTATCGCCGCCATCGTCGGACCGAATGGCTGCGGCAAGTCCAACATCAGCGATGCCATCAGTTGGGTCCTGGGAGAACAGTCCGCCAAGACTCTGCGCGGAACCCGCATGGAAGACGTGATTTTCGCGGGCACCCGCGAGCGCAAGCCCCTCGGCATGGCCTACGTCACCATGACCCTTGTGGACCCCGATATTTACCGGGAGCCTGTAGGGGGTGCGCACGCCGGGCCCGTCCCCGTGGAAGATACCGGCCGCAGGAAAACCGGCGAAGTCACCATCATGCGCCGGCTCTATCGTTCCGGCGAAAGCGAATACCTCATCGACGGCCGCCCCGCCCGCCTGCGCGACATCCAGGACATCTTCATGGGCACCGGCCTCGGCCCCGAGAGCTACGCCATCATCGAGCAGGGCCGCATCGGCCAGATTCTCAGCTCCAAGCCGCAGGACCGCCGCTCGGTGATCGAGGAGGCCGCCGGCATCACCAGGTTCAAAACGCGCAAACGCCTCGCCGAAGCCAAGCTCGAGGGCGCCAAGCAGAACTTGGCGCGCGTCTACGACATCCTGGAGGAAGTCACCCGCCAGGTGAATTCGCTCAAGCGCCAGGCGTCCAAGGCCCGGCGCTACGCCGAGCTGAAATCCGACCTCGAAGCCCGCCTGCGCGTGGTGCTTTCCGGCCAGTACCGCCTGCTCGAGCGCGACGCCGCCAAAACCGCCATCGATCTCAACCTCGCCTCGGCCGAGCTGAAGTCGCTGGCCGAGCGGGTAGCCGAAAAGGAGCAGGCGCACGAGCGTCAGCAGGCCGCTTGCTACGGTTTCGAGCAACAACTGACCGAAGCCCGGCGCCAGCTCGCCGAAATGCGCGTGGAAGCCGAGCGCACCCGCGGCCGCCTGGAATCCCAGGTCAAGGAGAGCGGCGCCATCGAGCAGCGCATCGCCCAGGCCGAAAACGAATCGCGCGAGCTGGGCCTGCGCCTCGGCGCCCTCGATCGGGAGATCGCCGCCCACCGGGGGAACGTCGAGGTCCTCGAGCAGCAGATCGCCCAATCGCGCGGCCGCATGGCCGAGATCGACCGGCAGCGCGAATCGTTGCAGGCCAGGGTGCTCGAGCGCGAACAGGCCATCGAATCGGGACGGCAGTTGATCCTGCGCCTTCTCGGCGAGGCCTCGATCCTCAAGAACCAGCTCGCCCAGATCGAGGAATACCTGGCCGGCATCGAACGCGAAACCGCTCGCTCCGCCCGTGAGGAGCAGGTCGCCGCCGCCGAGATCGAGCGTCTCGAGGCCGCTCGCAAACAGCTCTCCGAAACCATGGCGCAGCGCCAGCTCGAGTTGGAATTGGTCACNNCGCAAGGAATCGCTGGAACAGGTGCTGGCCCACCGCACCTATACCACCGAATCCGTCAAACGTCTCTTCGCCGCGCTCGAAAAAGGCAACGCCGCCGACCTCAAACCCATGGGCGTGCTGGCCGACTATGTGGAAGTGGANNGTGGTGGTGGAGAGCTGGCAGCAGGCCGAGCGCGGCCTCGATTTCATCCGCGCCGAGCTCGACGGCCGCGCCACCTTCCTGGTGCACCCCGAGCCCAATGGTCATGGCCAGCGCCATCTGCCCGAGCCGCCCATCGGCCCCGAGACCGGCATCACCGCGCGGCTGAGCGAATCCCTGCGCCTCACCAACGGTTTCAAGGATCGCGCCGTGGACCTGCTGCCCCGCGTCTCCCTCTGCTTCCTGGCCGACGACCGCGCCGCCGCGCAGCGCCTGGCCGTCTCCTATCCGCACCTCTTCTTTCTGCTGCCCGATGGCGTCTGCTACCACGGTCACACCGTCACCGGCGGCCGAAAATCCGGCGCCGGCCCGCTCGCCATGAAGCGCGAAGCGCGCGAGCTGGCCGTCACGCTGCGCGCCCGCCAGGCGGCGCTCGATGAACAGGTGGCGCGCCTCGATGGTCTCACCCAGGAGATCATCGCCCTCGAAGCCGAGCTGGAGCGCCTGCGCGCCTTGCAGCAATCCCGCGAGAAAGACCGCGTAGCGCTCGACCACGACATGCGCAAGCTCGGCGACGACCTCTCGCGCGCCAATTCGCGCCTCTCCGTGGCGCGCCTCGATCTCGACCGGCTGCGCCGCGACGCCGAAAAATCGGCCGGCCAGCGCGAGCAGAACCGCGCCGCCGTCCAGGAAAAAGAGCGCCTGCGCGCCGCCCGCGAAGAAACCCTCGAAGCGGAGCGGCAGGAGCTCGACGTGCTGGAAGGTCAGGCCGCCGCCATCGGGGAAGAGCACGCCGCCACGCGCGCCGAGCTGGCGGGTCTCGAAGAGCGCCATCGCGGCGAGCGCAGCGCCATGGCGCGCCTCGAGCAGCAGTTCGGCGAAACCTCGGCCCGGCGCGACGCCATCGCGCCCGAGATCGAGCGCCTGGGCGCGGAGCGCTCCCGCCTGCTGGCCGACAACATCGATCTCGACCGCAGGTCCGTCCAGCTCGCCGGCGAGATCGTCGCCCTCGAATCGCGCGTGGACGCCATGGCCCTCGAGGGAGAGGATATGCGCGAAGCCTTGCGCGCCGGTGAGGAAGATCTCAAAGCCCTGCGCGCCAGCGGTCAGGAATGCTACGAAAGGCGCTCGCAAATCGAAGTCGACCTGGTCCGCAAGCAAGCCGAGCTGAAGTTCCTCGACGAAACCAGCCGCAAGGAGCTCAATTCCCCCGTGGCGGAGCTGGCCGCGCCCGATGATCCCGTCCCCGATGCCGAGGCCATCGTGCAGGCCCGCGAGCAGTGCGACGACGTGCGCAACCGCATCGAATCGCTCGGCCCGGTGAACGCCGCCGCCATGGAAGAGTATCAGGAGGCGCAGCAGCGCCACGATTTCTTGAGCGCGCAGCGCCAGGACCTGATCGATTCCATCCGCGACACCGAAAAAGCCATTCAGGACATCGACCAGGTTTCACGCCAGAAATTCGCCGAAGCCTTTGAAGCCATCAACGCCCACTTCCGCGAGTGTTTCCTGACGCTGTTTGGCGGCGGCATCGGCGAAATGCGTCTCACCGACCAGGAGAACCTCGCCGAATCGGGCATTGACATTGTTTGTTCGCCCCCCGGCAAGCGCCTGCAAAACGTGCTGCTGCTCTCCGGCGGCGAAAAGGCCCTGGCCGCGGTGGCCCTGCTGATGGCGATTTTCAAATACCAGCCCAGCCCCTTCTGCATCATGGACGAGGTGGATGCCCCGCTCGACGAATCCAACATCGGCCGCCTCACGAAGCTCCTGAAAGAGATGGCCGATCAGACCCAGTTCGTAGTGATCACCCACTCCAAGCGCACCATGGAAGCCGCCCAAGCCCTCTACGGCGTCACCATGCAGGAACCCGGCGTCTCCCGCCTGGTGTCGGTGAAGATGAACGCGGCGGAAGCGGCGGCGTGATCGAGACAGGCGCGCAAGTCCGCGCCGAACCGGCAGTCTCTAAGGGTTCTGGAGGTCCGTGGGCTCACCTTCAGGTTGGCTTGTGAGGGACGATAGGTGCATACTGTTGGTGTAGCGGCTGGTGCGCCGGATGCAGTTGTTACCCGGGCGAGCCGCTGGAATCTAAGAAAGGCCGCTCATTCCGTGGGCGGCCTTTTTGGTTTTATGACGTCGCCCTTTGGTACGACAGAAAAAAGCTCCGGCCGCGGATGCCGGGCCGAACATTCAAAAATCACCCTGTCTCGCACTGAATTTCCGTAACGATCCGCTCTTGGATTCGGGTTCTCCATCGCTGTCATGGCATGGGTCTTGAGCACCATTGCGGCAGCGTCCATGCCACTTGCAATTTGGTCGATCGCATCTTCACTCGTGTAGCCATCACGTACAATCCGGCTTTCGTAAATATGGCGGCCAACGAAAACGACCTCGGCTGCGATGGACGGATAACCGGAGACTTTGCGCTCCTGATTGATAGCATCGAACTGTAGATCAGTGAGGGTTCCGATTGTGACGAGCTGGACTCTGTTTCCTCTTTTGGAGTTCTTCAAGATTAGCGCGAATTAGGGTATGCGCCCCATTAATTAGCGGCATCGTTATCCGTGGATCGCTTAGGATATCAGGATTCATTTTTCAGGCACTACCTGACCCGGCCGGTGCCCGGCGCTCGTGAGGACAGTGAAAATGCGTAAAATTAGTCTCATGGAACGCGAGCAGGCCATCGACGCTTTGAGGGCGCACGAGCACGAGTTCCGCGCCGCTGGCGTGCTGAGTGTATCCCTGTTCGGCTCGGTGGCGCGTGGGGAGAATCCCGCTCACGATGTCGATGTGGTAGTGCGCCTGGGCGACAATTTCTCGGAGCGGGGCCTGGACTACATCAGCCGTCTGGATGACCTCGAGCAGCGGCTATCCCGGATTCTGGGCTGCAAGGTGGATGTCGTCGAAGAGCCGGTGCCCAAACAGCGCTTTCAAAGAGAGATCGATAGCGACCGCGCCCTTGCCTTCTGAGAAGCTCAAACGTCCGAGGAGTTATGCGGACGGGCACGGCTGCACGGCTTCGTGCTAATCTCGAATCGGCGGGGTAGAACTGCGAAAGCGTGCCGACGATCCTCACCATACGCTCCTATCGCTTCTTCTTCGTGTCCTTGGATCGCGGCGAGCCTGCCCACGTTCATGTCAGGCGCGAGAACATGGCGGCAAAGTTCTGGTTGGATCCCGTCGCCCTGGAGCGCGCCGGGGGCTTCAGCCGCGTGGAGCTGAACGCAATTGCAAGGCTCGTTCAGGCGCACCAGGAGAGATTTCTCAAGAGCTGGTATGAGTTCTTTGGTCGTTGAAATACAAGAGGCTCGCGCTCAATCCGCGAGGGTGTCCGACGAGGCCCTGACGGTTGATCTGGTGGATGGCCGCACTATCGTGGTGCCCCTCATCTGGTATCCACGCCTCTGGCACGGCACGCCGCGGGAGCGCGACCAACTCGAAATCTTTGGGGATGGTACCTACATCCATTGGCCGGCCCTCGACGAAGACCTGACCGTCGCTGGTCTGTTGGCCGGACGGCAATCGGGCGAGAGCCCCCAATCTCTGAAGAAGTGGCTGGACTCTCGAAAGCCGAACAAGCCTGTGCCGCCGACGCCCAGAAAATCGGCGCGCGGCTGAGGCGCCCGCCGTTACCCGGCCGTTTACTTCCCCGACCGCGTCGGCATCGGGATTTCGCCGCGGATGTAAACCCACCCCGCCAAGAACTCGTCTACACAGGCGAGTGCAGCCGATGGCGACGCCCGGGACTATGATAGCGGCAGTGGAGCGTTGCGCCTCGGAAATCGACGACCTCGACACACTGGTGCGCCTGCATTGGCCGCGCGTCTTTCGCTTCGCGCTGGCTTCCCTGCGCGACCCGGACGCCGCCGGAAGCGTGGCGCAGGATTGTTTTCTGAGAGCTTACCGGAGCCGGCAGCGGTTTCGAGGCGAGTGTTCCACCGAGGCCTGGCTCATGCGCATCGCCGTCAACCTGATTCGCGACTATGCGCGCAACCGCCGCCTGCAATTCTGGAAGCGCGCGCAAACGTCGGCGGTGGATCTCGATGCTGCCGGCCAGTGGGTGCCGGATGGCGGAGCTTCGCCCGAGAGCGGAGCGATGGCCAAGGAACAGCTCGCGGCGGTCTGGAACGCCGCCGGGGGCCTGTCGGAGAGGCAGCGGACGGTCTTCCTGCTCCGCTTCGTGGAAGACATGGACCTGCTGGAAATCGCCGTCGCCACCGGCATGAAGGAAGGAACCGTGAAAGTGCACCTGTTTAGAGCGCTCCAGGCCGTTCGGGAGCGGATGGGGAGGTCCCAATGAGCCAGCATTTATCTTCGCTGGAGGTTTCCCAGTGGATGATCGGCGAGCGCACCCCGCAACAGGAGCAGCACGTTCGTCAATGTTCCCAGTGCAGCGCGGAGTTGGCCCGTCTGGAAGCCTCGCTCGCCCTGTTTCGCGGTTCGGTGCGGCACTGGAGCGACCGGCAAAGCCGTGTCCCCCGGCCCCTGGCCCCGACCCGCAGAAGCCGCTGGTACCCCGCCCGGCCCCACCCGATGCGCTGGGCGCTCGTCGCCGCGGCCCTGTTGGTGCTGGCGGCGGCCCCGATTTATCGAAACGCGCAGGATAGGCAGCGCCAGGCGGAAATCGCCCGGGCCGATGCGCTGTTGTTGGAGCAGGTGGATGCCGAGGTGTCGCGAGCGGTTCCTCGGCCCATGGAGCCATTGGTGAAGCTGGTGTCCTGGGACTTCACCTCCACCGATGAACGTGACCAAAACCGCCGCGACAAAACCAGAAACGAGGAGATTCGATGAGAGCATACGGAAGCAAGTTAGGACTGATTCTGTTGTTTGCCGGCGCCGTGGCGTTGGCGCAGCCTCCGCAGCCCGCGCAGCCCCCCCAGCCGCCGCAGCAAGGCATGGGTTCGGGTATGGGCATGGGCATGGGTCGTGGCATGGGTATGGGACGTGGCCCGAATGCCGCCCCTTCGCCGCAACCCCGTCGGGGACCCATGGGAGGCGGCATGGGCCGCTGGTGGAAGAATCCCGACATGGTGGAGAAGCTGGGCGTGACCGCGGACCAGCAGAAGAAGATGGACGACATCTTTCAGCAGCACCGCTTGAAGCTGATCGATGTCACCGCGGCGGTCGAGAGGGAAGAGGTCACCCTCCAGCCGATGATGGAGGCGGATCAGCCGGATGAGGCCAGGATCGTCGCTCAGATCGACAAGGTGGCGCAGGCCCGCGCCGAGCTGGAAAAAGCCAATGCCAGGATGCTGCTGGGAATTCGCCGGGTTCTGACCCCCGACCAATGGAAAAAGTTGCAGGCGGAAACCCCCCGCCCCGGCCGTGGCCCCCGGGGTCAACAGCCCCCCGCGCCGCCCCGCCAGGCTCGCTAGGAGAAGCTGTCAGCCATCAGCTTTCAGCTAAAACGCCGCGCCCCGGTATGGCTGAAAGCTGAATGCTGAATGCTGAAAGCTGATGGCTTTACGCCTGGAACGAGCTGCCGCAGCCGCACGTGGACTTGACGTGGGGGTTGTTGAACTTGAACCCCGATCCCTCCAGCGTCTCCACGTAATCCACCTCGGCGCCCTCCAGATACAGCATGCTGGCTTGATCGATGAAAACCTTCAACCCGTCATACGTGTAGGTCTTGTCCAGCATGCTGGGCTGGTTTTCGAAGGCCATCGAATAGCTGAATCCGGAACAGCCGCCACCCACCACCGCGATGCGCAGTCCCGCGGGGGACGGTTCCTGCGCCGACATGATCTCCTTCACTTTGCCGACTGCTCTTTCGCTCAATTGCACCATGCGTTTAAACTCCTCTATTTATTACGGGCTTTGCCTGCTCCCATTATACAAACAGGACCGCGCCTCTCCATTCCTCACTGGTTTAGATGTCTCGGGGCCGGTTTGGGTCGCGGAAAACCCTGGCCAAACGGCCGGGGGCCTGGCTCGCACTTTCCCTCCGCCCATTTGGCAAGATAGATTAGTAGGCAAGTGACTGAAACGCGAATTCGGCGGTACGCGTCGCAAGCAGTGTATGGGGTCACTGACCGGCGCTCTACCGTTCCCCGCGTTCGGATGTAAGGTTCGGGCGAAATCTAGAGTGGACTACCAGAACACCTCGGAGGGCGCCTTGGTCCAACGGGCCCAGGCTGGAGAGGAAACTGCGTTCCGCGAAATCGTCGAGCGCTATCAGTCCAAAGTGTTTTCCATCATTCACGGCGTCGTGCGGCAGCGCAACGACGTGGAAGATATTGCCCAGCAGGTGTTTGCCAAGGTTTACGTCTCCATCAAGAGCTTCGACTTCCGCAGTTCCCTGATCACCTGGATTTATAAGATTACGGTTAACGAGTGCTTCGATTATCTGCGCAAGCGGAAGGTGCGCAAGCTGGTCTATGAGAGCGATCTGAGTGAAGACGAGGTGCGGCGGGTGGACAACAGCGAGCCCAGCACCAGCCGCCAGGTGCCCATCGACGCCACCCTGGCCCGCCGCGATTATCTCTTGAAACTTCTCACACGCGTTTCCGAAGAGGAGCGTATGTTATTGATGTTGAAGGAGGTCGAGGGGTATTCGGTGGAGGAACTGGCGGACAAGACCGGTATGAACGAGAACACCATCAAGGTGAAGCTGTTCCGCGCACGGCAGAAATTGGTCAAGGCCGCGCAGCGGTTGGATCGTGCTCCCGGCCTGGTGGCCGGGTAGGCCCGTGGTACCCCGCGAGCGGGCGTGCCGTTGAGGCGATAGACTCGCAAGGGGAGTTTTAGGGCGTGGTAATTTACACTGGTAAGGGAAGAAACGTATGCACGGGGTAGTGATCGAGAGCCTCGAGGAGTACCTGTCCGGTGCCCTGGAACCGGCGGCTCAGCGGGATATCGAGGCGCACCTGAGCAATTGTCGAATGTGCCGTGAAGAAATCCGCGCCATGCGGGAAGTATCCCAGTGGTTCGGCTCTTTGCGGTCCGAAGAAGTCTGGGAGCCCGCCCCCGGGTTTTGTGCCCGGGTGGTCGAGCAGGTGGGCGAGCGGAAAGCCGTCCCCTCCTTTGCCGGCCTCTTCGCGCTGGATCTCGCCTTCGGCCGCCGCCTGGCGTTTGCGTCCCTGCTTACCCTGGCGGTTCTGGGAACCTATCTGGTATCGCGCGAGACCAGGTATCCCAGTGGCCTTTCGCCGGAAGCCGTGATGGCGCAGGAGGATTCTCCCGCCTTCGATTCCGCTTCCGCTCAAGACAATATGCTGGTCACGCTGACGGCTTATGAGTATTAGTCTCCTCGAGAGGGCGGCCACCGGGAGATCCTGGGACCCCAAGCTTGCCTGTGCGGTGACGCTGGCTTTGGTTTTCCTGTGCGGCGCGGCTGCGGGCGCGCTGGCCATGAATCTCGGCGTTCACAACCGGCTCCATCAACCGGCGTTCGATTCCCCTGCCGGCAAGGTCCTCTATTTCGATCGCCTGCGCAAGGAACTGGACCTGACGCCTGCGCAGACCGAGCAGATTCAATCCATTCTGAACGATTTTTGGCAGTATTACCGCACCGTGCTGAGCGATAGCAAGGCGCGCGTCGAGCAACTGCTCAACGAAGACCAGCGCCGGAAGTTTGAGCGCCTGCTGCAAGAACACCAGAAACAGTAGGGGCCGGGCATGCCCGGCCCCTACCAGCCCCCCTCTTGACACCAGCCGGCGGCGCGAGGAAAATGGTTCTGCGAACATGAGCCGTCTTCCTGTGCTTCCAATTCTCGCGGCCGTCATCGCCGCTTTTGTCCTGAGCGCCTGCTCCTCCAACCGCCCCCCCCAGGTCCGCACCTACTCGCTAGGCGAGAAGGCGGAGTTGGGGCACGTCATTTACACGGTCTACGAGACCCAGTGGATGCCCCAGCTTGGCGAGGGTCCCACTGCGCGGGTCCCTCAGCACCGCTTCTTCCTGGTGCGCATGGCCGCGGTGAATAGTAGCGCCGTTGACCTGATTGTGCCCAACGTGACCATCGAGGACGATAAGGGCAACAGCTACCCCGAGCTGAGGGACGGAGACGGCGCGCCCGCGTGGATCGGTTATTTGCGCCGGGTGAAGCCCGCGGAATCCACGCGAGGCAATCTGCTGTTCGACGCCCCGCCGGCGCATTATAAGCTGCGCGTTGCCGACGAGAACGAAGAGAACTCGGCCTACTTCGATATCCCGCTGTCGTTCGGCGCCGGGGCCGCGCCCTCCGAACTGCCCCCCCCGAGCGAGAAGAAGCAGTAGCGCGCTTCGCTTGGCCGCCCCGCCCACGGCTCCGGTCGCAGGCGCGCGCCACCTGCGGCCGAACTGCCCCGCGCCGCAGGAGCCCCAGGGCGCGTAGCATCTCTTGGCGCCTATTTCTTCGTGTTCAGGTAGGCGATGATATCGGCCACCTCCTGGGCTGAGAGGACCTGCCATTCATTGTTTTGCGCGACCATCCGGGCGAGCATTCCGGCGCCGTGCTGCCACAGTGCGGCGATCATCGAGAAAGCCGAGAACTGACCCGCCTTGATGGCCAGGTTCGGCGCGCCCGTATCTACCTGCTCGTGGCACGAGGCGCACAGCTTGGCTTCGAAAACCTGCTGCCCGCGAGCGGCAGCGCCCACCAAACTCTGCCGGTCGGAGCCACCGGAAAGGTAAGCGTATAAATCCGCCGCCTGCTCGGCCGTGATCCGCGGTCTTTCGATCTTCGCCGCGTCCACGGCTTGCCACATCTTCGTGGCGTGGCTCCACATAGCCGCCGCCATGGCATCCGGAGAAGAGACTGGACCGGAGCTTCCCGCCAGCGCCGGCGCCGACCCGCCCTGGCCCTTGTCGCCGTGGCAAGAGGCGCACTTGAACGAGGCAAAGAGCTTTTCTCCATTGGTGGCCGCGCCTCGGGGTCCCCCTGTGGAGCAACCCGAAAGTGCGGCAAGGACCGCCACCGACATGGCCAGAACGAGAAGAGATCGCATCATATGCTCCACACTCTACACCGGGAGTTCTATGGTTGGACTCCCAGGTCCCATTTAGTATACAC
>PLMF01000256.1 GCA_003142355.1 Bryobacterales bacterium
CTGCTGGACAAGACCGGCACCATCACCCTTGGCAACCGGCAGGCCGTGGCCTTCTTACCAGTCAACGGCGCCACCGAGAAGGAACTGGCCGATGCCGCTCAGCTTTCCAGTCTGGCGGACGAAACGCCCGAGGGCCGGTCGATTGTAGTTCTCGCCAAGCAGAAGTACAATATCCGCGGCCGCGAGGTGGCGGAGCACGAGGCGCACTTCATCCCGTTTTCCGCCTACACGCGGATGAGCGGCGTGGATATCGATGGCAGGCACCTTCGAAAGGGCGCGACGGACGCCATCCTGAAGTTCGTGGAGCAGGAAGGCGGCGCCGTCCCACTGGGCTTCACCGACGCCGCCGATCGCATCTCGAGGACCGGCGGCACCCCGCTGGCGGTGGCCGACGGAGCAAAACTGCTCGGCATCGTCCACCTCAAGGACATCGTCAAGGGCGGAATGAAGGAGCGCATCGCGCAATTGCGGGCCATGGGGATTCGCTCGGTGATGGTTACCGGCGATAACCCGTTGACCGCGGCGGCGATCTCCGAGGAAGCCGGAGTGGACGACTTTCTTGCCCAGGCGACACCTACCGACAAACTGGAGTACATCCGCAAGGAACAGGCGGGCGGCCGCATGGTGGCCATGACCGGCGACGGCACCAACGACGCCCCCGCGCTTGCCCAGGCCGACGTCGGCCTGGCCATGAACACCGGCACGATGGCCGCCAAGGAAGCCGGGAACATGGTGGATCTCGACAGCAACCCAACCAAGCTGATCGAGGTGGTCGCCATTGGGAAGCAATTGCTGATTACGCGCGGCGCGCTGACGACGTTCTCTATTATGAACGACGTCTCCAAGTACTTCGCCATCATCCCGGCGATGTTCATGGTAACCTACCCGCCGCTGGCCAAGCTCAACATCATGGACCTGCGCACCCCCCAAAGCGCGGTGCTCGCCGCGGTAATCTTCAATGCGTTGATCATCGTGGCCCTTGTGCCGCTGGCGTTGCGAGGCGTGAAGTACAAGCCGCAAAGCGCGGCTCAGATGCTGCGCCGGAACCTCTGGATCTATGGCGTAGGCGGTTTCATTGCGCCCTTCCCCTGTATCTGGTTCATCGACCGGGTGCTGGGCTTGCTGAGGCTGGCGTAAGGAGGAGAATATGTGGCAGCAACTAGGAACTGGTTTCAAAATGATGCTGGTGCTAACGGTCCTGACGGGCTTGCTGTACCCAGGCGTGGTGACCGGGCTGTGCCAGGTCTTCTTCCCCGCCAGGGCGAACGGCAGCCTGGTCGTGGCCAATGGCCATGCCATCGGCTCCGAACTGATCGGGCAGAACTTCAAGAAGCCCGAGTACTTCCAGCCGCGGCCCTCCGCGGCCGGCAACGACGGGTACGATCCCACGGCTTCCGGCGCCTCTAATCTTGGCCCAACCAACCAGAAGCTGGCGGACCGGGTGAAGGATTCCGTGGCTTCCTTCCGCAAGAACAACCCCGACTACACCGGGCCGATTCCGGCCGACCTGGTGACAGCGTCCGGCAGCGGCCTCGATCCGGACATCAGCCCCGCCTCGGCCGAAGCTCAGGCAGCGCGCATCGCAAAGGCGCGCGGCGTCCCGGTGGAACAGGTCCGGAATCTCATTGCGGGGCACACCCAAGGGCGCGACCTCGGTTTCCTGGGTGATCCCCGTGTGAACGTTCTCGAAATCAACCGCGCGCTCGACCAAGCCGCGCCACCGCGCAAGTAAACGGCAAACACAGGCTGGTCACTGAGCACTCAATAGTTTACAAGGAGCAATGACGTGAGGAAGACTCGCGTATCGATTCTCTTAGCCGGATCTCTGGCGATGGCGGGGGCGGCCGGCGCACAGACGCCAACTACGCCGGACAATCCCCCCGCGGCGCAAACGCCGGCCGCTCAGCCGGCGGCCACTCCTCCACCGTCACCCTGGACGCACTGGGGTACCGACTTCAGCTTCCTGTTTGACGGATACGTGGATGGGGCCTTCAACGGCCCCGCATCCGGATTCAACGGCCTCCGAAACTACGATGTGCGCGCCGATACAGCGCACCTCGGCATGGGCATGATTACCATCGACCACGGCCCCGCTCCCGTCGGATTTCATCTGGATGCCGGGTTCGGAGAAGCATTCGATATCATCCACGCCACCGACAAGGCTCCGGACGATCTGAAGTACATCCAGCAGGCTTATGTCGGTTTCAAACCGAAGTCATGGCACGGAGTCGAGGTGGACGCCGGCGAGTTCTGGTCGCCCGCCGGCGCCGAGGTGGTTCCCACCAACCAGAACTGGAATTACTCGAGGTCGCTGCTGTTCGCCTGGGCGATTCCCTGCTACCACTTCGGCATCCGCGCATCGTTTCCCGCCGGCGCCCATTTCACGGGCGGCGTCCAGGTCGTGCAGGGTTGGAACAACGTCAAAGACAACAACAGCGGCAAGACAGTTGGCCTCAACGGAGCCTACGCGTGGAAGAAAATCACCTGGACTAACGTCTATTACGTGGGCCCCGAAAAGGACCATACCAATCGGGGATTACGACATCTCTACGACACCACCGTGTTATTCAAGCCCACCGACAAGATCAGCTACTACGTCAACTTCGACTACGGGCGCGACAAGAACATCGGCGCGGGAGCGAGCCAGTGGGCTGGCATCGCGGCCGCGGCGCGTTTTGCGGTCGGCAAGAAGTATGCCATCGCTCCACGGCTCGAGTGGTTCGACGACAGGGACGGCTTTACCACCGGCAGGGCGCAGTCCCTCAAGGAATTTACGCTGACCGGTGAATACCAACTGACGGACTGGCTGCTGAGCCGGCTCGAGTTCCGCAACGACTGGTCGAACCAGGCGTTCTTCCAAAAAGGCCACGGCACTTCCAGGAGCCAGCCGACCGTCCTGCTGGGTATGATCGCGTTCTTCGGGCCGAAGAAGTAGCGGCGGTGGGGCATGCTTTAGCTTGCCCTTTGTGGTGCTACGCACGCCGGGCGGACTATCCTGTAGGGGATGGCACGCGCGGGCAGAGGCCGGCTCAAGGTCTACATGGGGTACGCCGCCGGTGTGGGCAAGACGTACCGGATGCTCGAAGAGGCCCAGGAGCTGCGGCAGAAGGGCGTGGACATTGTCATCGGGTACTTCGAGCCGCACGGCCGCCAGGAAACCATCGCCAAGACCGAAGGTCTCGAATCGGTCCCGCGGCGCGTGATCCCNNCACACCAACGTGCCCGGATCGGAGCGGCTCAAGCGCTGGCAGGATGTCCACGCGCTGCTCGAAGCCGGCATCGACGTCCTCACCACCATGAACGTCCAGCATCTGGAGAGCCTCAACGACGAGGTATGGCACGTTACCGGAATACGCGTCAGGGAGACCATCCCGGATTGGGTGGTGGATGAGGCCGATGAGGTGGTGCTGGTCGACCTGACGCCGAACGCGCTGCGAAACCGGCTGGAACGGGGCGCAGTTTATGCGCAGGACAAGGCGCAGCGGGCCATGGAGAACTTTTTCACGGAGACCAACCTCGCGGCGCTGCGGGAGATGGCCATGCGGCACACGGCCCACGAGGTGGAAGAGAAGCTGCACGCGCCGCCGGCGCCGGATTCGGGGGGCGCCCCGGCGCGCCACGAGCGCCTGCTCGTTTGTCTCACGGGCCGGCCGGCATCCGCCATCCTGATTCGAAGAGGAAAGCGCGTCGCCGACTACTTGCAGGGCGACTGCCTGGCGATTCACGTGGCGCCGCCCAATACCGGCGACGGCGTCCCATCCCAGAACCGGGAAGCCGTCGAGCGCCACATGAACTTCGCGCGCAACCTGCGGATTCAGACGCACATTGTGGAAGCCGCCGACGTGCCGCGCGCCATCACCGAGTTCGCCCGCGCCCAGCGCATCACGCAAATCTTCATGGGCCGCTCCCAGCCCCCGCCCTGGTGGCAGCGCTTCCGCTATACTGTGGTCCAGCAGGTGGTCCGGCAAGCGCGCGACATGCAGATCACCATTGTGGCCGAGCGGCGGCGCTGAGGCATAGGCGTTGACCATGCCGCACTTTTTTCCGGAGGATGACGATGGAGTTTTCACGCAGAGACTTGGCCTTTTTGATTCCCACGCTGGCAGCGGCCGGCGCCGACGCCCAGCAACGACAGGCATCGCCCCTTCCCTCGAAGGCCTACCACAATGATCGGATTCCGTACGAGGGGGACGCCAAGAAGAAGGGGCGTCAGTTCTTCAAAGGCCGAACCCATGGAGGGTTTAATCTGGAGGCGCATGAAACCATCCTCGGCCCCGCCGTGGAAACGCACGCTCCGCACAAGCACTTGCATGAGGAGATCTTGACTGTTGTGGAAGGCACGGTGGAGTGGTATCTCGAAGGCAGGACCGAGACGGTAGAGGCGGGGTCCGTGATCTACTTCGGGTCGAATCAGATGCACAGCATCCGCAACGCCGGCTCCGCGCCCTGCCGCTACTATGTGGTGGAGTTGCGCGGCGACGAAGCATGACCGCGCGGCAGCAAACCCTCGCTGAGAAGCGAGGCCGAATCCTCGTCGAGATACAGGCATGCCCGGGCGGCGGCGGACCCCAGCTCTGTCTTGCTCTCGAAAACGCGTACGGTCATAGTGGTTACCACCGGTATCCAGATTCGCATATCCTTTAGAGTATGAACCGACGACATTTTCTGACGGCTTCGGCCGGCGCCGCCTTGCTGGCCGCCGCCGACACGGATTCATTGGGCCCCGAATACCAGAAGCCGGTTTTCAATCTCCACAAGGTTCTGGACGCTCCCGTCAAGATCGCTTCCATCGAACTGCTGCAGTCCGGAAACCGTTACTTCGTCCGTACGCGATCGACGGATGGCGCCGAGGGCGTGATACTGACCAAGGACATCGCGGACTACATCCCCATCCTGCTGCGGCGGGTGATTCCGCAGTTCCTCGGGAAGGACGCGAGGGATCTCGAGAACCTGGTCGACGCGGTCTACGTCGCCAATTACAAGATCGCCGGGCAGGCCTTCTGGTGTCCCGTGGCGTACGTCGAACAGAGCCTCTTCGACCTGATGGGCAAGGCGGCGCACAAGCCCGCCGGCGAACTCATGGGCGGGGTGCTCCGCAAGGAGATTCCCGTGTACCTGTCCGGCTCGGGCCGCGACACCACGGCTGAAGAAGAGGTCGATGTCTACGTCCGGGGCGTGGAGTCGACCGGCGCCAAGGCGGTGAAGTTCAAGATCGGCGGGCGGATGAGCGACAACCGCGATGCCTCTCCCGGGCGCACCGACAAGTTGCTCGAGCTGGCCCAGAAAAAGCTCGGCGGCAAGGTCACGCTGATGGCGGACGCCAACGGGTCTTACGATGCCGCCAATGCGATTGCGATCGGCAAGCGGCTCCAGGAGATGAAGTACCTGTGGTTTGAGGAGCCGTGTCCGTGGGAAGAGAAGAGCGAAACCAGGAAGGTCGCCGACGCGCTGGAGATGAAGGTGGCTTTTGGCGAGCAGGATTCCAGCCTGTGGCTGTTCCAGTGGATGATTGAGAACAAGGTGATGGACGTGGTGCAGCCCGACCTGAACTACAACGGCGGATTCATACGCGCCGCGCGCGTGGCCCGGATGGCGCGCAAGGCGAACCTGTGGATCTGCCCGCACAACACGCAGACCAGCGCGGCTTCGGTGAATATTTTGCAGTTTGCGGCCACCACTCCCAACATCGGCCCCTACATGGAGTACGTGTGGCGCGCGCCGGCGCGGAAGGAATCCTGGTTCTCGCCCAATTTCGAGATCAAGAACGGCGTCATTCCAGTTCCGGCGGGGCCGGGGATGGGGCTGGAGTTCGATCCGGACTTTTTGAAGAAGTGCGCCGTGGTGAAGCTGTAGTCCAATACAAGCTGGGAAGGCCCAGCACCAGCGTCACCACGTAGGCCGATGCCTGCGCCACCAGGATGAACGCCAGGGCTGCGTCCCGGCTGATTCCAAACGGCGTCAGAACCGTCACCGCGACAAATTGGTAAATCCCCACATAACCGGGCGTGGAGGGCAACGCGCTCCCCAGGCCCATGCCGGTGAGCAGCAGCATGGCTACGGTGAAGGAAAAGTGGAGGTGCAGCCCGTACGCCCCCAGCATGACGCCGAACGCGTCCGTCATCCAGATGGCCACGGTCAGTACGGCGAAACCCAGAAAGCGGCCCACGTTGTGGAAGGCGCGCACTCCCAGCAGCACTTGATCGGCGAAGCGCGGCAGCAGGCCTTCCAGATGCGGCAGCACTGCCAGGACCGCCGCGCCCGCCGCGGCCACCAGGGCCGTGGTACGGGAGAGGTCCACGATCCAACGCGGCTTCGCTCCGTCTCCGAGCAAAATCAAAGAACTCCACAAGACCAGGGCGATCACGTCCATCAGGCGCTCGCTCAGAGCCGTGGTCAGGACGTAAGTCTTGCTCAGAGACGAACGCGCGCTGATCGCCAGGGTCCGCACCAGTTCCCCCGCGCGGGCCGGCAGAAAACTGTTGCCCAGGTATCCCGCCATGTTGGCGCGGAACACCAGGCCGACGCTCAAGCGCTCTTCCGCGTTCAGAAGGATACGCCACCGCAGCGAGCGCAGAAAAAACGAGAAGCACGAGCACCCGCATCCGGCCGCCAGGAACCCCCACCGCGCCCCGGCGATGGTCTGCCAAACGCCCTTCCAATCCACGCCGCGCAGGGAGAGATACAGCAGAACCGCGGCCAGCGGAACGGACAGGGTCCACCACCAGGCGCGGCTGCTTTTCACCGCTCGTCCATAAAGTAGTAGCAGATCATATGCATCAGCATCATGTGGACGTCCTCGGTCTGTCCCATGTGCGGATGCGAGACGTGAATATGGAGCCGGGCCAGAGGCCCCATCTTGCCGCCATCCCGGCCCGTGAACGCGATGGTGCGGCAACCGATCGAGTTTCCATATTCCAGCGCGCGCACCACGTTCGGCGAGTTTCCCGAACCGCTGAATCCCACCACCACATCCCCGGGCCGCGCAAAATTCTTCAACTGCTCGACGAAGACGCATTCATAGCCGGCGTCGTTGGCATACGCCATGATGGTGGGCCCGGAATCGGTAAGCGCCATGATGCGAAAGCGCGCGGGCCGGTTGTAGCTGGCGCCTTTGACCATGTCGGTCGCGAAGTGCGACGCCGTAGCGGCGCTGCCTCCGTTCCCGCAAACGAAGATCTGGCGCCCTTCCGCACGCGCCTCAGCCAGGATCCGGATGGCCTCGGCCGCCTTCTCCAGATCGACGGTTTCGATGGCCTTCAGGACCTCGGCTTTGTACACGCCCGGAGAGTTCATAAGGCTTCGTAGGGGCTGGGCAACTGGTCCGCGCGCAGCCGGATGCCCGGCCCCTACTTGCGCGAGCCGCGTTGCGGGTTCTTCAATTGCGACTGCCGAACCTTGCTCTTCTTCCGCTTGGGCTTGCTGAAAACGAAGGTGCCGCTTCCCAGATACTCGGCCTTGTAGGTCTTGTCGTCCGCCAAAAGGATTCTCCTGTGAATGGTTGGATTGATCTCTCATTGTACCGCGCATTATTCTGGTAAAGAGGATGAAGTCTCGTCACAGTCTGGCAGCGGTCTTCCCGCTCCTGCTCCTGCTCTATGCGGGGCCGGCTCCCGCTCAACCCTCCCGCGCCAAAGAGATTTGCGGGCTGGCCAACCGCATCGCCCTGGATCTGACGCAGATTTCGGGGATGAAGCTGCGCCACCCGGTCCCTTGCGATTACATCACCAAGGAGAAGATCAACGCGTTCCTCAACCAGCGCATGAAAGACGTCACCAGCCCCGAGGAGATCCGCGCCGAAGAGCTGACGCTGAAGAAATTCGGTTTCGTGCCGCGGGATTTCGACCTCGCCCGGACCACCGTCGACCTGCTTACGGAACAGGCCGCGGCTTTCTACGACTACAACAAGCAGAAGCTCTTTATCACCGAGTCGACCCCCTCGGACACCCAGGAGCCGGTGCTGGCGCACGAGCTGGCGCACGCCCTCGCCGACCAGAATTTCAATCTGGCCCGGTTCATCCGCCAGGGACGCAAGAGCGACGACGGATCCACCGCGCGCCTGGCCGTGATGGAAGGCCAGGCCACCTGGCTGATGTCCGAATACCTCGCGCGCAAGAGCGGCCGGTCGCTCAAGGATTCGCCCACGCTCGCCTCCAGTATGAGCCGCCTGGGCCAAGCCGCCGCCGGCGAGTTCCCCGTCTACGAGAACGCCCCGCTCTACATGCGCCTGACGCTGGTGTTCCCGTATACCAGGGGCATGTTGTTCCAGAACGCCGTCTGCGAGCGCGACGGGCAGGAGGGCTTCGCCGAAGTCTTCCGCCGCGCGCCGGTCTCCACCCAGCAGGTCATTCATCCCGAGGATTACTTCTCGAATCTCAAGCCCACCCAGCCGGAGCTTCCCGACGCTCACCTGCCGCGCGGCTACAAGAGCCTGGTAGGCGGCGCCCTGGGCGAGCTCGATCACGCCGTGCTGCTGGAGCAGTTCGCCGGCGCGCAGCAGGCCGGCGAGATCGCACCGCACTGGCGCGGTTGTAACTTCGAGCTGCGCGAGAACAAGAAGGCCGGCCGCGTGGTGCTGCTTTACGCCGCCGAATGGGACAGCGAAGAAAGCGCCCGCCGCTATTTTGCGGCCTACCGCGAGGTGCTCGAAAAAAAGTGGGAGAAGATGTCGGTGGCTTCCGAGACCGCCGATTCCGTGACCGGCTCCGGCGACGACGGCCGTTTCGAGCTCCGCCGGAAGGGCGCCATCGTCACCAGCGTGGAAGGGCTCGACGCTGCGATAAACTGAGAGCTATGTCGAAGCGTCGATTCCTGGCCCCGGCCCTGGCCTTGCTCTTCGTGACGGCGCCCGCCGTCGAGGCGATCAACGTGCCGCGCAAGTCGCCCGAGCTCGCCATCAGCCTCAACGACGGCCAACAAGTGCTGTTGAGCCAGTACCAAGGCAAGGTGGTGGTGGTGGCGTTTATCCTGACCTGGTGCTCGCATTGCCAGAAGACCATCGGCTATCTGATCAAGGATCAGAACACATATGGCCCGCGCGGTTTGCAGGTGCTGGCTTCGGCCATCGAAGACATTGCCCGCATCAACTTGCCGGCTTTCATCCGGCAATTCAATCCGCCGTTTCCCGTCGGATTCGACAATCAGACAGTGGTGATCAACTACCTGGAACATCCGCCCATGCTGATCCCGCACATGCCGATCCTCGCGTTTATCGACCGCCAGGGCATAATCCGCGCGCAATACGAAGGCGACGACAAATTTTTCTCCGAAGACCAACAGGAGAAGAACCTGACCGCCAAAATCGAGGAGTTGCTGAAGGAAGGCGCCCCGTCCAAGAAGAAGCGTTAGGTCACAGCTTTTCCAGGACCCGCTCGAGCGCCCCCGCCTCCGCCACGCTGCCCTGCGCGATGCGCGCGTTTCCACCGCCGCGGCCGCCGGCTTCGGTGAGGGCCGCTTTGAGGGCTTTTCCCGCGTCGATGCCGGCATCCGCCGAGGCCGCCAGCAGCACCGAGGGAGGGTCGGCCAGGGTGGCAATGAAGACGGCTTTTGGCTGCGCCGTGAAATTCTGCGCCACGGCGCGCAGTTCTTCCAGGCTGCCCTTCACCGCGCGCCGCGTGACCCGCCGCACGCCGTCCGCGCCCGGCTCCGTCGCCAGGTAGAGTTCCCTGCCCTGGTAGGCCGCGAGGTCGAGTTCCAGCTTGCGCCGCGCCTTGTCGTTGCCGTGCGCCGTTTCGAGCTGCGCCGCCACCATCGCCGGGAGTTCCTCGAACGGCGCCGAAAACAGTTGGGCCGTTTTGGACAGCGCCTCGTAATCCGCGCGCGCCCGCCGCACCGCCCGCCCGCCGCATAGGAATTCCACACGGACACTCTGCCGCACCTTCTCCAGCTTGCGCAGCAGGATCGGCCCCACCTCCCCGGTCGCGCGCACGTGCGTTCCGCCGCAAGCGTTGCGGTCCAGCCCATCGATCGAAACGATGCGCAGCGTGCCTTCGCGGTCCGTAGGTTTGCGCAGCCCCTGGACCTCCGCCGCATCCTGGAAACGCACCGCCACGGGACGGTCCTCAAAGACGATGTCGTTGGCGCGCCGCTCCGCCTCCAGCACCGCGCCCGGCTCCACGGCGCCGCCTTCCAGGTCGATGGTGCAACTCTCCGCGCCCAGGTGGAAACTGACGGTGCGCAGTCCGAACCACTCTGCGAACACCGCCGAAAGCACGTGCTGGCCGGTGTGCTGCTGCATGTGATCGAAGCGGCGGCTCCAGTCGATGGCGCACTCCACCGCCCCGCTATCGAGTGGCCGGGCGAGGTAGTGCGCGATGCGCTCCCCTTCGTCAACAACGTCCAGCACGGGGACGCCGGCGATGGCTCCGGTGTCGCAGGGCTGCCCCCCGGAAGCAGGATAGAAGGCGGTGCGATCGAGGTAGACGGTGCGCCCGTCCGCGGAGCGTTCCACGATGCGCGCCGTGAACTCGCGCAGGTAGGAATCGGTGTAATAGAGGCGTTCGGTCATGGAGACACTGTTATTGTGGCAGATGGCCGTATGCGGTTGCACAACCCCCGCGCGGTTGGTTACAGTGGAAGGGTTGGTTGCTTTCGCAAGCGCCCGTAGCTCAGTTGGATAGAGCGTCTGGCTACGAACCAGAAGGTCGCGTGTTCGAGTCACGCCGGGCGCACCATGAAAGATGACAACGCTGGACCAACTGCGGCTGGAGAAGAGAACTGAGATTCTGCGCCTAGCCGAGTTGCATGGCTGCCATAATGTTCGCGTGTTCGGCTCGGTAGCGTTGGGCGAGAACCAACCGGGCAGCGATGTGGATTTCCTTGTGGACCTGGAGAAAGGCCGGGGTCTGCTCGATTTAGGTGGATTGCTCTCGGATCTCCAGGGCTTGCTGGGCGTTGAGGTGGACTTGGTCGAATCCGGGTGCATCCATCCCTACATCCGGGACCGTGTCCTTGCCGAGGCCACGCCTCTGTAGCCTGTTATGCCAGCCAAGGACTCGCTGGTCTACATCATGCACATCCGCGATTCCTGCCGCCGTATCGCGGAGTACACGATTACCGGTGGCGACAACTGGACTTCCCAGCCCATGATTTTGGATGCTGTCTGCCGCAACATCACAATCATCGGCGAAGCCGCCCGCAAACTGGACGACTCGTTTCAGCGAGCGCACCCGGAGATTCCGTGGTCGGGCATCATTGGTGCCCGGAACATCGTCATGCACGCCTACGAGTACATCAGGCCGGAGCTGATAAGGGACATGGCTGAAAAGGACGTGCCGGAATTGCTGGCCCATTGCCTTCGCCTTTTGGGTGAGGACTGACCCTGTGCTGCGGCGTGCAGTCCTAAACCACGCGCCGATCGGCACCGAAGGCCGAGTCAGTCCGCCGCGCGGCGGGGTTGGCCGATGGCCCATACGTAGTGCTGGCTGCGGATGAGGATGATTCCTCCCGAGATGGCCGGCGTGGCCATGATGGGGTCGGCCATGTCGTTGCGAGCCAGAAGCTCGAACTTGGGTCCGGCTTTCACGACGACAATCTCGCCATCCTCGCCGGAGAGGTAGATCTTCCCGTCGGACTCGACGGGCGATGCGCTGAAACCCGAACCCGCGTCGGGAATTCGCTGGCGGTAGATTTCCTGCCCGTCCGCCAGCGCGTAGCAATCGAAGATACCGGCGTTGCCCAGGATATAGACANNGCCACCGACCGGCTGCGCGATTCGCCGGAAGCAGGCGTGATATCGCCGCTCGCTCCGGCGCGTATGGCAAAGATCGGCGCTTCCGGCCGGCGGCCGCTGGCCACGATGATCAGGTCGTCCGAGACGACCGGCGTCGGCGCCGTGATCTTCGAACTGCCGCCCAGCCGCCACAGTTCCTTGCCGGATGCCGGATCGTAGCCGCGTATGAAATTGGAGCCGTTCGTCACCAGCTCCGCTCGCGCCTTGGTTGGGAAAATGGCCGGCGTACCCCACGAAGGAAGTTCGTTCCGTTCGGTCCTCCACACCGTCGCGCCGGTCTTGGCGTCGAGCGCGGTGATGAACGAGCCTTTCTGTTGGTCGCACTGCACGATCACAAGGTCTTTGTAGAGGATTGGCGAGCTGGCGGTGCCCCACTCGAACTCGGGCGCATCGTAGGCCCCGACATCGAACCGGCCCAGGTCCCGCTTCCACAGCAGGTCGCCGGCGAGACTGTAGGCATACAGCCCTTGCGATCCGAAAAAGGCAACCACCACGCGCCCATCGGTGGCCGGAGTGGCGTTGGCATAGGTCGACTTTATGTGCCGTTTCTCTTTGGGAACGCCTTGGTAGGCGGTTCGCTCCCAGAGGACCTTGCCCGTGGCGCGCTCCAGGCAGATCACCTTCCACTGGTGTGCCGAGAGATCGTCGGAGGCGGTGCCCTCCCCGTAAAGTCCCGGTTTGAAGGTGGCGCCGGGCTTGCTGCTTACGGCGGTGGTCAGGAACACGCGGTCGCCCCAGACCACCGGGCTGGAGTGAGCCAACCCGTGGAGCTCCGTCTTCCACAGCACGTTGACGCGCCGTTGGGCGTCCCACCGGACCGGCAAGTTCTGGCCGTCCGCCACTCCCGACGCGCCCGGTCCGCGGAACGAGGGCCAATTCTGCGCGGACGCGGCGACTACCAAAGCGAACAGCGCGATGCGCATCGAACCTCCTGCTGGAACCTACAAACTAGCAGATGGCGCCGGAGAGCATGAAGTTCGCTCCAAATCCCTCTCTCCGTGATTGTTTCGCACTCACCCACTCGCTATAATTGTGGCGCTTGAATACCCGCTCGCGCGCCGCTGTGTCGATAGGCACCGTCCTCGTGATGACCGTTCTCTGGGGGCGGCACGAATCCGCGGCGCCAGCCGCCATCACGCTCGAACCCGCGCGCCTTCTCGCCGATGGGTACGACACCGCCACCCTCACTTTCCACTCCGCCCAGCGGCCTCGCATCGCCATCGATCCGCCCTACGCCGCCACCGTGGAAAACATCGCCGATTCCACCGCCCGCATTCGTGCCGGCGTCCTTCCCGCGCAAATCCACGTGCGCGTGGAGTTTCCTAATTCCGCGCCGGCCACGTTCCAGCTCGCCACCTCGCTCACTGCCGCCGACACCTTTGAGGACGGCACCCCCGACTTCCTCCGCCTGGACGATGACCGCGACCGCATGGCCTTTCGCCGCTGGTTCACCTTCCTCGCCGAGACCCAGTACTTTCAGGCTCCCGGCGCCCGTCCCACCGAAATCGACGATTGCGCCGCGCTCATCCGCTACGCCTACCGCGAAACTTTCCGCGCCCACGATGCGGCGTGGGCCGAAGCCGCTCGCGTGCCGGTCGTCCCGGCCTTCGATCCGCCGGGCAAGTACCGCTACCCCTACACGCCGCTGGCCGCCGGGTTGTTCCGCGTTCGTGCCGGACCCCTCGCCCCAGGCGATTTTTCCAGCGGCGCATTTGCCCAATTCGCCGACGCCCAAACCCTGCGCCGCTTCAATACCCATTTCCTGACGCGCGACGTTACCCGGGCGCAACCCGGCGACCTGCTCTTCTTCCGTCACGACAAAAGCTTCCACAGCATGATCTATCTCGGCGCCAGCCAGCTTCGTCTCGACGGCGATCTCTACGTCATCTACCACACCGGCCCCGATAGCGGCGGCCCAGGCGAAATCAAGCGTCTCACTATGTCCGAGCTCCTCCACTTTCCGCAGCTCGATTGGCGCCCGCTGGCTGCCAATCCCAATTTCCTCGGCGTGTATCGCTGGAACATCCTGAGAGAGGCGTCATGAAAAAGTACGCGCAGTTGTTCCTGCTGCTGGCCGCCGCTGCCACCGGGCTCAGCCAATCCGAGAATCAGCCCTATTTCGCGCTCTCCTCCAACCAGACCTTCGGCACCCACTCCAAGCCCTCCGTCTCCGTCAGTTCCTGGGCCGTGGATTCGCTCGAATTCCGCGTCTACCGCATCCAAGACCCGGTCAAGTTCTTCCAACTGCTCGAGAACCCCCACCAGTTCGGCGCACATACGCCGGCGCCGCCGCACGAGCGCACGCTGATCGAGCGCATCCATATATGGAAGCGAAGCCTCCGCGCCGATATTCAACGCGGGCTTCGTGCCCAGTTCACGGAATCACCCAGCGCGCATTTCGAGAAACTGCTCCCCTCGAAATCCACCGCCCAGCCTGGCGGCCGCGAAACGCACTACGCCGAAGCCCCCGTCCTCAATGCCCAGCAACTGGTGCTTTCGTTTGTGCAGCGGGTGCAAAGCCGCAACCGCTGGGATCGCCAAACCGTTCCCCTGAATGTCTCCGGCCAGGGCGTCTATGCCGTCGAGGCCGTCAAAGGCGAGCTCCGCGCCTACACCCTGCTGATCGTTTCCGATTCCGTCCTCATCACCAAAACCGGCAAGGGCCGGATCGTCAACATGCTGGTCGATCGCGCCACCGGCGAGCCCATTAAGGCCGCCAAGGTCTGGATGCTGGGCCGCGATACCAACCTGGGCAACGCCACCACCGATGCCGAAGGCGTCGCCGTTCTGCCCATTCCCGCCGGCCGCCCCGATGACATACGAATTGTCGCCCACAACGGCGCCGACTACGCCCTCAACACCCTCGCCAGCTATGCCTTCTCCGTCAACCAGCCAACCTGGATGGGTTATATCTACACCGACCGGCCCGTCTATCGCCCCGGCCACACGGTCCACTTCAAGGGCATCCTGCGCTTGAAAACCGCGGCTGGTTACGAAGTGCCCGCCGGCAAGGCCGTCTCCGTCAGCATCCAGGATCAGGAACAAAAACCGGTCTACCAGAAGACCCTCTCGACCAGTGCCAACGGCGCCATTCACGACGATCTCACGCTTCCTCCCTCGGCCTTCCTCGGCAGCTATTTCATAGAGGTCAAACCCACTGCCGGCGAAGGCTACATGAACGGCAGTTTCGGGGTGGAGGAATACAAGAAGCCCGAATACGAAGTCCGGGTCATTCCCGGCAAGACCCGCGTGCTACAGGGCGAAGCGGTCGAAGCCGCCATCGACGCGCGCTACTACTTCGGCGAGCCCGTCAGCGGCGCGAAAGTCCATTACGCGGTCTACCGCGAGCGCTATTGGTTCCCGCTCTGGTACGATCCCGATGAATCCACTTCCGAAGGCGCCGCGGCCGGCGATAACGACGACGACCATGGCGATCAGGTGGCCGAGGGCGACGGTGAGCTCGATGCGGATGGCAAACTCACCATCAACGTCGGCACCACGGTTTCCGAGCACAAAGCCGACTACCTGTATCGCGTCGACGCCCGCGTCACCGATCTGGGCAAGCGCGAGATCACCGGCAGAGGTTGGATCGTCGCCACCTACGGCAGCTTCGTCCTCAACGCCACACCCGATCGTTATTTCTACGCGCCCGGATCCCCCGCCACGGTGACTGTGGAAGCGCGCGACTACGATAGCAAGCCCGTTGCCACCGCCTTCCACATCAAGGTAGCCCGCTACAACGTCTATGCCCGCCAGTTCAGCGAAGTGAAAGCCGAGACTGGCGGCAGCGTCGGTGCCGGCGGCCAGGGCACGGTCAGCTTCAACGTCCCCGCCGATGGCGGCTCCTATCGCATTGAAGCTACCGCACGCACGCCCGAAGGCCGGGACGTCCAGGACTTCGCCTACTTCTGGGTCTCCGGCGGCGTCTCCAGCCGCTCCCGAAACGACCGCAAGGAAATCCAGATCATTCCGGACAAGAAGACCTACCGCGCCGGCGATACGGCCAGACTCCTGCTGGTCACCGGCCAGCCCAACACCCCGCTTTGGGTCAGCGTGGAGGGTCGGGATCTCCACCAGTACAAGCTCGTCCGCTCCCCTCAATCCACCGCCGAATTCGCCGTCCCCGTGACCACCGCGGACGAACCCGGAATTACCGTCTCCGCTTGGTTCGTCCGCGCCGGCGACCTCTACACCGGCACCAAGTATCTCAAGGTTCCTCCCGAACAGCACCGCTTGAACGTCAAACTCTCGACCGACAAGCCGCAGTATCTCCCCGGCCAGACCGCCGATTACGCCATCGACGTCAGCGGCGCCGATGGCCGGCCGGTGCCGCGCGCCGAGTTCAGCCTGGGCGTGGTCGACGAAGCCATCTACGCGGTCCGCCGCGACACGCTGGACGATCCGCTGACGTTCTTCTTCGGCCGCGAAAGCAACAGCGTCTACACCGACAACTCGCTGAGCTTTTTCTTCAACGGCGAAGCCGGCAAGCGCCGNNATGCAACTGGCCCAACTGCGCGCGCCGAGCCGCCTGGCCCAGCTCAAACCGGACCGGATGGCGGAACCCAAAATCCGCAAGGCTTTCCCCGATACCGCCTTCTGGGCCACCGATGTTGTCACCGACACCGCCGGCCACGCCCGCGCCAAGGTGGAGTTCCCCGATTCTCTCACCACCTGGCGCGCCACCGCCCGCGGCATCACGCCCGACACCAAGGTCGGGGCCGCCGTCCTCAAAACCATCGTGCGCAAGAACCTCATCCTGCGCCTGGTTGTGCCGCGATTTTTCGTCGAGGGCGATGAGGTGGTGGTCTCCGCGCTGGTCCACAACTACCTCGCCAACACCAAGACCGCGCGTGTCTCGCTCGACGTCAAGGGCCTCGACATCCTGCAGGGCGAGACGAAGACAGTCTCCATTGCCAGCCGCGGCGAAGCCCGCGTCGAGTGGCGGGTCCGGGCCCAGCAAGTCCACACCGCCACCGTCACCGGCAAAGCTCTCACCGACGAAGAATCCGACGCCATGGAATTGGAACTGCCCATCAACGTGCCCGGCGTCAAACTTTCGCAATCGCATGGCGGATCGCTCGCCGCCGGAAGTGAGGCCTCCTTCGATCTCACTTTCCCGGCCAACGTCCAGCCCGGTTCGCGTTCGCTCTCCATCGGGGTCTCGCCATCCATTGCCGGCTCGCTTTTCGGCGCGCTGGAGTACCTCACTTCTTTTCCGTATGGCTGCGTGGAGCAGACCATGTCCAGCTTCCTGCCCAACGTTACGGTGCGCCAGGCGGTTCACGATCTGGGTCTCAAGGCCAACCTCGACGAAGCCGCGCTCCAGGAAAAGATCCGCGCCGGGCTCGACCGTCTCTACAACTACCAGCACGAAGACGGCGGCTGGGG
>PLMF01000219.1 GCA_003142355.1 Bryobacterales bacterium
GGGTTGGTGACGTCGTTGGCGCCGATGACCAGGGCCACGTCGCATTGAGGGAATTCCCCGTTGATCTCGTCCATCTCAATGAGCCGGTCGTAGGGGATGTCGGCTTCCGCCAGCAGCACGTTCATGTGGCCGGGCATGCGGCCGGCCACGGGATGGATGCCGAATTTAACGTCCACACCGCGTTTCATGAGCGCGTCGAAGAGCTCGCGAATCTTGTGCTGCGCCTGGGCCACCGCCAGGCCATAACCGGGCACGATGATGACGCTCGAGGCGGCATCGAGAATGGACGCGGCCTCTTCCGGGCTGGCGCTGCGCACAGGGCGCTTTTCGACGTGTCCGTGGGCCACCTGGAGCTGCCCGAACGCCCCGAACAGAACGTTGGTGAACGAGCGGTTCATGGCCTTGCACATGATGATGGAAAGGATGAGGCCGGAGGAGCCATCGAGCGCGCCGGCAATTACCAGCAACTTGTTGCTCAGCACAAAACCCATGGCGCAGGCCGAGAGGCCCGCGTACGAGTTGAGGAGCGCGATGACGGTGGGCATGTCGGCGCCGCCGATGGGAATGATCAGCAGCACGCCGAACACCAGCGAGAGGCCGGCGAAGATGGGGAAGATCCACGTCTGGGCGGGGTTGACGATGAGCCACACTCCCAGCCCCGCCGCGATCCCAAACAGCAGAAAGTTGATCAGGTTCTGGTTGCGGTACGTGATGGGGCGCTGCGGCAGCACCTCCTGCAACTTGCCCATGGCCATCAGGCTGCCGGTGAAGGTGAGGAAGCCGAGCAGCGTTTCGAGCATGAGCGGGACCATTACAAACGTGGACAGGGTCTCGTGGATCTGGTTGGCCCGGTAGAATTCGGCCGTGCCCACCAGCGCGGCGGCCAGCGCGCCGCAGGCGTGGGACATGGCGGTCCGCTGCGGCACCGCGGTCATGGGCATGATGTAGGCGATGGGAATGCCGACCGCGGTCCCAATGAAGAACGCCGCCAGAATCCACTCCCAGTTGAAGACGTGGAAGGAGAGCAGGACGCCGGCGATGGCCATCAGCATGCCGACTTCACCCGCCAGGACGCTGCGCCGCGCGGTGACCGGCGAGTTCATCCACTTCAGCGAGAGGATGAAAAGCGCGCTCGATACGATGTAGACGTAACTGACCAGGTGGAGCATTATTTCTTCCCTCCCGGCTTCTTGAACATCTTGAGCATGCGGTCGGTGATGAGGTACCCGCTGACGATGTTGGTCACCGCGGCGGTGATGGCGATAAACCCGAGCACCTTGCTCAGCATAGTCGCCCCATACGCGCCGGTAATCATAATCGCCCCCACCACCGAAATGGCCGAAATGGCGTTGGTGAGCGACATCAGGGGTGTGTGCAGCAGGGGGGAAACTTTGCGGATCACCTCCAGCCCGAGGAAAGTCGCCAGCATGAAGACAAAGAGTGTAATTTCGAGATCGGACATGAAAGCTCCTGTCAGACGGTCTGCAACGCGGGCAGGCCCATGGCTTCGCGCACGCGTGGATGGACCACGTCTCCGGCGTACGTGACCAGCGTTTCGGCCACGATTTCATCGGCGCGGTCGAGGGTGAGCTGCCCGTCTTTAATGAGGTACTTCAAGAACGTCGCGATGTTTTTGGCGTACATCTGGCTGGCGTGGTAGGGAATGGTGGAAGCCAGATTCAGGGGGCCGAAGATCTGGACACCGCCGGCATCGACCATTTCGCCGGGCCGCGTCAATTCGCAATTTCCGCCGCGCTCGGCGGCGATGTCCATGATCACCGAACCGGGCGCCATGCGGGCGACCATCTCGCGGGTGATGAGGATGGGGGCTTTCTTTCCGGGGACGGCGGCAGTGGTGATGACCACGTTCTGAGCGGCCAGGACGCCGCCCATGAGCTCGCGCTGGCGGCGGTAGAACTCCTCGCCCATGGCTTTGGCGTATCCGCCCTTGTCTTCGGCGGAGGCGGCTTCCATTTCGAGCACCACGAAGCGCGCGCCGAGGCTCTCGATCTGCTCCTTCACGGCGGTGCGAATGTCGTACCCGCTGACCACGGCTCCCAGCCTTTTGGCGGTGGCGATGGCCTGAAGCCCGGCGACGCCCGCGCCAATCACGAGCACGCGCGCCGGGGCAACGGTTCCGGCGGCGGTCATGAGCATGGGGAACATGCGGGGCAGGGCATCGGCCGCCAGGATCACGGCTTTGTAGCCGGCCACGGTGGCCATGGAGGAGAGCGCGTCCATGCTCTGGGCGCGCGTAATCCGCGGCATCAGCTCCATGGCGAGGAAGCTCACGCGGCGCTCGGCGAGGGAACGCGCCGCGTCGAGCGCGGTGAGCGGCTCGCCGAACCCGATGAGCGCCTGCCCCGGCCGGAGCAGGGCCAGGTCGGCGGCGCCGGTCTCGGGGTTGGCGCCCGGCGCGCGCACCTCGACCACGACATCGGCCGACTGGAACACCTCGGCGCGGCTGCCGGCGATGCGCACGCCCTTGTCGGTGTATTCGGCATCCGGGAATCCGGCGCGCAGGCCCGCTCCGGCTTCCATCAGGAACTGGGTGCCAGTCTTATTGAGAACGGCGAGTGCGCCCGGAACCATGGCCACGCGGCGCTCGCCCGGCGATACTTCAGAAACGATACCAACAGTCATTCGAGGTATGGATCTCCTTGAATGGGAACATAGTAGCAGAATGGGGGGCGAGTTATGGGCAGGCTAAAGCGTGCCCCACTGCTCGAGCTCGGTTTCGAGCATGGCGACGTGCTCTTCTTCCTCGGCCGCCAGCTCTTCGCAGAGCTCGCTTTCGATTCCCGCCGGCAACTCACGCGCCAGCTTCTTGAAATGGTCTCGCGTGCGGCGTTCCATTTCGAGCGCCGCCTGGTATAGCTCGACAATGCCGGAGTCTTCCGTGACGTTAATGCCGCGGAACAGCCAGTTGGAAAGCAGGGTTTGTTCGTCGGCGGAAAGCTCGACCACCTTTCGATCCAGGTGGGCATGGTACTTCTCCTCGAGCTCGTGCAGGTGGTCCAACTCGGCCTCGTAGAGACCTTCCAGCACGGCGCGCTGCTCCGGGGTGCGGGCCTTGTCGCGCGCCAGCTTGTAAAAGTGGAACGAATCGAGCTCGAACTGGACGGCGTCGCGGATGGCGCGGAAGCGCATGGAGTCGCCCAGGTCGCGTCCTGGAATGACCTCCAGCACGCCGCCGCACAGGAAGCACTTCCCATACGGAATGGCGAACCCGGTGGTCAGTTTGAAGCAGCTCTTGCAGCGCCAGGAATAGCGCACCTGGGCGCAGCAGATTTCGTCTTCTTCCAAAACTCCGTGGCACTTGGGACAAGAGGACGGCATATCAAATGTACTCTAACATGCCGCGCGCGGCTTGCTTGCCGGCTCCCATGGCCAGAATGACGGTGGCGGCGCCGGTGACGATATCGCCGCCCGCGAACACGCCGGGGACGGAGGTCATGCGGGTGCGCTCGTCGATTTCGATGTAGCCCCACTGGTTGACCTTGAGCCCCGGGGTGGTCTGGGCGATGATGGGGTTGGCCGTGGTTCCGAGGGCATAGATGACGGTATCCACGTCGAGCAGGAGGTCCGGACCGGCCACCGGGACCGGGCGCCGGCGTCCCGAAGCATCGGGTTCGCCCAGTTCCATCCTGCGGCAGAGCATGCCCGTGACCCAGCCCGAGGAATCGCCGACAATCTCGATGGGCGCCGTCAGCCAGAGGAACTCGACGCCTTCCTCGATGGCATGCTCCAATTCCTCGGCGCGCGCCGGCGATTCGCGGCGGGAGCGGCGGTAAACGCAGATGACCTGTTCGGCGCCCATGCGCAGGGCGACGCGGCAGGCGTCCATGGCGGTATTGCCCGCCCCCACCACCGCCACCCGCTTGCCCATACCCACCGGCGTGTCGTACAGGGGCTGGCGATAGCCGCGCATGAGGTTCACTCGGGTCAGAAATTCGTTGGCCGAGAAGACCCCGTTGTAGGCCTCGCCTGGAATCTGGGCGAACTTCGGCGACCCGGCGCCGGTCCCCACGAATGCCGCCTGGTAGCCCATCTCGCCCAGAAGCTGGGGAATAGTGAAAAGCTTGCCGATGACGGTATCGAGCCGGATCTCGACCCCCATTTTCTTGAGGTTTTCGATTTCAGCGTCGATGATGACGTCGGGCAGCCGGAACTCCGGGATGCCGTACTTCAGCACGCCGCCGGCCACGTGCAGCGCCTCGAAGATGGTCACCTTGACGCCATTCCGCGCCAACTCTCCGGCGCAGGCCAGGCCGGCCGGACCGGAACCGATGATGGCCGCTTTCTTCTGGGTAGCGGCATCGGTGGCGGGAACCTGATCCCATCCGCGTCCCATGGCGCAGTCGGCTACGAACCGCTCGAGCCTTCCGATGGCCACCGGCTGGTACTTGGCCCCCACGACACACGTGGCCTCGCATTGCGATTCCTGCGGGCAGACGCGCCCGCACACCGCCGGCAAGGCGTTGGTGCTCTTGAGAATCTGGTACGAGCGCTGGATGTCTTTCCGCTGGAGGGCGGCGATGAAGCCGGGGATATCGATCCCCACCGGGCAGCCCGGTACGCAGCGCGGCTTCTTGCAGCGNNCTTCCGGCGGCTGCTGCGGCATGGGCGCGCGCTCGGGCGGTATGCTCCTGAGGTTCTTGGGGAGCAGCGGCTTGGGCGGCGCGGCAGCGGGCTGGGGCAGCTCGCACGTCGAGACCGGCGGCAGGCCGCCCGATTCCGCCGGCATTTTCAGGCTGGCCAGTGCCGCCGATTCGCTGCGATACCGTACCAGCGCCGCTCTCTCTTCGTGCTCGAAGCGCTTCTGGCGCAGTGCCAGCTCGTCGAAATTCACCAGGTGCCCGTCGAAATCCGCGCCGTCGACACAGGCGAACTTCATCTTCCCGTCCACCGTCACGCGGCACGACCCGCACATTCCGGTGCCATCCACCATGATGGAATTCAAGCTGACAATGGTGGGGATCTCCGACGGCCTGGTGACTTCGCAGCACGCCTTCATCATGGGAAGCGGGCCAATGGCCACCACCTCGCGCACGTCGTTCTGAACGCCGAGGACGTCGGCGAGCGCATGTGAGACGAAGCCCTTGCGCCCGTAACTGCCGTCATCGGTGGTGACGATCAGCTCATCGCTGAATTGGCGGAACTTGTCCTCCCAGAACATCAGGTCGCGGTTGCGGAAACCGACAATCGAGATGGTGCGGTTGCCAGCTTTCTTGTACTCGCGCAGTTGGGGAAAAATGGGCGCGACGCCGAGGCCCCCGCCCACCAGCACGACGGTGCCATCCAATTCCCGTATGTGGCTGGGCAGCCCCAGCGGACCGATGAAATCGAGAATGAAGTCGCCTTCACGGAGGGCGGCCATCTCGATGGTGGTCTTGCCGACGGCCTGGATGACCACGGTGACCGTGCCTTGGCTGGCATTGAAGTCGGCCACGGTGAGCGGAATGCGTTCACCGTGCTCGTCGAGACGAGCCATGATGAAATGTCCAGGACGGACGGCGCGGGCGACATCCGGGGCTTGGACGTCCCAGAGAAAGGTAGTCGGGCCGAATTGTTCCCTCCGAGTGATGAGAAACACTGCACCCCCTTACAAGACATTGTACCAGGATTCGGGGAAAGGGGTCCGAAAGGGGGCCAGGGGCCGGGGGCAAAACCGCTACGGCGCAGCGGTCGGTTTGTGTGGAATCAACGGGTTAGACAGGGATTTCCGCTACGACGTAGCGGTTTTCAGCCGTCTTTGAGCGAGCGAAGGGCGCGCGGGCGGGGCGCGGACCCGATCGGTCTTCAAGAGGCGTTCCACACACCTATAGTAGCTGGTGGGTGCGAGGATTCCAGGTGTCGAGCAAGAGGGAAAGCTTTAGAATCAAGCAGATAAAAAGCACAAAAAAGTTGTCACTGATATTTTCTTGGAGTTCATGTTCATTGAGGCTTTTAGGGAAACAACCCCGGCATCCAGCGCCAGGCAAGAGCAGCGGGGAAGCGAAGACGCAGGGCGGATAGGCCTCCCGGAGGCCGGCCAGTCAGGCTTCGCTCACGGATGATTCGGCAGCGAGTACGGTCCCGCCGGCGCCAACGAAATGAGAACCGTCTCAAGTGGCCTCTTTTGGCGTACGCTAAGAGTAGGAGGCGCAGCAATGGAATATCGGCTTACGCCAGATCAGCAAGCATTTGCCCGCCTCGCCATTGAAACCGGGCGATTGCGAAGCGAGGAAGAGGCGATACAGGAAGCACTCGCGCTGTGGGAAGAACGCGAACGCGGGCGCATAGAGCTTCTAGCGACCCTGGATGCCGCCCGCGCTTCCCTTGCCAGCGGTGACGGCCGCGCGATCACTCAGGAGTCCATGCGGGAACTTGCCGCTGAAGTGCGGGATCGCGGACGCGCCCGCCTGATCGCCGAGTTGGCCGACGCCTCCTAATGGCTCACCGGGTAGCGCCACAAGCCGAAACCGATCTCGACGACATCTGGCTCTACGTCGCCAGAGAGAGCGGCAGCATGGGATGCCCAGCGGAGGTTTAAGGAGGCGGGCGGGGTCTAGAGTAGTTTGGTCCGCTACCGATAATTCGGGAGCGATCTTACGATTTGCACGGTGGCGACGCTTACCCGCACCACCTGGCCGACCAGGCGCACGATGTAGGCGGGATCGTCCTCGCGGTTGGGGTCGGATTCGCCCTTCACCTGGTACTGATCGATCACCCACTCCAGGGCCGACCGCGAGCCCAGCCGGTATTCGGATGCCTCGGGCGGGATGCCTTCGAGGGTGAGGGACGGATTGACTTGGAGCGAGCGTTTGTCCGCGCTCAGTTTCATCTTCTCGACGCGCTGGGAGTAGGGAACGCCCGCGGTTTCGATTTCCCGGAGCGGCCACGGATCGAGCGATTCATATTCGACATGCAAGCGCGCCAGTTCCTTGCCGGCGGATACGAAGGCGGCGAAATCGGGGGCGAAGGGGATGCGCGGCAACTCGCGTTTGAGGTTGGCGGCGTAGCGTTCGCGGTAGCCTGGATGGTGGAGCAGCGCGTAGAGGTAATGGAAGACGGCTTCCTTCGCGATGGAGTCGTCGGAGTAGTGTTGGCGGAACTCGGCGACGGCGGAGTCTTTTAGGTGGGAGAGGGGGAAGCACTGGCAACTTGCTCCCGCACCGACAACATGCTTGTCAGCGATGTGGTCAGTCGCTAGCACCATGAATGGTTTTTCTGAGGTGAACTCGGTGACCGCAATGCATCTGCCCGAAAGATGAGGCCACTGATAGACTCGCTCGTTTAGGACCCGGTCAAAAAACAGTGACGTGAGGGTGAATGGGCGATAAAGGCAACGGACCATTTTGCCTTCCTCGAATTTGGCTAGGATTCCGCGCTTCACATTCAGCTTGAGCCCTTCGCTCCACTTGATCCCATTCGGCCAGTCGGCTTCTGGGTCCGCCTTGTGCTTGTGGACCTCGGCGTTGTAGTCAGCCACGAATTTCTTGACGCGGAGGGCCAGCTTGTCGCGGTCCCAATCGGTAACAACACTATCTCGATTCGTTCCTACGCCTAAGGTCCATAGACTGAACATTTCGGTGACTGGGAGAAACTGTTCATACTCGCCCGCGTGTTCCGGGATCAGCCATGAGTGGTTGGCATCGGGCGAGAGGGTCGCCCAAGGAAGCTCATGCTTCGTCAGGAATTCCAGCTTCTCACCCTTGCGCCACGTCTCAGGTACGCGGTGGTAACGCAGCCGCCGCAGTGCGTTCTTCTTTCGAACCGCAACCGTGATGCCAACACCCACCTGTATTCCAAAAACGTTGTGAGTCGTACCGGAAAGCTTGGGATTCCGGCGCACATTGCCGTGCAGATCAACGTGGTCAATGAGATCAAAATCGGCGAACAGGTGCTTTCGCATGCCGTCAAACGCATGCTGATCGATAAAGCCGTTGTTCGAGACGAAGCACACAATTCCGTTCCGTCCCTCCAACCGGTCAGTCGCCCACCGGAAGAACTTCACATAGGCGTCATCCAGTTTGCTCTTGCTACTGGCCCTGGAGTCCTTGGTGTAGGTGTCCCGCACCCGCCCATCCACCACCTTGTACTTCCGGTTCGGATTGTTGTCGTTCTCGCTTTTCTGGCCCACGTTATACGGCGGGTTGCCGATGATCACGGTGATGGCGGCCTCTTTCTCGCGGCCCACGCGGTCGGTGTTGGCCGCGCTAAACAACTCGCCCTGCCGCGGCTCCGCCATGTCGAGCGTATCCACGAAGCACAGGCCGGGGAATGGCTCGTATTGCTTCATGCGCTCGTAGTAGGCGTGCTCGATGTTCAAGCTGGCCACGTAGTACGGCAGCAGCATCACTTCATTGGCGAAAAGGCGGTTCTGGTAGGCTTCGGCCAGGGCCTTTCCGGGCATCCGGTCGATCAGGTTCACGATGAAATTCCCGGTCCCGGTGCAGGGGTCCAGGATCACCACTTCGGGCGATGCCAGGGTGTATCCAAACTCCTCTTTGAGCGCATCCTCGACGGACTGGCACATGTAGTCCACGATTTCGCGCGGGGTGTAGACGATGCCGTGGGTATCGGCCACGCTGGGGGAGAAGCGCTGGAAGAACTGCTCGTATACGGAGTTGAGAAAATCCTGTTTCTCGGTGAAGTGGCTGAGGTTGGCGCCGGCCCGCTCGATGGCGGTGTAGTAGGGGTCCAGCTTCTTCAGGAATTCCTGTTTCGAAAAACTGGAGGACGCCAGCGCCGCGATCACGTTCTCCACTTGCGCGGCAATCACGTTGCGCTCGGTGAACTCGGGGTTCTGGAACAGGTTGCGCATCAACCGCTCGGTGAGCAGATGCTGGATGAGCATCTCATCCACGTTGGCNNTGCGCCAGGTCCGGAATCCGGCTCTTGAACTCGTTCATGGCGCGGTAGAACTCGCGCTCGTCGGACTCGTCGTGGGAGAAGAAGCGATTGATGAGCTCCGCGATCTTCAACGGTTCGCGAAGCGCGAATTCGCCGGCTTCGCCGCGGTCCTGATAGAGGACGGCGGTTTGGGTGTCCTCGAAGATGGTATTCCGTGTGGGGTATCCGGCCTTGATTTTCTTCTGGATTTCGGAGGCGAGTTTGTCGGAGGTGTCCTTCGCCTCCCACCACCCGCGGGCCAGACGGAACTCGTCGCGGACGGTGCCGTCGGGGACGACGCGCTTGCCGCCGGAATAGGTCGAAAGCTCCGGCACCAAAGTCCAGCCGCGCTTTTTGGCGGCTTTATCGAGCAGGTTCTGGAAAGGCCCCCTGAGACCGAGCTCGTGGGTGACGGCCTGACTCTCCAGATGCTGGAGGTCCTTAAGATAGGTTTTGATCAACGGGTCGTTGGCGGTCAGGTCCAGCATCGGTCTTTATGCATCGTAACAGGGCGCGGTGGCGGGGCGTAGGCTACGTTCAGATTCCGCGGTTGCTTGCCAGGGCGATCAGGCCGGTGTACCGTTAGAGTTGTGAGCCCTCTCGATAACATTTTCGAGGATCTAAAGGCCCTGCCGCCGGACAGGCTGGAAATGGCCGCCAATTACATCCGGCGGCTCAAGCCGATCGGCGAGGCAGAACGGAAAGCGGCTCTCGCCCGGACGTTCGGATGCCTCTCACCAGAGGAAGCCGACGAGATGGAAAGGGTCATCGAGGAAGGCTGCGAACAAATCAATGCACCTGGCTGGTAGTGTCCTGGTGGACACGAACGTCGTGGTCGCGTACTTTCGCGGCGACAAGGTCATACATCCACACTTCGCCGGAGTCACCCCGTTGTACTTGCCGTGGGTCGTGCTTGGTGAACTTCACTTTGGGGCCCAAAGGGCACAGCGGCGGCAAGAACAGCTCGCATACATCCAGGACCTACTGACATACGCCGTGGTTTTGTTCCCCGACCAGGACACCACCGAAATCTACGGCCAGGTGAAGGCTGAACTCGCCCGGCTTGGCACACCGATTCCGGACAACGATCTGTGGATTGCGGCGGTTGCGAGGCAGCATCACTTACCGTTGGCAACCAGGGACGCGCATTTCACGCAGGTGCCGGGATTGAAGACCCTCGCCTGGTAGATGGCGGGTGGGAGCGGGGCATCGGACAACACCATTCGGGGGTAAGAGCGCGACCAGGGGGTCGCGCGCGGACGGGGGCGTCCGCCCCACACTAATACATCGCTGGGTAGGCTTGGCGCATCTCCTCGGCTTGGGCGCGGGCGAGTTCAATCTGAACTAGAGGGCCCTGGCCGATTCCGGGGCACCAGCGGGCGGTCCGGTTCCATTCGCGGCGGGATTCGAGCAGCTCCGGCCAGAAGGGAAAGATGCGGCATTGGGTGGGTTTCGCGGGATGGATGGAGCAGCCGTCAGGGTGCAGGAACTGGCACAGGGAATGACGCGACATTCGCAGGCGCATGCGGTGGCGGGTGCGGTAGACGTACCGGCGTTCCAAGGCCGCCGTGGTCATCTGAAGGAAAGCTGCGGCGCGCGCCAGGTCGGCTTCGGCCAGGTACACGAAGCCCTTTTGGCGGCAACATTCCGTGCATCCGGACTGGCACTCGAAACGCAAGCCCTCGGGCATGTATCGTGGGTGCGTGACTGGGGAGTGGCAGGCGGCACCGCCCAATGCCACTTAAATA
>PLMF01000093.1 GCA_003142355.1 Bryobacterales bacterium
GCGAAACTCGAAGCCTGTCCCCTGCGCAACATCTCCCCCACTCCTGTGTTATAGTCTTCAAAATTGAAGGTATCGGTGCGGAACCAGACTCGCCACACCGTCCTGGCTCACGCTGCCGAGGTGGCTGATACCAGCGCCAAGCGGCGTACCGGCTTGCTAAAGCACGAAAGGTTGGAGCCAGGCGAAGGCTTGTGGATTACCCCTTGCGAATCGGTCCATACGTTCTTTATGAAGTTTCCGATCGACTTGGTGTACCTGGACAAACACCACAAGGTTCGGAAGGCCAGAAGCGCGGTGCGGCCGTGGAGGCTATCCGCCTGCCTGCTGGCTCATTCCGTGCTCGAGCTTCCGGCGGGGACAGTGGAGCAGAGCGGCACGCAAGCCGGCGACGAGTTGGTGATTGACAAGTCATGACACCACGACTCTGGTTGGTGGCGCTGGCGTTCCCCGTAGCGTCCTGCGTCCAACACACACAGGTCGCCAAGGCTCCGCCGCCTCCCCAGACCGTATGGGACCGCCAGATTCACAACGCCATCGACGCCGGCGACGGCGATTACCAGTTGCGGGTGCTGCGCCAGAAACTGGCCGCCGATCCCGACGACATCCCTATCCGCCTCGAACTGGCCAAGGCCTACTGCGATCGCGGATACCCGGACGTGGCCCTCGAGATCTGCCGCCTGGCAGCCGCCCGCTTCCCGGAATCCGGCGAGGCCCAACTGGCGCTCGTACGCGCCCTGCGCGACATGAACCGCCGCTCCGAAGCTATCGACGGTTTGGTGGCATTCCTGAAGGCCCACCCGCAAACCGGCCCCGAGTATTTCTCCTGGCTGGGCATTCTGCGCGATGAATCGGGCCTCTGGCCGCTCGGCGAGCCGGCCCACCGCAAGGCCCTCGAACTGGCCCCGTCGCTCGACTATCTGTACAACAACCTCGGCTATAACCTGTTGATGCAAAAGAAGTATGCTGAAGCCGCCGCGGAGTTTCGGGAGGCCTTGAAGCTCAACCCCCGCTCCCCCGTGGCACGCAACAACCTGGGCCTGGCTCTGGCCAGTCTGGACGAAACCGATCAGGCGCTGGCCAACTGGCGGTCCGGCTCCGACCCCGCCACCGCGCACAACAATCTGGCCGCCGTGCTCATGGAAAAAGGGAACTACCCTAACGCCCGTAAGGAATTAGAGATAGCCTTGAGCTACAATGACGCTTGCCCGGCCGCGCTCAAGAACCTGGAGTTGGTGTCCCGTCTGGACGGGCATCCGGCCACGCTGGCCGTGAAGCCGGCCGAATCGCGCTGGCAACGCTGGAAAATCGCGTTTCGCAGGCTTCTTGTGGGACCTTTGGATAATTCGCGGACGGAACCGGTCAAGACCGCGTCCGCCCCATAACCGGAGAGGAACGATGAAAGCATTGATCGTCCGTTTTATTGGCGATGAACAGGGACAGGACTTGGTGGAATACGCCCTGATTGTGGCAGCCGTAGGCTTGGCCCTGATCACCACCGTGAACCAGCTCTCACAAGGCGTCGTCAGCCTTTACCAGAGCATCACGGGGGACCTGTCGAGCATCGGCACCACGGGCACGTAACTTCAGGCATACCACGTGCGGCCGGTGAAGGTGCTCGCATGCCTGCTGCCTGACCTGGCGCTGGTCGTTGCCTGCGTCACGTTGGTCTATTGCCTGTTCCTCTTCCAGGGCTATCGGAAGTTGTTTCGTGATTCGGATGCCGGATGGCACATCCGAACGGGTGAGGCCATCCTGGCCACCGGCGAGTTGCCGCGCACCGATCCCTATTCCTTCACCCGCGGCGGCCAGCCCTGGTTCGCGTGGGAATGGATGGCGGATATCGCCGCCGGCGCCGTCGATCGCGCCGCCGGCCTCTCCGGAGTAGCGCTTTTCTATGCCGCCGCCATCGCCGCGGGCGTCTGGCTGTGGTTCCGGCTCCATTGGGCGCTCGATGGCAATTTCTTGCTGGCGTGCGCCATGGCGCCCCTGCTGCTCTCCACCTGTAACATCCATTGGCTGGCCAGGCCGCACATCCTCAGTTGGCTCTTCCTGCTGGCCGCGCTCCTCCATGCTGAACGTGCGCGCCCGCCATTCCGCCTCCGCCACGCCGTCGAAATAGCCATCTTTACGGCGTTGTGGGCGAATATCCATGCCAGTTTCTTTTTTGCGCCGCTCATCGCGCTCCTCTACATCTGGCGCGGACCCGTGCGCTGGTTCCTCTGGGCCGCCCTCATCTCCGCTATCGCGCCGCTCGCCAACCCTTATGGCTGGCATCTCTACGCGCACGTATTCCGCTACCTCACGGATTCCGAGCTCCTTTCCCGCATCGGCGAGTTTCAGAGCTTCGATTTCCACGCCCCCGGCTCCTGGCCGATCATTGCGACACTCCTCGTCGCCGTCGCCGGCGGCACCCTGGCCCTGTTGGGCTCTGCGAAAACCTGGGGACTGACGGATGTGTCCCAAGGCGCGCGCTCTCTCTCGCCAAACGACGTGCCGTCGCATCGCCGCGTGGACGCATCCGTCAGTCCCCGGGTTTTCGCCCCTTTACGAAACACCTCAGCCTCGCTGTATGAGAAATGCGGCCCCGGCAGCCGCCCCGAGCATTTCGTGCTGGCCATGCTGCTCGCCGCCATGGCGTTGCGCTCCGCCCGCGCCTTGCCGCTGGTGGCCTTGCTCGTGCTGCCGCTGGCCAACGCCGCCATCACGGCCACTCTCCGTCGGGCCGCAGTGCTGGACGGTTTTCTAACCTACTCCGCCCGCCTGCGCGCCATAGATGCCCGCTTCTCTGGCTTGGCCCTTGTGCCCCTGGTGCTGCTAGCGTGTTTCGCCCTGCTGCGCACCCCCGCCATCCAGGCCGCCACGGGTTTCCCCCCCGACCAGTTCCCCGTCGAGGCATATTCGCAAATTGCCCGCCTCCCCGCCGGCGCCCGCCTGTTCGCCCCCGACAAATTCGGCGGATACCTCATCTACCGCTCCCAAGGCGCCCGCAAAGTCTTCTTCGACGGCCGTAGCGACCTCTACGGCGCCGATTTCCTCAAGCAATACGCCCGCATGGTCCAGTTGCGTCCCGGCTGGCGCGAGTATTGGGACTCCTTCCACTTCACCCACGCGCTAGTCCCCAACGACTACTCACTCATTCCAGCCCTAGAGCAGCTCGGCTGGACCCTGGTCTACCACGATCAAACCGTCACGCTGCTCAAGTGGGGCATGCTTTAGCTTGCCCTCCATCCCCGTGGCCCAGCCCGTAGGCGCTAAAATAATCCCAGCGACAAGCTCAGGTTTGTTGATTGGGGCGAAATTTGCTTGATGCGGCCTGCCAGGGGTGATCTCCCGAACGCCGTTTGGGGCAAGTTTCCGAGTTGCCGACCATCCACTCGAGGTCGAGCCCAGCCGCATCCGCATACAGCGCATCAACGCCATTGTGGCGAGAGATCTCCACGCGATTCACTTCCGACGCGTCGCCCCCCAGAGCCAATCCGGACAAATACTCGATAAACTGCTCAACGCATACCTCTATGCGGAAGATGCAGGCAATCCCAAGCGGCAGATCCATCAGGGCGAAAGCTGAATGGCTGAGCTACTCGACCACTCGAAGTGCTTGGCGCGAAGGTCTTTCCGGGGATCTCGGCGATTTTCGCCTATTTCATTTCCAGCTTTGCTTTCAGCTGTTGGCGTTCCGAACTCCGATTCCAGGGGTCACCGAGCAGTTCGTGAATAGCATCAACAAGCTGGAAGAGTGAGGTTGCCTCATGCCGTCTCAGCTGGCCGGGCAGGTCGGTCTCGCGCTCGACCACTTGGATCTGCCGACCCGCGGCGTAGTCTTCTAGCCGGGCTTGAGCAAGATTGGCCTGCCGATTGAGAAACTCCCTGTCGCTTGCCTTGAGCTTGTCGACTCCAATCCTTTTCAGTGCCGTAAGTGCAGCGAAGGATTGAGAGGGCCAATCAATGTGAAAAGCAGTAATCCGCACTTCGCCAAGGATTACCGGGATCGCCTCTTCACCGTACAGCGCCAGTTGAAGTACACCAGAGGACCTGTCTCCTTTGCTCATCAACTCACTCGCCGCGGCAATAGCCTTGGTCCGTTCAGCGCGAGCTTCAGCTTCGCGCTGCCGTAAAATCTCATCCTGTTGACGAAAGTACCCAAGCACGGAAAGAACAACCGGACCCACCACGCCAAACCAGGTGATTAAGGTCTTAGTAACTTCCCAGCTGCTAGGTCTTTCTTTGCCGGCTAGTTTTTGTTCCGCAGCGCGCACTTCAAGTTCAATCTTGCGAAGCTCAAGGGCGCTCCTCGCATCGATATCCGTGTGTTCTTTTGGGTTTTCTTCATTTCCCCTACCTGGCATGTCATTACTACTTCCGAGAATACGCGGGGCTGAGATGGAAGGCGAGACTTCAAAGCCCTTCGACTCTTTGATGGGCTCCAATTCCGACCCTGCGTCGAACGACGAGGCCATGCCCATAAGAATACATCAACACGTCGGCCAGGGAAAGGCGTGGAACTCCGTTGAAAGTAGCGCGCGAAGACCCCGCGAGTCTTTACTGGGGCTTCGTCGTCTCGCGAGTCCAGCCGGCGGAGACTCCGGCAGCGCCAGTCTCAACGTTCTCCAGGAAGGTGTATCGCGTGCCCGTCTTGGCAAATCCAGAGAGGTCCCTGTCTGCCCCGTAGATCGGGATCTGTTCGCGCTTTGTGCTCTCGATCGGCTGCTCGGCGCCCCAACAGCTACCCTCGTCCGAATTCCACGGCGGGACCTTTCAGCCTAGCCGATTGGGAGCGGTTGACGGCCTAGTCGGACAATGGTGGTAACACATATCCCCATTGTCCGAGCGGGCGACGATACGACCGTAGCAGCTCTACCCGGACGATGATTGGTGTGACTGCCGCAAGCGGGTCCACACATGTCGGGCGTCTCGCGAGCTCCGAAGGCCGCGTCTGACGGACTGGTTCGAGGGCGTAGGTGTATCCTGATGTTTACACTGTGTCCTGCCCCGCTGCAGCACCTGCGGATGGCTTTCTGTCCTACAACAGACGTGATCGGTCTGTCGTGAAGACGGTTGCTCGACGCCTGTCAGCCCGAGGAGGGATCACGGTTTGGTTTGACGAGTGGAATCTGGTCCCCGGCACTCCTTGGCAACCTGAGATCGAAAAGGCTCTCCAGAATTGTCGAAGTGTGGCTGTGTTCGTCGGACCTAGCGGTGTCAGTCCATGGCAGAACGAAGAGATGCGGGCAGCGATCAACCGGCGGGTCCAAGAGACGCGTGGACTGTTCCGCGTGATCCCTGTACTGCTCCCCGGCGCAGCGAAAGAGATCTTGGAGAGCCTCCAGTTCCTTTCGGCGACGACCTGGGTTGAGTTCGACGATGCGGTGGACGATGAGTGAGCCTTGCACCGCCTTGTGTGTGGTGTTCGCGGGTTGCTGTCAACGCCGGTCTAGAATTCCCCAAAAGCGCCGGTTGAAAATTCCCCAGTAGCGCCGGTCGAAAAATCCCCAGGTATGGAATACGTTGGGCTGACCAAGGAGCCCAATGCTCAACCTGGAGGATTTTATGAACATACGCGATTTGAAGCAGCAGGGGTGGAGTGTGTCGGCCATCGCCGAGCAGCTCGACCTCGACCGCAAGACCGTGCGCAAGCATCTGCTGGAGGGGCCACAAGCCTACAAGCGGGAAAATCCGGCGCCCTGCAAGATCGATCCGTACCGCCCCTTCCTGCGGGAACGGTGGGAAACCGGCGCACACAACGCCCGCAAACTGCTGGACGAACTTCGCGTCCGCGGATATGGGGGCGGTTACTCCCAGTTGAAACTGGCGGTGCTGCCGTGGCGGGAGGAAGGGCGCGAACGAGCCTTCGTGCGCTTCGAGACCGGCCCTGGCGAGCAAAGCCAGATGGACTGGGGCCACTTCGGCAACTGGGGCGGACGCCGGCTCTACGGCTTCGCTTTGACGCTGTGCTACTCGCGCATGCGCTACATCGAGTTCACCCAGAGCCAGGACATTCATCACCTGCTGGCCTCGATGGTGCACGGCTTCCGCTATTTCGGCGGCGTGACCGAAAGCGTGCTCACCGACCGCATGAAGACCGTGCTGCTCGACCAAAACGGCGGCGAGTTGCACTTCAACCAGAAGTTTCTCCAGTTCGCCGCCTACTACGGCTTCGTGCCCCGCGTCTGCCGCCCCTACCGTCCGGAAACCAAAGGCAAGATCGAGTCGACCGTGCGTTTCATCAAGCAGAACTTCTGGCCGGGGATCGCCTTCGACTCGCTGCCGGATCTGAACCAGCAGGCGCGCGTCTGGATGGAGAAGGTCAATCGCCAGATACACTCCACCACGCGGGAGGTTCCCTACGAGCGCTTACCCCAGGAACGGCTGCTGCTCCTGGACGAGCAGCCCGATTACGACACCAGCTACATGGAAGATCGCCGCGTGGCCAAAGACTGCATGCTGAGCTATCGCGGCAATCGTTACTCGGTCCCGTTCCGTTTTGCCGGCAAGACCGTGCTGGTGCGGGAACCGGTGAGCGGCGGCCGCATCGAGATTTACAGCGATATCAAAGTAATCGCCGAGCATCGGCTGGCTGAGGGGCGCGGCGTCATGGTCAGTGCCCCGGCGCACTATCACGGCTTGGCGGAGAAGCGGCGCGCGCGCGGACCGGCGCCGCCGCCGGAGTCCTCGCCAAGCCCGGCGGTGGAACTGACACCCGGTCCGGGAGTCGGCCGCGGGTTCCTGGCGCCGCAAGTGGAACAGCGATCTCTGGCCGTGTACGACTTGCTCGCCCAACCGTTCTGCGAACCAGAGGTACACAGAATCCTCTATGGCGCCGTCTCCGCTCTGGTCGGCTTCGGGATGCGCGGATCGCAAGCATCACTTCGTCGAGCTTGATAAGCAACCTGCCGGCGTGAACTTACACGCGCTGCACCAGCTTTGGCACCCTGAACGTGTGATGAGGCGNNGGAAATTGCTCAGGTTCGGCACACGCCCCCCAAGTCCTATCTGGGAAGCTTGCATTTTCGAGCCCTCCGTCGCGGGATAGACCCGGTCACCCGCCCCACACGACATCAGGCTGTCGTGGCCGGAAGCCGCGAGCGCTCTTTGTCCTGCTATTCTGGATTCGTGGACCAGAGGGCACAGCCAATTACATCTTCTAGAACGGAGGGCACCGCTTCGCCTTCCTTCGAGGAACTGGCTGCTCAGCAGGGCGTCGCTCCAATTGACAACTTTGAAACTCTGCTTGGCCGACCGTCGCCCGAAGACGAATCGGCAGAGCAGTTTTCCGCAAGCCTGCGCGAGTGGCGTCAAGAGGGGACCCATCCCGCCAACCCGCAATGAACGCCGCCATCGTCGACACTGACGTGGTGTCGATGCTGTTCAAAGGAGACACACGGGCGCTTGCCTATCGGCCCCACATCACGGGTCGATTGCTCGGGATCTCCTTTATGACTCTGGCTGAGTTGGAGCGTTGGTCGCTCGAACTAGCCCAACACCTGACGCGGTATACCGTCCTGCCGGTCAGCCGCGAATTGTGCGCCAAGTGGGCCGAGGTTTCTTTCGCCGCGAAGAGAAAAGGGCGTCCGATTCAAACGGCCGACGCGTGGATTGCGGCGAGTGCCCTCCATTATCGGGTCCCCCTCATTACCAACAATCGAGGCGACTATTCGGTAATTGACGGCTTGGCCCTGCTCTCGGCGTAGGTCGCTCCCGCACACCGGGCCGGACGACTTCGCACCCACGGCGCGGTACGCTGCTTTGAAGGGGGGACATATGCGCGATTACCGGGAGATGGTTGTTTCCAATCCCGGTGTAATGATGGGCAAGCCTGTAATCGC
>PLMF01000241.1 GCA_003142355.1 Bryobacterales bacterium
GAACTCGCTGTGTTCCGGCCCTGACCCCTGGCCCCCGGCCCCTGGCCCCCGGATTGGCTTCGTTTCGCCATCCTCGATCCCCGCCTCCTCCGCAGCCCTTGATTTACCGGGAGTTACCCGCGAATTGGCTTCGTTTCGTCATTTCCGGAACCCGCTGTGTTCCGGCCCTGACCCCTGGCCCCCGGCCCCTGGCCCCCGATTGGGTTCGTTTCGTCATTTCCGGAACCCGCTCCGTTCCGCCCCCTGGCCCCCGGCCCCCGGCCCCTGTCTTCTAAAGGACGCCATTCATGACCCTTGACCACCCCACCGACTACCTGCGCGCCCTGCCGGGCGACGATGTCCGGCAGATCTTGTGGCGCTTCTCGGACCGCTATGACTTGCAGATGCTGGTGCAGTCCGTTCGCGCCGTCGCGCGCGGGCCGGTCGCCCGCCTGGTAGCCCAAGGCGCCCGCAACACCCACGAATGGACGCCCGACAAGAACGCCCTCCTCCAGACCTTCGACGAATCCGGCATCACTGGCGTTTTCATGGATCCCGGCCAGGGCGGTTTCATCGAGGGGCCTAAGAACCTCGCTCTGGCTCTAGTCGCCTTCGAGCTGGCCTGGGTGGATGCCGGCTCCGCTACCGGCAGCCTGGCCGGTTGCCTGGCGCTCTCCCCCATCCACGAACGCGGCACCCCCGAGCAGCGCGACTACTATATGTCCCGCTGCGCCCCCGCCCAGCCCGGCGAGGATCGTCAGCCCTGGCGCGGCGCCTTCGCCCTCACCGAGCCACTCCCCTATGCCGGCGTCGAAACCGGCATGCTCGGCGGCAAGGTGAAGGTAGCCGAGTGGAACCCCGGCGAAGAGCCCATCCTCCAAGTCGAAAAGCGCGGCCGCTTCATCACCAATATGGGGTTCGCCAACTTCGTCACCGCCGCCGTGGATTCCGACGACCCGCGCATCAAGGGAACCTGCATGATCATCCTCGAGGAGACCGACCCCGGCACCTTCGACCGCGGCACTCCCACCCGCAAGCTGGTCCACCAACTCTCCTCCACCCGCGATCCCATCTTCAGCCTGCGCGTTCCCGCCAGCCGCATCATCGGCGGCTACAGCGTCAAGGACGGGCAAATCGTCCCCCGCTACAGCCACGGCGAGATCATCGAGGCCGTTTTCCGCCGTACCCGGGTCACGGTGGGCATTATGACCTCGGCCAAGCTGCTCTCCGCCGTCGAGCCCGTCATCCGCTATCACCGCAGCCGTTTCCGCGGCGGAGCCATCAACCCCGGCTCGCCCCGCTATGAGCTCGGCCTCCAGCTCAAGCAGGACGCCGTCCACCGGCTGGTGGATGTGTGGGCCACCGGCGAAGCCAGCGCCGCACTGGGATTCGCGGCCGCCCGCACCTTCGACCAACTCGATCCGCTCGAGATTCAGCGCAACGAAACTTTCGCGGCCCGTGGCATAACCGGCGGCACCGCCACGTTCAAAGCCATGCGCCCCATACATAAGGAAGCTCTCGAATACGTGCGCAGTGGCGCCACTTCCCCACCCACACCCCTGGTTCAATTCGCCCTCCTCGATTCCGTGGCCAACGTCCTCTGCCCCGCCACCAAGCTGTGGAACACCGGCCACGGCGCCAGCATGATGCGCGAAGCCGTCAGCCTGATGGGCGGCTACGGCGTCACCGAGGACTGCCCCGGTTTCCTCGGCCAGAAGTGGATGGATTGCCAGTTGGAGGCCACCTACGAAGGCCCCGAGGTCGTACAGCGCCGCCAGCTCAGCGTCACCATGACCGACGAGCTGTTCCTGACCCAGTTCCGCCAGTGGATCCGCGAAATGCGCCTCATCGCCAACGACCGCCCCGGCACCGGCGCCTGCGCCCTCGCCACCGCCATGGAGCTGTGGCTCTGGAGCCTCCAGCATCTGTTAAAGGCTACCGATGCCGATGGCGCCAAGCTCTACCAGACCGCCCGCCAGGGCGTCACTTTCCCCTTGGCCGACGCGCTCTGCTGGCTGCTCTCCGCCCGCTGCCAGATCCTCGATCTGCTCCAACTCGAATCCGAAGGTCCCGACAACCCCACCGTCGCCGAAGGCCTTCTCGGCTTGCTGGCCTTCCTCACCGACCTCTGCCATGTGCAATCGGCGCGCTCGGCCGGCGAAGTAGGCCGCGTCTGCGCCGAACTGGTGTTCGGCTACAATCGCCATCCCGCATGGAACACCGAGGGCTGCGCCACCTGCTACCAGGCCGGCGACCTCGACGCCATGGAAAGCCTCATCCCCGGCATGGCAAGCCTGGCGCGCGGCTNNGTCATGATTCCCGAAGCGCTGGATTACCCTGCATGACCCCGCCGCCCATCCAGCGCCAGACCATGGACGTCGATATCGCCTGCGTGGGATTCGGCCCGGCCACGGCCGGCTTCCTGACCACGCTCTCCGGGCGGCTCATGAATCCCGACGGCACGCCAGCTCTCGAAAGTCTTGCCTGCCCCGGCTTGCCGCTCCAGGTGGTGTGCTACGAGCGCGCCGACGACATCGCTTTCGGTGTTTCCGGCGTGGTCACCCGCGCGCGCGGCATCCGCGCCTCGCTGCCCCACCTCGACGCCGCCAGCATTCCCATGGCCGCGCCCGTCACTATGGAGAAGGTCGTCTATCTTCTCGATCCCGCCGGCGCCAGCCGCCGTTCACCCATGCTGCGGCTGGCGGACCGCCTCGTCCGCGCGCTCGGCCTCACTCGCAACCACGGCGTCGAGCTGCCTTATACTCCGGCTTTTCTGCATAAGCACGGCGGATTGGTGATGTCCCTGGGCCAGTTCATGCAATTCGTCGGCTCGGAATTGATGGCTTCGGGCACCGTGCAGATCTGGCCCGGGATGCCCGTCGACCACGCGCTCATCGAAGATGAGCGTGTCTGCGGCGTGCGTCTCAGCGATCAGGGCGTCGATAGGGAAGGCATTCCGGAAGCCGGTTTCATGCCCGGTATGGATGTTCGCGCGGCCCTGACCGTGGTAGCGGACGGGCCGGTGGGAGCCATCGGCCGCCAGCTCGACGAGGAATTCGGGCTGCCGCCGGGTCATCACCAGCGCGAGTGGGCCGTGGGCATGAAGATGGTGGTCGATCTGCCGTCCGATTCCCCGCTCGAGCCCGGCACGGTCTTCCACACCTTCGGCTATCCCGAGCCGGAGATCTTCGGCTTTCTGTACGTGCATCCGGAACGCGTGGCCACCGTGGGCATCTTCGTGCCGTCGTGGTTCCGCAGCCCCATGCGCACCTCTTACCGCTACTTGCAGCACTTCATGTTGCACCCCTACCTCTGGCGCTACCTCCAGGGCGCCAAGCTGCGTTCCTGGGGCGCCAAGTCGCTTCAGGAATCCGGCCGGCGCGGCGAGCCGTTCCTGGCCGGCGATGGCTACGCGCGCATCGGCGAAGGCTCGGGAAGCACCAACGTGCTCACCGGCTCCGGCGTGGACGAAGCCTGGACCACCGGATCGCAGCTCGCCGAGGCCGTCCTCGAATTGCTCCATCAAGGCCGCCCGCTCACCAAAGAAAACCTCGGGCAGACTTACGTGGCGCGCCGCCGCGCGAGCTGGGTCGAGCAGGAAGGGCGAATCGCCGAGAAAGCTCGCGATGGCTTCCACCGCGGCCTCATTCCCGGCCTCATCGGCATGGCGCTGGCGGGCTTCACCAACGGCAGGCGCTCCATCGCAGGCGAGCCGCGCCTTGTGCCCGATCTCAAAGAGTATTACCGCCGCAAGATCCCCGCCGCCGAGCTCGACCGCATCCTCGAGCAATGCCGCGCCAAGGCCGTCAGTTGCCACAATGCCCTGATGGAGCGCTGCGGCTGGCCCGCCATTCCCTACGACGGCCAATTGCTGGTCTCGCACCAGGACGCGCTCTTAATCGGCGGAAAGGTGCAGGCGCCGCCCGGCTTTGCCGATCATGTGCGCTTCATCTATCCCGATTTCTGCGAGCGCTGCGTTGCCAAGATGTGCATCGAGATGTGCTCCGGCCAGGCCATCACGCCCGGTCCCGGTGGCGTTCCCGTCTTCGATCGCGAAAAGTGCGTGTATTGCGGCGCCTGCCTGTGGAACTGCGGTACGCCGCTCGACGACGACCCCCAGCGCGGCAACATCTCCTTCGGCCCCGGCGCCGGCGGACTGCACTCCACCGAGAACTGACCAACCGCTCTCTTACGTTCGCGGCTCCGTAAGCGCCTGCAAACATGTGACCGCGTTTCAGAGCCGCGAACGTAAGAGAGCGGTTGCCGACCCCTCAGCTCGGGTACGCCGCCGCCACCTGCTTCCTCACAAATTCCAGATCGCGCCCGATAGCCTCGATTTCCTTCGCCGGCCGGTACCCCATCTCGAGCGAGAGCGGCCCCGTGAATTTCACGCGCGCCAGCGTGGCGAAGAACCTGGACCAATCCACCATCCCTTCGCCCAGCGGGCAGGGGGTCGCTTTCCACGCCCCGCCCGCGTCTTTGGTCCAGTTGAAATCGTTGAGCGTCACCATCTTCAACCGCGGCAGCGCCAGGCGCAGCGCCACCCAGCAGCCGTCGACGCCTCCCGCGGCGGTGGCCGAGCCGGGGTCGAAATCGTAGCCCACCCACTGCGGGTCCAGGCTGCGAATGATCAGGTTGGTGTCCCATACGGCGCTGCCCACGTTGTCGCCGGCGACGTTGCGGAGGCCCATCGCCATGGCGGAGGCCCGGCCTACCGCCGCCAGTCCCGCAATCTCGCCCTGCACTTGCGCCAGCCGCGCTTCAATCTCGGACGTGCCGTTGTATTTCCAGACGCCCGGCCTGAAAAGCGGCACCCCCATGAAGTTCCCGATGCCCAGTACGAGCCGGATGTTGGGGTCGGCCGGGGAAGTAATCGAAGTCGTGAACACGGGAACGACGAGCCCCACGTCGGTGACAGCCAACACCGCGCGCACCAGGTCGGCCTGCGCGTGTTCCGGAAGCACGTGTCCGCCCGGTTCCACCGAGAGATCGCAGCCGTCGAAACCCAGGTCGCGAAGCACCTTGCCTAGCTCGTCGTACTGCACCTTCGCCAACTGCTTCGAGTACAGGCAGACCGGCGGCTTGGTTCGTGGTTTCGCGCCGCCGGCTTTATACTGCTGCGCCGCGCGCCCTGCGCCGGCCGCCGCGGCTGCCAGAAGCTGCCGTCTCGTGAGTCCCATCCTAACCCCCGCGTTTCTGCCGCGCCGCGGCGCCGCTCTGGCCCAGCGCCTGCCGGATCACCGGCTCTCGCTCTCCTTTTTCCCAGAGCTGGTGAAGTTCCGCGTCCGCCATGCCCGCCGCGCGTCCCAGCAGCAGGAAAGACGGCAGCGCATACCGCAGCGTCTTCCACCGCGCCATTTCCGCCAAAGCCGGCAGCGCGCTGTCGCGGATCTGGTCGAGCGCTGCCCCTCGCCGCATGGCATTGGCGCGCACCGATTCGTCCGGATCCTGGATGGCGTATTGCAGGTCGTTGACGACCTCCCGCTTCCTGGGCGCGTACCCGATCACCGCCGCCGCCGTGGCGCGCTCGTCCGGCTCCGCCGCATTGCGCAGCACGTCCCGCAGCAGTTGCACCCGGTCCGCAGCGAAAGAAATGAAGCGCTCCTGAGCGGCGCGCACCTCGGGATCGGCCATCATGGAGTGGCCCGCGGTGAGGTCCTCGCCGGCGTTGCCCCGGGCCGCCGCCCGCGGCCAACACCACGGCCAACAAGACCAGAGTTCGCGTCACACTACTGGAGACGCGGACCGCCCGAATTCCGGTTTCAGGCCTGCCCTTGCGCGATCGGCCCGATCACCGGCAGAACCACCTTCTTCCCCTGGTAGGCCGTGATGATCATATAGATCCACAGGACGAAGAATGCCAGCCCGATCAGCGGAGACAGAAACAACAGGCTCCACATATGCAATGCGCCGAAGACGATGTTGATCACCATCGAGACCACGATCCACGCGATGCTCAGAAAGATCGATTGGAATGCGTGAAACCGAATGGTCTTGTTCTGGTTGTAAGGGGCCAGCACCAGGAACAGTATGCCCGTGACCAGGCCCAGCACGTAGCACAGCGCCGAAGCCGCGTTATCCGTCATCCCCGTGGCAGCCGGGGCGGGCTGAAAGGCGGCCCCGCCGGGCGTGGCGCCGGGCGGCGGAACGGCCGCATCCATGGGCGTACCACATTTCGCACAAAACTTGCCTTCTACCGGGGCGCCACAACTTCCACAAAACGCCATAAACGACCTCCTTCTCGACTCGACTGTGTGAATTCGACCGCAGCAAGCATTATACCTGTTCCTGGCGCGCAAGAGACCCGGTTAGCACCGGTAATCTTTGGATAATACCGCTTTTTTCCGCAATCGGATAAACTAGCTCACAGTGGCGGTGACGGCTTGGCCCAACAGTCGGTACACCAAGTTGGCTGCACTGGTGCTGACCTGCTCCCTGCACGGGGCTGCCGAGGATTTGCTGGTGGTTCAAGGCCTGACCGGACGTCCCGGGGGCAGACTGGTTTTCGCCCAGCGTACCGAGCCGAAGACGCTAAATCCCGTGATTGCCGGGGATAACGCCTCGCGAGAGGTGCTCCATCGGATGATGGCGGACCTGATCCACATCAATCGAGGGTCCCAGCAGACCGAGCCCGCGCTGGCCAAGTCCTGGACCGTCTCCGCCGACGGTCTGCGCTACGTTCTGGAGCTGCGGCAGGGCCTGCGTTTCTCGGATGGGCACCCCTTCGACGCCAGCGACGTGGTCTTCACGTTCCAGGCGATGATGGACGATAAGGTCAATTCGCCCCAGCGCGACCTGCTGATTCTGGAAGGGAAACCGATCGTCGTTCGCCAGATCGACGCTTACCATGTCGCCTTTGAACTGCCTCAGCCCTATGCCGCCGCCGAACGATTGTTCGATGGCTTCTCCATTCTGCCGCGCCACCGCCTGGAACAGGCCTGGCGGGCCGGAAAGCTGACCGAGGCCTGGAGTCTTCGAACACCACCCGCCGAAATCGCCGGTCTCGGCCCGTTCCGTTTCAAAGAGTACGTGGCCGGACAGCGCATCGTCCTGGAGCGCAACCCGTATTACTGGAAGGCGGACCAGGCGGGGAACCGGCTGCCGTATCTGGCGGAGGTGGACTTCCTGATGGCCGGCACCGAGGACATGCAGGTGATGCGGTTTCAATCCGGAGAATCGGACGTGATCAGCCGCGCCAGCGCCAGGAACTATTCCGTCCTGGAAAAGGACCGGGAACGCCGCGGATACTCGCTGCAGAACCTTGGTCCGGGCCTCGAGTACAATTTCCTGTTCTTCAATCTCAACGGCCTCTCCCCGTCGTTCCTTCACCGGCGCAGTTTCCGCCAGGCCGTTTCCCTGGCCATCGACCGCGAGGCCATCGTTCGCCTGGTCTATCTGGGCTTTGCGGCGCCGCTCTCGGGGCCCGTTCCCCCGGGCAACAAGGCCTGGATCGACGCCCAACTCTCGCGCCCTGTCCGCTCTGTCTCTCGCGCGCGTGAACTGCTGGCCGCCGACGGATTCACGTGGTCGCCGGACGGGGCTTTGAAGGATCCCCAAGGCAGGAGGGTGGAGTTTTCAATCATAGCCAGCTCGGGCAACCCGGAACGGGTGCAGATGGCCACCCTGATCCAGGACGATCTGAAGCCACTGGGCATGGATGTCCACGTGGTCCCCCTGGAGTTTCGCAGCCTGCTCGACCGGGTGTCGCGGACGCACGATTATGAAGCCTGCCTGCTGGCGCTGGCCGAGGCCGACGCGGACCCCAATGTGGACATGAACGTGTGGCTTTCGAGCGGCGGAACGCATCTGTGGAATCCCCAGCAGAAGTCGCCCGCCACCGCCTGGGAAGCCGAGATCGATGGCTTGATGCGGCGGCAGATGGTGACGCGGAAATACGCGGAGCGCAAGCCATTGTTCGATCGCGTGCAGGAACTGCTGATGGAGAACCTGCCGCTCATCCCGCTGGTGAGCCCCAACATTCTGACCGGGGCCAGGAAGGGGCTGGAGAACTTCCGGCCCGCCGTTCTGGAGCACTACACGCTTTGGAATATCGAGGAGCTTTGCTGGCACGGGCCCGGCGCCGGAGCGCGTAAATGAGCCTGTCTCCGGGGAGCGGCTGGACCAACGCACGCCTGGTCGAGGAGTGTCTGCGAGGCAACGAGCAGGCCTGGCACGTCCTGGTAGA